>NZ_JBIAUQ010000006.1:0-284161 GCF_042893155.1 Streptomyces sp. NPDC001668
TTACCTCACCAACAAGCTGATAGGCCGCGGGCTCATCCTTCACCGCCGGAGCTTTCAACCCGCACAGATGCCCGTGCGAGTGGTATCCGGTATTAGACCCCGTTTCCAGGGCTTGTCCCAGAGTGAAGGGCAGATTGCCCACGTGTTACTCACCCGTTCGCCACTAATCCCCACCGAAGTGGTTCATCGTTCGACTTGCATGTGTTAAGCACGCCGCCAGCGTTCGTCCTGAGCCAGGATCAAACTCTCCGTGAATGTTTACCCGTAATCGGGTGCACACACACGAGAGCGGAACCATCACCGGAATAAGGCGACAGTTCTCAGCGTCCTCGCTGTGTTTTTCTTCAAAGGAACCTCGCCCCAGCCGTATGGCCGGAGACGGGGTATCAACATATCTGGCGTTGATTTTTGGCACGCTGTTGAGTTCTCAAGGAACGGACGCTTCCTTTGTACTCACCCTCTCGGGCTTTCCTCCGGGCTTTTCCCTTCGGTCTTGCGTTTCCGACTCTATCAGACCGTTTCCGGTTCCGATTTCCTCGGTGCTTTCCAGGTTCCCGCTTCCGCTTTTCCCTTTCCGGCGGTTCCGACTCTATCAGATCCTTTCGGGCCTGATTCCCAGTCAGAGGGGCTTGCCTTCCCGGCCCTTGGGCCGTTCCGACGAGTGAGACTTTAGCGGATTCCGAGCTCCCGAGCTAATCGGGGGCCGCCGTCCTTTCGAACGCGGATTCCTCATTTCGCGAATACACACGCCAATACAGCGACGGCAGACAGAACGACTGCCATCGTTTGTTGGCTGGTACCTGCGGAATGGCTGTCCGGGGACCGACCGGAGTCGGCGCTCACGTCGGACAACTCGGAGAACACTACGTACCGGGTTGGGGAGTGTCAACTCAGGTCCGGTCGGTGCCTTGGAGGCGTAGCCTGGCAGGCATGACAACGCGTACGTGCACCCAGCAGTGGTGGGCCGCCTGACGGCGGCCGTGAGCACGTATGCACTCAACGGCCGCCGCCTCGGCGGCCGTTCGCGTATCTCCCTCCAGGGCTCCTGAGGGTCGGCCGCCGGGACGGCGGTCTCGACCAGGAGGTGGAGAGATGACGCGGGTCTTCAGCGGGGTCAAGCCGACGGGGCATCTGACGCTGGGGAACTACCTGGGAGCCATGCGGCAGTGGGCCGAGGTCGACCAGCACCGGGCGGAGTCGCTGTTCTGCATCGTCGACCTGCACGCCCTGACCGTCGACCATGATCCGGCGCGGGTGCGTCGGCTGAGTCGCCAGGCGGCGACGCTGTTGCTCGCGTCCGGGCTGGATCCGGAGCTGTGCACCCTGTTCGTGCAGAGTCATGTGGACGAGCACGCGCGGCTGTCGTACGTGCTGGAGTGCGTGGCCACGGACGGCGAGATGCGGCGGATGATCCAGTACAAGGAGAAGGCCGCGCGGGAGCGGGCCCGGGGCGGGAGTGTGCGGCTGTCGCTGCTGACGTATCCCGTGCTGATGGCCGCGGACATCCTGGCCTACGGGGCCGACGAGGTGCCCGTGGGGGACGACCAGGCTCAGCACGTGGAGCTGACGCGGGATCTGGCGGTGCGGTTCAACCAGCGGTACGGCTACACGTTCGTGGTGCCCCGGGCCACCGTGCCGACGGTGGGCGCGCGGGTCATGAACCTCCAGGAGCCGACGTCGAAGATGGGGAAGTCCGACGACTCCGGGCCGGGGATCGTCTACCTGCTCGACGAGCCGGAGGTGGTGCGGAAGAAGATCATGCGGGCCGTGACCGACAGCGGGCGGGACGTCGTGTACGACAGGGAGGCCCGGCCAGGGCCGGCGAATCTGCTGGAGATCCTCGCGTCCTGCACGGGTGGGAACCCATCGGAGCTGAGCGGTGTATATGAGTCGTACGGCGCCTTGAAGAAGGACACCGCCGAGGCCGTGGTCGAGGTCTTGAGGCCCGTGCAGGAGAGGCACAAGGAGTTGTGCGCGGACCCTGGCCATGTGGAGAGGGTGTTGCGGGATGGCGCGGAGAGGGCTCGGGCGATGGCCCGGCCGACCGTGGATGCCGCGTATCGCGCGATCGGGCTGCTGCCGGCCGCTTCCGATACGGCGCCTGCAGCGCGTACCGGCGCCTTCGGCAGCGGTGTCGTGCTGAACGCCGCCCGGTAGGCGCGGGGGCTGTCTGCGTGGGGGCGGCTTCGCTCGTGCGGTGGCCGCCCCCGGATGGGGTCAGTCCTTCTTGCCGGAGGCCAGTGCGCGGCTGCGGTCGCGGGCGGCTTCGAGGGCGGCGATGAGGGCGGCTCGTACGCCGTGGTTCTCGAGTTCGCGGATGGCGCTGATGGTGGTGCCCGCGGGAGACGTGACGTTCTCGCGGAGCTTCACCGGGTGTTCGCCGCTGTCGCGGAGCATCGTGGCGGCGCCGATCGCGGACTGGACGATCAGGTCGTGGGCCTTGTCGCGGGGGAGGCCGAGCAGGATGCCCGCGTCCGTCATGGCTTCGACCAGGTAGAAGAAGTAGGCCGGTCCGGAGCCGGAGAGTGCGGTGCAGGCGTCCTGCTGGGACTCGGGGACGCGGAGCGTCTTGCCGACGGCGCCGAAGATCTCCTCGGTGTGGGTGAGGTGGTCGGCGGTGGCGTGGGTGCCCGCGGAGATGACGGACATGGCCTCGTCGACCAGGGCGGGCGTGTTGGTCATGACGCGGACGACCGGGGTGCCGGCGGCGAGGCGCTCCTCGAAGAAGGAGGTGGGGATACCGGCTGCGCCGCTGATGACGAGGCGGTCGGCCGGGACGTGCGGGGCGAGTTCATCGAGGAGGCTGCCCATGTCCTGCGGCTTGACCGTGAGGATCAGGGTGTCTGCGGTCTTGGCGGCTTCCGGGTTGGTGACCGGGGCGACTCCGTAGCGGGTGCGGAGTTCTTCGGCCCGCTCGGGGCGGCGGGCGGTGACCAGGAGGTCGGCCGGGGCCCAGCCGGCGCGGATCATTCCGCTGAGCAGGGCTTCGCCGATCTTGCCGGTGCCGAGGACTGCGACTTTCTGACTCATGCGGTTCAGTCTGGCACCGGGTCGGGGCGTGGAGAGTGGGTGTCCGGTGGGCGGGACATCGGGTCGGTGGCTGCTCGTGGGCGGTCCTATGCGGTCCTGCGCCTCAGGGTCGCCGCTCCCAGTCCCAGGACCAGCAGTGCGCAGCCCGCCACGATCAGGGCGTCGCGGACGAAGGTCGCTGTCATGTCCGTGTGCTTGAGGACCTCGTTCATGCCGTCGACGGCGTAGGACATGGGGAGGACGTCGGAGATGCCCTCCAGGGCGGGGTGCATGTTGTCGCGGGGGGTGAAGAGGCCGCAGAGGAGGAGTTGGGGGAAGATCACGGCCGGCATGAACTGGACGGCCTGGAATTCGGAGGCCGCGAAGGCCGAGACGAAGAGGCCGAGGGCGGTGCCGAGCAGTGCGTCGAGCAGGGCGACCAGGAGGAGGAGCCAGGGGCTGCCGATGACGTCCAGGCCGAGGAACCAGACGGCGAGGCCGGTGGCGAGGGCGGACTGGATGATCGCGAGGGTGCCGAAGGCGAGGGCGTAGCCGGCGATGAGGTCGCCTTTGCCGAGCGGCATGGCGAGGAGGCGTTCGAGGGTGCCGGAGGTGCGTTCGCGCAGGGTGGCGATGGAGGTGACCAGGAACATCGTGATCAGCGGGAAGATCCCGAGGAGGGAGGCGCCGATGCTGTCGAAGGTGCGCGGGCTGCCGTCGAAGACGTAGCGCAGCAGGAAGAGCATCACGCAGGGGATCAGGATCATCATCGCGATGGTGCGCGGGTCGTGGCGGAGCTGGCGCAGGACGCGGGCCGCGGTGGCGGTGGTGCGGGAGAGGCTGAGGGCGCTGGTGGGGGCGGGCGCGAGACCCGGGGTGGGGGTGGTGGTCGTGGTCATCGCGTGTGCTCCTTGGTGCGGCTTGCCTCGACGGCCTGGTCGACCAGGTGGAGGAAGGCGTCCTCGACGGTGTCGGAGTGGGTGCGGGTGCGCAGGGCCTCGGGGGTGTCGTCGGCGAGGATCTCGCCCTCGCGCATGAGGAGGAGGCGGTGGCAGCGCTCGGCCTCGTCCATGACGTGGGAGGAGATGAGGAGGGTGGTACCGCGGCGGGCGGCGATGTCGTGGAAGAGGTTCCAGAGGTCGCGGCGCAGGACGGGGTCGAGGCCGACGGTGGGTTCGTCGAGGACGAGGAGTTCGGGGGCGCCGAGGAGGGCGACGGCGAGGGAGACGCGGCTGCGCTGGCCGCCGGAGAGGTTGCCGGCGAGGGAGTCGGCGTGGGTGGTGAGGTCGACGTCGGTGATGGCCTGGGTGACGTCGGAGTGGCGGCGGTCGGCTGCGGCGCGCCCGGGGGCGAGGATCGCGGCGAAGTACTCGAGGTTCTGGCGGACGGTCAGGTCGTCGTAGACGGAGGGGGCCTGGGTGACGTAGCCGATGCGGGTGCGCAGGGTGGGGTGGCCCGCGGGGCGGCCGAGGACGTCGAGGGTGCCGGTGACCTTGGCCTGGGTGCCGACGATCGAGCGCATCAGGGTGGACTTGCCGCAGCCGGAGGGGCCGAGGAGACCGGTGATCTGGCCGCGGGGGACGTCGAAGGCGAGGCCGCGCAGGACGGTGCGGGGGCCTCGCACGACGGTGAGGCCGTCGGCGTGGACCGCGGGGGCGGTCGGCCCGGGGTCCGGACTGGCGTCGGGTGGCCGGGGCGCTTTATTCATCATGCGATGAATAATGCTCCCGGGGGTCAGGGCCGTCAAGCGGCTCGCGCGCCCACGCGATCGCCGGCCCGTCAGGGTGAGGCGTTGACGGCGACCAGCAGCTCGACGTCGTAGGTCTCCTCGACGGTGCCGTCCGGGAAGAGCTCCAGCAGGATCCGCCGCTCCTCGGTGAGGAAGGCGCCCGCGTGCTCCTCGCCCGCGACCAGGAAGAGGGAGTGGCTGCCGATGTTGGCGAGGTGGGTGTCGACGGGGACGTGACGGCTCCAGCGGATCACGCGGTGAGCGAAGTCCAGGCGGCCGCTGGGGTCGGCCAGGGCGGACCGGGCGCCGTTGCCGTTCGCCTCGACGGCCGGGTGGGCGCTGTCGACCTTGAAGTGCTCGGCGATCCGGTCGAGTTGGCCGGTGATCCAGGGGACGTCGAGGGCGTGGGTGTTCCACCACAGGGCGAGGGCGCCGCCCGGGCGCAGTACGCGGCAGGCTTCCGGGACCGCGCGGGCGGTGTCGGTCCAGTGCCAGGACTGGGCGTAGGTGAGGAGGTCGACGGAGTCCGTGAGGAGGGGGAGGTCGTTGCCGTCGCCCCGGACGATCGGGATGCCGGAGTGGGTGCGGCGGAACTGCTCGGCCATGCCGTTCCCGGGTTCGACCGCGACGACCTCGGCGCCCCGGGCGTGCAGGAGAGCGGTCGCTATCCCGGTACCGGCGCCTATGTCCGCGACGCGGGCGCTGGCGAGGGGGCGGCCGGCGAGTTCCTCGATCGCGTCGAGGAGGGCGGGCGGGTAGGAGGGGCGGTTGGCGGCGTACTGGGCTGCGGCGGTGTTGAAGGAGTGGGCTCGGCTGGTGTGAAAGGAGGCCGTCATAGGGACATCGTGACGGGGAGGGGCGGGGGGTGGCGGTGAGTTTTCGGTGAGAGGCGGCGGGGCTGGAGTGCCTGCGCGGTGCGTCTCGCCGGGAGATCCCGGCAGTCTCAGCGGCGGTGGTTCTTCTTGGCGGGGTTCCCGGTGCGGCGAGCGCCTCGCTTCTCGTGCTCGCGTCGAGCGGCCTCGTACTCCTTGCGACGCAGCCCCTCCCCCGGCGCCTCCACGAAGGTGCGGAAGAAATAGGCGAGCAGGGAGCCGACGAACCCGATGGCCAGCAGGCCGCGGAGGGAGGCCTGGCGGTCGGGGTCGGGGTGCTTGCCGAAGCCGTCCCAGGTGTTGCGGAACGCCAGCGCGCCGCAGATGGCGAACATCGCGATGACGAGGACCGAAACGAAACTGCCGGTGTCGGCGATCTGGAGGCCCTCGTAGGCGAAGCGCAGGATCAGGCAGGAGGCGACGGTGGCGGCGAGGGAGCCCGCGGCCGCGCCGACGCGGCGCAGGGCGTAGCCCTTGTCGTGGTTCACCCAGGCCGTGCCGAAGTAGCGGATGGGTTCGGGGCGGGGGCCGCCGCCCGCTGGGGAGCCCGCGGGGATGTCCTGGGTGCCGGGTTCGTCGCTCACGGGACGATTATGGCTCCGGGACGGGGACGGGCTCCCTTCGGGATCAGGAGCAGCGGTCGGCCACGTAGCCGTCGCTGCCGGTGTTCACGTACGCGTCGGAGACGTACTCGCCGTTGCTGATGTTGTCCCAGATGTTGCTGGTGCCGTAGGGGCCGGTCACCGAGGTGCCCGGCGTCTGGCAGTAGATCGGCACCTTGGCGCCCTCGGGCAGGACGCGGATGATGCCGTAGCTGGTGCCGGGGCCGCTGCGGACGTTGAGCCGGACGTCGGGAGCCACCGAGTAGTACCGCACTGTCGCGGCCTCGGCGGCAGCGGCGCCCACCATGAGAAGAGCGCCGGTGAGGCCCGCGAGCATGACGGATCTGCGTTTCAGTGAGGTCACCGATGGATCCCTTCGGAGTGTGTGAGCCGGTCAGCCGCAGCGTGAGGCGACGTAACCGTCGCTGCCGGTGAGTACGTAGGCGTCCGAGACGAACTCGCCGTTGGCGATGTTGTCCCAGATGTTCGAGGTGCCGTACGGGCCGACCACCGACGTCCCCGGTGTCTGGCAGAAGATCGCGACCTGCGCGCCCTCGGGCAGGACACGGACGATGCCGTACTGCGTGCCGGGGCCGCGGCGGACGTTGAGGCGGTAGCCCGGCGCGACCGAGTAGTAGTGCACGCCCGCGGTCGCGGCAGCTGCCGTCGTGACGGCCTTGCTCTCGCCGCTCTCGACTTCTTCGACGCGGTCAACAGACATGAAAATCCTCCCCCGTTGGTCCCCATGACTGCCATGGGGTCCCGTTCATTCCCCTGAATCACGCCATGAAACACATGTGCGTAACTCGCACGCGGACACTAGCAAGCCGCCTCTGTCCCGTACGAGTCATCGCATAGGCTCCGTGTGTCGCGCGCGCGGACGATCAGCACGGGGGTGGTTCCATGGCGCCACAGGGCAACACCGGAGCGGGCGCGGAAGCGGAACTTCCCGAGTACGCCGGGCACTACCGGCTGGAGTCATGTCTCGGGTCCGGTGGGATGGGCGTCGTGCACGTCGCGCGCAGCACCTCGGGGATGAAGCTCGCGGTGAAGGTCGTACACACCGAGTTCGCCAAGGACCCCGAGTTCAGGGGGCGTTTCCGGCAGGAGGTGGCGGCGGCGCGGAAGGTGAGCGGGGCGTTCACCGCGTCCGTCGTCGACGCCGACCCCGATGCCGAACGGCCCTGGATGGCCACGCTGTTCATTCCCGGCCCGACGCTCTCCGACGAGGTGAAGCGGAACGGGCCGTTGGCGCCTGCCGAGTTGCGTCGCCTGATGGCCGGGCTCGCCGAGGCGCTGCGCGACATCCACCGGGTCGGGGTGGTCCACCGGGACCTCAAGCCGAGCAATGTGCTGCTCGCCGAGGACGGACCGAAGGTCATCGACTTCGGCATTTCTCGGCCAAAGGACAGCGAACTTCGCACCGAGACCGGGAAGTTGATCGGGACACCGCCGTTCATGGCGCCGGAGCAGTTCCGGCGGCCGAGAGAGGTGGGGCCCGCGGCCGACATCTTCGCGCTCGGCTCGGTGATGGTGCACGCGGCCACCGGGCGCGGGCCGTTCGACTCCGACAGCCCCTATGTCGTGGCCTACCAGGTGGTGCACGACGAGCCGGATCTGACCGGCGTACCGGCGAATCTCGCGCCGCTGATCGTGCGGTGTCTGGCCAAGGAGCCCGAGGACCGGCCCACGCCGGACGAGTTGATGCGGGAGCTGCGGTCGGTCGCGGCCTCCTACGACACGCAGGCGTTCATACCGGCACAGCGCACGGGTGATGCGCTCGTGCCTGAGCAGGAGGCCGAGGAGCCGGCACGGCGGCCCGAGCGGCGCTTGCGCAGGAGGCTCATGCTCGCCGCCGGCGCGCTTGTCCTCGTCGCGGGCGGAGTGTTCGGCTCGGTGCGGCTGCTCGACGACGGTCGGCCCGCACCGGGGGACACCAGCACGCCTCGGGCGGGGGTGTCCACGTTCCGCCCGTGGGATGCGAAGCCTGTGGCCGGGGGTGAAGGGACGCCCCGATGCTCGTACGGCGCCGGCAAGCTCTACTGCGTCCGGGCGGGACTGGTCTACGGCCTCGATCCGACCGACGGCAGACTGCTGTGGAAACATTCGGCCGACACGAACCGTTGGAGCGTTCCACCCGCTCTGTCCGGTGGCCTCGTGCTGCCGTTGGCCGATTACGGCAATCGCCTGGAGGCGCTCGATCCCGCTACGGGCCGGACGCGTTGGCAGCGGAAGGTACCGACGTACAACGGTCTCTGGGCCGCCGGCGGCATGCTCCTGGTCACCGGCGTGGACGGGACAGTGACCGGCATGGACAGCACGTCCGGTGACACTGAGTGGAGCCGGAAGATACCCGGCCACGCCACGCCGTCGGTCTCCACGTTTCCCGGGGACCCGCTGCTCTACATGACGAGCGCGTCCGTCGACGGGTCGACCACCCGGGTCACCGCCGTGGACGCGGCCACCGGCGATGTGCGGTGGGACGAACACCTCGACAGCGCTCTGACGCCGATCGGCTCCGAGGACGGATCTGTCTTCTTCCTCGCCGTCGACCACGTATTCGACTACGCCACCGCTGTGGTCCGTTACACCCCGGCGTCCGGAACTACCCGGACGGTGAGGTTGAGCGTGCCTCGCCAGAATGCCCAGGCGACTGTGCAGGGCGGTGTCGTCTATGTGCTGGCCACCGTCGGGGCCATGGAGGCCATCGATGTCGACAGGGGTCGGCACCTGTGGCATTTGGAGACTTCCGTGAGCCGGGGGTCCGTCCCGGTGGCTGACGGCAGCCACGTCTTCCTCACCGCTTCCGACGGGCGGCTGCTCGCCGTGGACGCGCGCAAGGGAATACTCACCGGGCAGACAAGGGTGCGGCTCGGTGTCGACGCGAGCGATGTGATCGCCACGCTGCCCCGGCCCGTCCTAGCCGCCCACCACATCTACGCCACCGCCCCCGACGGCACCGTCTTCGCCCTGGACGCCCGTGAGCCCTCCGCCTGGTGATCCCGGGTGCGCGAAGGGCCGCCCCGGAAGAGGCGGCCCTCGGTGTCGGGTGGGTCAGCCCAGCTTGGAGACGTCCCGCACCGCGCCCTTGTCCGCGCTGGTGGCCATCGCCGCGTAGGCGCGCAGGGCCGCCGAGACCTTGCGCTCACGGTTCTTCGGGGCGTAGGCGCCGTCCAGGGCGGCCTCGCGACGGGCGAGCTCCGCGTCGTCGACCAGGAGCTCGATGGACCGGCCCGGGATGTCGATGCGGATGCGGTCGCCGTCCTCGACGAGGGCGATGGTGCCGCCGGCCGCCGCTTCCGGGGAGGCGTGGCCGATGGACAGGCCGGAGGTGCCGCCGGAGAAACGGCCGTCGGTGATCAGGGCGCAGGCCTTGCCGAGGCCGCGGCCCTTGAGGTACGAGGTCGGGTAGAGCATCTCCTGCATGCCGGGGCCGCCCTTGGGACCCTCGTAGCGGATGACGACGACGTCGCCCTCCTTGACCTGCTGGGTGAGGATCTTCTGGACGGCCTCCTCCTGCGACTCGCAGACGACCGCCGGGCCCTCGAACGTCCAGATCGACTCGTCGACGCCGGCCGTCTTCACGACACAGCCGTCGACCGCGAGGTTGCCCTTGAGGACGGCCAGGCCGCCGTCCTTCGAGTACGCGTGCTCGGCGCTGCGGATGCAGCCCTCGGCGGCGTCCTCGTCCAGGGAGTCCCAGCGCTCCGACTGGGAGAAGGCCTCGGCGGAGCGGACGCAGCCGGGGGCCGCGTGCCACAGTTCCACGGCCTTCTGGGACGGCGAGCCGCCGCGCACGTCCCAGGTCTTGAGCCAGTCCGCGAGGGAGGGGCTGTGGACCGAGTGCACGTCCTCGTTGAGCAGGCCCGCGCGGTGCAGTTCGCCGAGGAGGGCGGGGATGCCGCCCGCGCGGTGCACGTCCTCCATGTAGTACGTGCGGTTCTTCGCCACGTTCGGGGCGACCTTCGCGAGGCAGGGGACGCGGCGGGAGACCGCGTCGATCTCGGCCAGGCCGAAGGGGACCTCCGCCTCCTGGGCCGCGGCCAGCAGGTGCAGGATCGTGTTGGTCGAGCCGCCCATGGCGATGTCGAGGGCCATGGCGTTCTCGAAGGCCTCGAAGGAGGCGACGCTGCGCGGCAGGACCGTCTCGTCGTCCTGCTCGTAGTAGCGGCGGGTGATGTCCATCACCGTCTCGGCCGCGTCGACGTACAGCTGCTTGCGGGCCGTGTGCGTGGCCAGGACCGAGCCGTTGCCGGGGAGGGAGAGGCCGATGGCCTCGGTGAGGCAGTTCATCGAGTTGGCGGTGAACATGCCGGAACAGCTGCCGCAGGTCGGGCAGGCGTTCTCCTCGATACGGAGCATGTCCGCGTCCGAGATCTTCTCGTTCACGGCCTCGGACATCGCGTCGACCAGGTCGAGGGTGCGGACCGTGCCGTCCACGAGGGTCGCGCGGCCGGACTCCATCGGGCCGCCGGAGACGAAGACCGTGGGGATGTTGAGCCGCAGCGCGGCGTTCAGCATGCCCGGGGTGATCTTGTCGCAGTTGGAGATGCAGATCAGGGCGTCGGCGCAGTGGGCCTCGACCATGTACTCGACCGAGTCGGCGATCAGGTCGCGGGAGGGGAGGCTGTAGAGCATTCCTCCGTGGCCCATCGCGATGCCGTCGTCGACGGCGATGGTGTTGAACTCGCGCGGGATGCCTCCGGCGGCGGTGATGGCCTCGCTGACGATGCGGCCGACCGGCTGGAGGTGGGTGTGGCCGGGCACGAACTCCGTGAAGGAGTTGGCGACCGCGATGATCGGCTTGCGGCCGATGTCCGCACCGGGTACACCGGAGGCGCGCATAAGGGCGCGTGCGCCCGCCATGTTGCGGCCGTGGGTGACTGTGCGGGACCTCAGCTCGGGCATCGTCGCTCGCTCCTTCAGACAGTTCTGGCTGCTATCGAGCGTACGCCGGTCATCCAGGGACCGGGACAGGGTGTCCGGAATGCGGGACGCTCGTCTCGGAGTCAGGGCCCGGTCAGATGGTTCTGCACCACCGGGGCGACCCGCGCGATGATCTGCTCGACGTCCACCGACGCCAGTGGCTCCACCTTGATCACGTAGCGCAGCATGGCCGTGCCCACGAGCTGTGCTGCCGCGAGTTCGGCCCGCAGCTCGGCGTCCGGCAGGTCCAGCTGGTCGGCGATGCGGCGCAGGAGCTGGGAGGCGACGAGCCGGCGGAAGACGGTGGCGGCGGTCTCGTTGTTCACGGCGGAGCGGACGATCGCCAGGAGCGGCATGCGCGTGGCCGGGTTCTCCCAGACGCCGAAGATGAAGCGGGTGAGGCGCTCACCGACGTCCTCCACAGGACCCTCGGCGAGCGCGTCGGGCGCGCTCAGGGCGGGCGCGGCGGCGACCTCCACGGCCGCCTCGAAGACCTGTTCCTTGGTGCCGAAGTAGTGGTGGACCAGCGCCGAGTCGACCCCGGCGGCCTTGGCGATGCCGCGCACGGACGTCTTCTCGTAGCCCCGCTCGGAGAACTCCTCCCGGGCCGCGTCGAGGATCCGGTCACGGGTGCCGGCCACGTCCGACTCCGTACGGCGGGGCCGGCCCCGCCCGCGGGCGGTGACGTCACTCACGGCCGGGCCACCTTGGTGGCTGCGCCGTTCCTCGGCACCGGGAACGTGTGCGCGCCTGCCCTGTTCCCGGTGCCGACGACACCTGCGCGGCTGCTCGGTACCTCGGCACGGGAGACGCCTGGCCGCCCGCCGGGGTCCTCGGTGCGGGAGACGCCTGCCCGCCCGCCGGGGTCCTCGGTGCGCGAGACACCCGCACGCCCGCCGGAATCCTCGGTGCGCGAGACGCCTGCACGCTGGCTCCGTACCTCGGCACGGGAGACACCTGGCCGCCCGCCGGAATCCTCGGTGCGCGAGACGCCTGCCGGTCTGCCCGGCTCCTCCGCGCGGAGGACGCCCGCGCGCTGTCGGCCCCTCGGCGCGGGAGACACCCGTACGCCCGCCCGGCCCCCCGGCACGGGACACACCTGCCGGCCCGCCCGGCCCCTCACGACCGAAGCCACCCGCCACCCAACCGCCGGAGGCACCCGCCCGTTCATCGCCGCGGCACCTTCACCGGTGAGGCCAGGTGCAGGCGGGTGAAGGCCAGGGCCTCGGCGAGGTCGGCCTCGCGTTCGGCGCCGGACATCGCGCGGCGGGTGTTGACCTCGATGACGACATGGCCGTCGAAGCCGGTCAGCGCGAGGCGTTCCAGGAGCTCGGCGCAGGGCTGGCCGCCGCGGCCGGGCACGAGGTGCTCGTCCTTCGCGGAGCCCTTGCCGTCGGCGAGGTGGACGTGGCCGAGCCGGTCTCCCATCCGGTCGACCATCTGCATCGCGTCGGTCCGGGACGTCGCCGCGTGGCTGAGGTCGATCGTGAAGTGCCGGTAGTCGTCCTTGGTGACGTCCCAGTCGGGGGCGTAGGCGAGCATCTCGCGGTCGCGGTAGCGCCAGGGGTACATGTTCTCGACGGCGAACCGTACGTCCGTCTCGTTCGCCATGCGCCAGATCCCGCTGACGAAGTCGCGGGCGTACTGGCGCTGCCAGCGGAACGGCGGGTGCACGACGACCGTGCTCGCGCCCAGTTTCTCGGCGGCCGCCCGCGCGCGCTGGAGCTTGACCCAGGGGTCCGTCGACCACACGCGCTGCGTGATGAGCAGGCAGGGGGCGTGCACGGCGAGTATGGGGATGCCGTGGTAGTCGGAGAGGCGGCGCAGGGCCTCGATGTCTTGGCTGACCGGGTCGGTCCACACCATGACCTCGACGCCGTCGTACCCGAGGCGTGCGGCGATCTCGAAGGCCGTCGCCGTCGACTCCGGGTAGACGGAGGCCGTCGACAGGGCGACCTTCGCATCCGGGATCCGTACGACTGGCTCTGCCATGGGGGACAGATTACGGGTTGCCGTGGGTGGGATGCGGGGTGCCTCTTCGCCGTTGTGGTGATTGCCACTGGGCGGGTGCGGGTGCGCCGGGGTGCTCGCGCGGCTCTCCGCGCCCCTACATGCCCTGAGCGGATCCCATATGGTCAAGTCTGCGCAGAATGACGCCCTCCCTCAGCGCCCAGGGGCAGATGTCCACCGTTTCCACACCGAACAGGTCCATCGCGCCCTCGGCCACCAGGGCACCCGCCAGGAGCTGGTTCGCCCGGCCCTCCGAGACGCCGGGGAGCTCCGCCCGCTGGTCGGTCGTCATGCCGGCCAGCCTCGGGACCCAGGCCTCCAGGGACTCGCGCTTGAGCTCGCGCTGGACGTAGAGGCCCTCGGCGGAGCGGGCCGCGCCGGCCAGGCGGGCCAGCTGCTTGAAGGTCTTGGACGTGGCGACCACATGGTCGGGGGCGCCGAAGCGGGCGAACTCGCCGACCGTGCGGGCGATCTGGGCGCGCACGTGCCGTCGTAGGGCCCTGATGGCGTCCGGGTCCGGGGGGTCGCCGGGGAGCCAGCCGGCCGTGAGGCGGCCCGCGCCGAGCGGCAGGGAGACCGCCGCGTCCGGTTCCTCGTCGATGCCGTAGGCGATCTCGAGGGAGCCGCCGCCGATGTCGAGGACCAGGAGCTTGCCCGCGGACCAGCCGAACCAGCGGCGGGCGGCGAGGAAGGTGAGGCGGGCCTCCTCGGCGCCGCTGAGGACCTGGAGTTCGACTCCGGTGTCGGCCCGCACGCGCGCGAGGACGTCGTCGGCGTTGGTGGCCTCGCGGACGGCGGAGGTGGCGAACGGGAGCAGGTCCTCGACGCCCTTGTCCTCGGCGGCCTGGAGCGCGTCCTTGACGACCGAGACCAGCTTCTCGACGCCTTCGGGGCCGATCGCCCCGGCCTGGTCGAGGAGTTGGGCAAGGCGCAGTTCCGCCTTGTGCGAGTGCGCGGGCAGGGGGCGGGCGCCGGGGTGCGCGTCCACCACCAGCAGATGCACCGTGTTCGATCCCACGTCGAGGACACCGAGTCTCATGTAGGGAACGCTACTGCCAGCTGCGCGTTCGACTGTCTCCGGAGTGGCCTCGGGCGACTTACCCTGGACGCGTGCCAAAGACGAAAAAGGTGAAGGACGACAAAACGGCCGTAACTGCCGACGGTCCTTCGCGGGTGAAGCCACCGAAGCAGTCACCGAAGCAGTCACGGAAGGCCATGAAGGCTCTGAAGGCGGACGAGAAGGGGCTCGACTTCGCGCGCGCGTGGGTGGAGTTCCCGGATCCGGCGGACGACGAGCAGGTCTTCCGCTGCGATCTGACATGGCTGACCTCTCGCTGGAACTGCATCTTCGGCAGCGGCTGCCAGGGCATCCAGGCGGGCCGCGCGGACGACGGGTGCTGCACGCTGGGTGCCCACTTCTCCGACGAGGACGACGAGAAGCGGGTCGCCGAGCACGTGGCGCGGCTCACTCCGGACATCTGGCAGCACCACGACGAGGGCATGGCGGGCGGCTGGGTCTCGGAGGACGAGGACGGTGACCGGCAGACCCGGCCCTTCCAGGGCTCCTGCATCTTCCAGAACCGGCCCGGCTTCGCGGGCGGCCAGGGCTGCTCGCTGCACATCCTGGCGCTGCGGGAGGGCCGCGAGCCGCTGGAGACCAAGCCGGACGTCTGCTGGCAGCTGCCGGTGCGGCGGACGTACGACTGGATCGACCGGCCCGACGACACGCGCGTGCTCCAGGTGTCGATCGGCGAGTACGACCGGCGCGGCTGGGGTCCGGGCGGCCACGACCTGCACTGGTGGTGCACGTCGGCGACCTCGGCACACGGCGCCGGCGACCCGGTCTACGTCTCCTACCGCCCCGAACTGATCGAGCTGATGGGCAAGGAGGGCTACGACCGCCTGGTCGAGCTGTGCGAGCAGCGGCTGGCCTCCCAGCTGCCCCTGCTGGCACCGCATCCGGCGGATCCGGTGGACCCGGTGGACCCGGCGAATCCGGTCGGCTGAGCGGCCCGGGCGCCCACGACGCGCCCACCCCGGTACTCCGCGCCCTCTACGACGCGGACGGACTCGGTTCGCCGCTGTCCGACGGTGGTGGTGACGAGCTGGGCGGCTCGGACGGCGAGGGGTCCGTCGGGGTCGGGTCGGGGGCCGGGGGCGAGGACGGCGGGTCGCTCGGGGTGGGGTCCGCAGGGGGCGGGACCGTGGGGCTGGGCGGGGGTGCCGTGGGCTCGCCCGGCGGGGTGGGTGCGGGGGCCGTGCCGTAGCCCCGGATGGTGACGACCGCGCCGGCCGGTGAGATCGCCACGCGCGCGCTCCAGGGGCCGGACGGCTCGCGCAGGTGGTCGACGTACACCTTGATCGTCAACGTCTCGCCGGGTTTCAGGGTTCCCGAGGACTGGCTCAGGTAGAGCCAGCCGGCTCCCGTGGTGGCCGACCAGCGGACCGGGGCGTCGCCGGTCGCGGTGAGGGTGATCAGCGTGGTGTCGCCGTGGTTGCCGGCGCCGACCTCCAGGTGCCCGGCGCCCTTCTTGCCGGCGCCGGTGACGCTGACGACCTCCACGGAGACGTCGGGCCGGCCGTCCTTGGTGAAGCGCGGGCCGGGTCTGACGGACGCGTTGCCGGCGTTCTGGTAGCCGCCGCTCGCCCGCTCGCCGTCCAGGCTGTCGGGACCGTGCGCCTCGCTGGCGCTGGCGGAGTGCCCGTCGGCCTCCTCGCCCGGGCCGCCCCGGTAGGCGGCCCACAGGGCGAGCACGGGCGCGGCGACGACGGTGGCGACGACGGTCGTGGTGACGGCACGCGCGCGCAGGCGGTCGCGGCGGGCGGCCCGGTCCTTGGGGTCCATCGGGAAGCCGCGCCGGTCGAAGCGGGGCACGGCGGCGCCCCGCGCGCGCGGGGGGTGCGCCAGCGCCATGTGCAGGGCCGCGCGCGGCGCTTCGAGCACGGGCAGCTCGGCGGGCGTGATCATCGCGCCGGGCCAGCGGCCGGGGATCGCGCGCTCGGCGCTGCGGCGGCAGCGCGGGCAGTCGTCGACGTGGCGCACGAGTTCGCGGCGCAGCGCGGAGCTGAGCACGAACTGGTTGTCGCCGGTGAGCCGCGCCACACCCGGACAGTCCCCGGTCTCGACGACGGCGAGGGCCGCGCGGGTGCGCTCGACCTCGCAGGCGGCGGAGGCGAGCAGTTCCCGGGCGCCGGCGAGGTCCATGCCGAGGACGGCGGCGACCTCGTGGGCGGCGAGGTGGTGGCGTACGGCGAGTTCGAGCGCCTCGCGCTGCTCGGGGGTCGTGCCGGCCGCCTCCGGCCAGGCCAGCAGGGCGAGTTCGCGGCGCCGTGCTTCCAGGACGTCCTCGGCGACCGGGGGTTCGGCGGGCTTGCGGTCGGCTCCGTGGCGTCCCGCCGCGTGCGTGGACTGACGTTTCTGCTTGGCCTCGGCCAGCTTGCGCAGACAGGCCCAGCGGGCCAGCGCGTACAGCCAGGCCCTGCGGTCACCGGCCGCGTCCGGGCCACCGCGACGCTCGGCGAGCGCGAGGACGTCGCCGAGGGCGGCGGTCGCCGTGTCGTGGTCGCACAGCACGGACATGCAGTAGGTGAACAGACCGTCCAGGTACGGCTCGTAGCGAGCGGGCGGTCGCTGTGCCAGCGTGCGCGCCGCACCGCGGTCGCGCTCCTGCCGTTGCGCCCGGTGCGCGCCGGTGGTGCGGGTCGAGGTCTCCGGACTGCTGCTCATCATCCGTGGACCGTAGGGGGCGGAAGATGGCCTCTTCCTGCACCTTGAGCAGTTTTACTCCGTACGGGTGAAACGATCCCTCAATCGGGGACAGGAACCCGCGATTCCATGGCTCGTTCCCGTCGTGACGTGGCCGGTTCGCATGTCATGAGGGCGGGACGGACCGGCGGCCGGGGCACCTGCCGTCCAGCGGGCGGCGGCCGCGTTGTCAGTGGCGGCGGTTACGGTTCGTGCATGGCTGCCCGTACGAAGTCCGCCAAGGAGCGTCCGTCCTACCGCTGCACCGAGTGCGGCTGGCAGACGGCCAAGTGGCTCGGTCGCTGCCCCGAGTGCCAGGCCTGGGGGACGATCGAGGAGTACGGCGCGCCCGCGGTGCGTACGACGGCGCCCGGCCGCGTCACCACCTCCGCCGTGCCCATCGGCCAGGTCGACGGCCGTCAGGCCACCGCCCGTTCCACCGGCGTGCCCGAACTGGACCGGGTGCTCGGCGGCGGCCTCGTGCCCGGCGCGGTGGTGCTCCTCGCGGGCGAGCCCGGCGTCGGCAAGTCCACGCTGCTGCTGGACGTGGCGGCCAAGGCGGCGAGCGACGAGCACCGCACGCTCTATGTGACCGGCGAGGAGTCCGCGAGCCAGGTCCGGATGCGTGCCGACCGCATCGGCGCGATCGACGACGACCTGTATCTCGCCGCCGAGACCGACCTGTCCGCGGTCCTCGGGCACCTGGACGCGGTGAAGCCCTCCCTGCTGATCATGGACTCGGTGCAGACGGTGGCCTCCCCTGAGATCGACGGCGCCCCCGGCGGCATGGCCCAGGTGCGCGAGGTGGCCGGGGCGCTGATCCGGGCCTCCAAGGAGCGCGGGATGTCCACCCTGCTGGTGGGCCATGTCACCAAGGACGGCGCGATCGCCGGCCCCCGCCTCCTCGAACACCTGGTGGACGTGGTCCTGAGCTTCGAGGGCGACCGGCACGCGCGCCTCAGGCTCGTACGGGGCGTCAAGAACCGCTACGGCGCCACCGACGAGGTCGGCTGCTTCGAGCTGCACGACGAGGGCATCACGGGCCTCGCCGACCCGAGCGGACTTTTCCTGACACGTCGAGACGAACCGGTCCCCGGCACCTGTCTCACCGTCACCCTGGAGGGCCGCCGCCCCCTGGTGGCCGAGGTCCAGGCGCTCACCGTCGACTCGCAGATCCCCTCGCCCCGGCGCACCACCTCCGGTCTGGAGACCTCACGCGTCTCGATGATGCTCGCCGTCCTGGAGCAGCGCGGCCGGATCAGCGCGCTCGGCAAGCGGGACATCTACTCCGCGACGGTCGGCGGGGTAAAGCTTTCGGAACCTGCCGCGGACCTGGCCATCGCCCTCGCCCTGGCGTCGGCGGCCAGCGACACCCCGCTGCCCAAGAACCTGGTCGCGATCGGTGAAGTGGGCCTCGCGGGCGAGGTCAGACGGGTCACGGGCGTGCAGCGCAGGCTCTCCGAGGCACACCGTCTGGGCTTCACGCACGCGCTCGTTCCGGGCGATCCGGGCAGGATCCCGCCCGGCATGAAGGTCCTGGAAGTGGCGGACATAGGGGACGCCCTGAGGGTCCTTCCGCGCTCCCGTCGGCGAGAGGCCCCACGGGACGAGGAGGACCGCCGGTAGACTTTGCCCTGGTCTCGCCCGTCCGTACGAACCGAATGTGCGACACGGGAGCGCCCAAGACCCCGCGACCGGAGGAGAGCAGTGGCAGCCAACGACCGGGCAGCAGCTCCCGGAAAGTCCGGTGGGAGCGGCGGTTCCGATGGCCTGATGCGCGCCTCCCTGAGCGCCGTGGCCCCCGGCACCCCCCTGCGCGACGGCCTCGAGCGGGTGCTGCGCGGCAACACCGGCGGACTCATCGTGCTGGGCTTCGACAAGACGGTGGAGACGATGTGCACGGGCGGTTTCGTCCTGGACGTCGAGTTCGCGGCCACGCGTCTGCGTGAGCTGTGCAAGCTGGACGGCGGCATCGTGCTCTCGTCCGACCTGTCGAAGATCCTGCGGGCGGGTGTGCAGTTCGTGCCCGACGCGACGATCCCGACGGAGGAGACGGGCACCCGGCACCGCACCGCGGACCGGGTGAGCAAGCAGGTCGGCTTCCCGGTGGTCTCCGTCTCCCAGTCGATGCGCCTCATCGCCCTGTACGTCGACGGCCAGCGCCGCGTCCTGGAGGACTCGGCGGCGATCCTGTCGCGCGCCAACCAGGCCCTCGCGACCCTGGAGCGCTACAAGCTCCGCCTGGACGAGGTCGCCGGGACTCTCTCCGCGCTGGAGATCGAGGACCTGGTGACGGTCCGGGACGTCTCGGCCGTGGCCCAGCGTCTGGAGATGGTCCGCCGTATCGCCACCGAGATCGCCGAGTACGTGGTCGAACTCGGCACGGACGGACGCCTGCTCGCCCTCCAGCTGGACGAGTTGATCGCCGGCGTGGAGCCGGAGCGCGAGCTGGTGGTCCGGGACTACGTCCCCGAGCCGACCGCCAAGCGCTCCCGCACGGTCGAGGAGGCGCTGTACGAACTGGACGCCCTGACCCACGCCGAACTCCTCGAACTGCCCACGGTGGCCCGCGCCCTGGGCTACACCGGCTCCCCCGAGGCGATCGACTCGGGTGTCTCCCCCCGGGGCTTCCGCCTCCTGGCCAAGGTCCCCCGCCTGCCGGGCGCGATCATCGACCGCCTGGTGGAGCACTTCGGCGGCCTCCAGAAGCTGCTGGCGGCCAGCGTCGACGATCTGCAGACGGTCGACGGCGTGGGCGAGGCGAGGGCGAGGAGCGTCAGGGAGGGCCTGTCCAGGCTGGCGGAGAGCTCGATCCTGGAGCGGTACGTCTAGGCGTCCGCGTCAGGCTCCCAGCCGTTCTCCAGCACCCTCCCAGCCGTTCAACAGCACCCTCTCAGTCGTTCTCCAGCACGAACGAAGCCTGGACCGTGGCATACCCGGGCGCCTTCACCTCGACCAGGTACGTCCCCGCGCCTGCCGATCCGGCGGGCGGCGTCGCACAGTGCGGGGCGCTCGGCCTACGGTCCCACTTCACGGTGTACGTGATGCTGCTCCCGGCCGGAGCCCGGTAGACCAGGTTCCCGGCCGTCCTGGGGCAGTCCGCGGACGACCAGAACGTGTCGTCGGAGTCGGCCGGCGTGATCGTCAACACCGCGTTCTTCGGCCCGAGATCGACCTTGCAGTCGCTGCCGGAGGAGTTCGTCGCGGTCAGCAGCAAGGTGGGCGTCTGGCCCGGGTCGTAGGCGTTGCGCAGACTGCGCACGCTCAACTTCACCGCGCCCGCAGTGCAGTTGGGCAGTGCGGAACCAGCAGGAAGAGTGTCGCCCTGTCCGACCCCGGTGCCGCTACCGCCGCCCGCCGCGCTGCCGGATCCGCCCGCCCCGGCGGAGCCGCCGGTACCGGTCTCACCACCGGTCCCCGAGCCGTCTCCGGCGCCCGCACCGGACCCGGAGCCCGCTCCCGTTCCCGAGCCGCCACCGGTGTCCCCGCCGGTCGTCGACTCGTCGCGGCCGCCCGGGGCTTGGCTGATCGCCGGTCCGGAACCGGACGGTCCGGGAGTGATCGTCGAGGGGGAGGGATTCTTGCCGTTGGACCCGTCCGCGCCGTTCTTGCCGCCTCCGCCGCCGGAGCTGACGATCCATGCGATCAGCAGCGCCAGCACGGCGAGGACGGACAGCATGACGGCCCTCCGTCGCCAGTAGATGGAGGAGGGAAGCGGCCCGACCGGATTGCGCAGAGATCCCACGGCGCAAACTGTACGAGAGATCGGCGAGTTCGCCGCCCTCACCCGCCGCCCGGCGCCACAACTTTTCAGGATCATCATTCCGGAAACGGCGGACCCACCCCCGTCTTTCGCCAGGACTGCCACGTGATGATCGCGGGCGGTGACCGTATCGGTCCGCCGCCTACCGTCCGTGACCATGGAGTTCACGAACGCCCGGCTCCTCCACAGGGGTACAACACGGCGTCACGACATGGACGGGGGCCACCCCCGCTCCTCGCGGCACGCCCGCGGCCAGACCGCCCACGTGTTCGCGATCGCGTCCCTTGCAGCTGTGGCCATGGCTGCGGCGAGAGCCAACCATCCGCACTGGGAAGCCTGTTGGTGACAGTCAGGGTGACCGTCCTGGGCGACCTGGGCCGTTCGCGCGGCCGGTTCGTTCCTTCGGCGGGATGCCGGCCGGGCACCTGGTCACCGCTGCGGCCCAACCTCCGTAGGGCGGTCGGACCGAGAGCCGTCGACGACCGCCCGTCGGCCCTTGGCGATCGCCGCCGTCGCCACGCCGGGTCCGTTCTAGCCGCTGTCACAGGCGCTGTTGTGCGTCGAGCCCCACACGGCTCGCGCTGAGCGCGGGTGGCGCGAGGGCCGTCCGCAGGACGCGGGCACCTTCCCGGCCGCACCGCTGTCGCTCGTCCCGTCCGACGGCCCCGTCGGCGGCGATACGCCCGCACGGCCCCCCGCCATGGCAGGATCGGAAGGCCATGACTGCGCCCACGAAGCACCAGCCCCAGCCCCCGCACAGCAGCCCCGCCGACGGCAGCACCGACAGCAGCACCGACGGCATCACCGACCCTCCGCTCGGAGCGGGCCTGCACTCCCCCGTCATCGACTGGTTCGACGAGCACGCCCGGGATCTGCCGTGGCGGCGGCCCGAGGCCGGGCCGTGGGGGGTGATGGTCAGTGAGTTCATGCTCCAGCAGACGCCCGTGAGCCGGGTGCTGCCGGTGTACGAGCAGTGGCTCGCACGGTGGCCGCGGCCCGCCGATCTGGCCGCGGAGGCACCCGGCGAGGCCGTCCGCGCCTGGGGCCGGCTCGGCTATCCGCGCCGGGCGCTGCGGCTGCACGGCGCCGCCCTCGCCATAACGGAACGGCACGGCGGTGACGTACCGACGGACCACGCGCAGCTGCTCGCGCTGCCCGGGATCGGCGAGTACACGGCCGCCGCCGTCGCCTCCTTCGCGTACGGGCAGCGGCATGCGGTCCTTGACACCAATGTGCGGCGGGTGTTCGCGCGGGCGGTCACCGGGGTGCGGTACCCGCCGAACGCCACGACGGCCGCCGAGCGCAAGCTCGCCCGTGCGCTGCTGCCGGACGACGAGCGGACCGCCGCGCGCTGGGCCGCCGCCTCCATGGAGCTCGGCGCGCTCGTCTGCACGGCCAAGAACGAGACCTGTCAGCGCTGCCCGATCGCCGCCCAGTGCGCCTGGCGGCTCGCGGGCAAGCCCGAGCACGACGGGCCGCCGCGGCGCGGGCAGACGTACGCCGGGACCGACCGCCAGGTCCGCGGCCGACTGCTCGCCGTGCTGCGGGAGGCCCACCACCCCGTCCCGCAGGCGGTCCTCGACCGGGTGTGGCACGAGCCGGTGCAGCGGGCGCGGGCGCTGGACGGTCTGGTCGCGGACGGGCTCGTCGAGCCCCTGCCGGGTGGTTTGTATCGGCTGCCGTTGACATAGGTCCCGCTGCGGACAAGCGGCGAATCACCCTGAACCGGTGCGAACGGCCGCGCCGGTTTACCCCTTTTCGGCTTCCGTTACACAACCGACGGACAGCCGATTGCCAGCCGCGCGCTGCTCCGCACAGCCCCGTGACAACCGCTCCGTAGCTTCGTTGCCATGCCGCACGAAAGGCGGCGCACACGCGATGAGAACCGGCGGGGGACCGCCGGAACGGGGATCAGGAGGCGGTCTACATGGCGCAGGGCGAGGTGCTCGAGTTCGAGGAGTACGTCCGCACCCGGCAGGACGCGCTGCTGCGCAGCGCACGCCGTCTGGTCCCGGACCCGGTCGACGCGCAGGACCTCCTCCAGACGGCGCTCGTCCGGACGTACGGCCGCTGGGAGACCATCGAGGACAAGCGGCTGGCGGACGCCTACCTGCGCCGGGTGATGATCAACACCCGTACGGAGTGGTGGCGGGCGCGCAAGCTGGAGGAGGTGCCGACCGAGCAGCTCCCGGACGCCTCGGTCGACGACTCCACCGAGCAGCACGCGGACCGCGCCCTGCTGATGGACGTCATGAAGGTGCTCGCTCCCAAGCAGCGCAGTGTCGTGGTGCTGCGACACTGGGAACAGATGTCCACGGAGGAGACGGCCGCCGCCCTCGGCATGTCGGCCGGTACGGTCAAGAGCACGCTGCACCGGGCGCTCGCCCGGCTCCGCGAGGAGCTGGAGGCCCGCGACCTGGACGCACGCGCGCTGGAGCGTGAGGAGCGGGAGCGTTGCGCGGCGGCCTGACCGAACCCGGGCCCACCCGGCCGGACCTCGCTCCGGTCCGGGGGATCTTCCAGGCGGCGAGCACGGCGGTGGCCGTGCTGGCCGCCCTCGCCCTTTTTGTCTCCGCCTGCGCCACCGGCGGCACCGGCACCCGTGACGAGGGCCCGGCGCACGCGGTCGCGGGGGTCGACGCCTCACCCTCCGTCATGCCGTCCGCCCTGGCCTCCCCGCGCCTGGACCGCAAGGGCGCGGTCGCTCTCCTCAAGTCGGATCCCAAGGTCTCCGAGGCGGTCAAGCGCGATCTTGAGCCCTGTGTCGCCGACCAGTACCCGGTCGACCTGTTCTACGGCGACCTGACCGGCGGCTCGGCCGACGACGTCGTCGTCAACGTCGTGACCTGCGCCGATCTGGTGGGCGTCGGCTCGTACGTGTACCGCGAGGAAGGCGGTTCGTACCAGAATGTCTTCCAGACCGAGGAGCCTCCGGTCTACGCCGAGATCGACCGCGGCGATCTGGTGGTGACCAAGCAGGTGTACGAGAAGGGCGACGCGGTGTCGGAACCGTCCGGCGAGAACGTGACCACGTACCGCTGGGCCTCGGGGAGGTTCGCCGCGGTGTACCGGACGCACAGCGACTACAGCGACGTGATCGGCAAGGACCCGACGCCGGTGCCCGACAACTGACCTACGGCACGGTCCGCCGGCGTACGGCGTGAACCGGTCGGGCCGCCCGGAACGATCCCCCAGTGACCGCAACGACCCCGAAGAGTGAGAGCACCCGGATGGCAGACCAGACCCATGTGCTGTTCGTCGAGGACGACGACGTCATCCGCGAGGCCACCCAGCTCGCCCTGGAGCGGGACGGCTTCGCGGTCACCGCCATGCCCGACGGACTGTCGGGCCTTGAGGCGTTCCGGGCGGACCGTCCCGACATCGCGCTGCTGGACGTCATGGTCCCGGGCCTGGACGGGGTCAGCCTGTGCCGCCGTATCCGCGACGAGTCCACCGTGCCGGTGATCATGCTGTCGGCGCGCGCCGACTCGATCGACGTGGTGCTCGGTCTGGAGGCCGGTGCCGACGACTACGTGACCAAGCCCTTCGACGGGGCCGTTCTGGTCGCCCGGATCCGTGCGGTGCTGCGCCGCTTCGGGCACGCGGGCGGCGCCGACCGGGGCGAGGCGGGCACGGACCCGGCCGCCGGGGGTGTGCTGACCTTCGGCGAGCTGGAGGTCGACACCGAGGGCATGGAGGTGCGCAAGGGCGGGCAGCCGGTGGCGCTCACCCCGACCGAGATGCGGCTGCTCCTGGAGTTCTCGTCCGCGCCGGGCACGGTCCTGTCCCGCGACAAGCTCCTGGAGCGGGTGTGGGACTACGGCTGGGGCGGAGACACCCGGGTCGTCGACGTCCATGTGCAGCGGCTGCGGACGAAGATCGGCCAGGACCGGATCGAGACGGTCCGCGGCTTCGGTTACAAGTTGAAGGCCTGAGCAGGGGGACCTGGAGCATGCGGGGGATCCTTCGGGGCCCGGTGACGGAGCGCGTGGTGGTGCGGACAGGGCTGAGATGGAAGCTCAGCGCGGCCATCGCGCTGGTCGGCGCGCTCGTGGCGGTCGCGCTCAGCCTGGTGGTGCACAACGCGGCGCGCGTCTCGATGCTGGACAACGCGCGCGACCTCGCGGACGAGCGGATCCGGATCGCCCAGCGCAATTACGAGCTGACGGGCAAGCCGAACTTCCCCAGCATCGCGGTCGACGACCCTCATCTGCCGCCCCCGCTGCGCGAGAAGGTCGAGGAGGGCCGCCGGGCCACGTACGTCTCCGACCGGCCCGACCGGGGCCCGGACATCTGGGCCGCGGTCCCGGTCAAGGGCGGGCATGTGCTGTCCCTGCACACCGGGTTCACCGACCGCAGCACCGACATCCTCAAGGACCTCGACCAGGCCCTGGTGATCGGCTCCATCGCGGTGGTCCTCGGCGGCAGCGCGCTCGGCGTGCTCATCGGCGGGCAGTTGTCACGCCGGCTGCGGAAGGCGGCCACCGCGGCGAACCAGATGGCCAAGGGCGAGACCAACGTCCGGGTGCGGGACGCGATCGGCGGGGTCGTACAGGACGAGACCGACGACCTCGCCTCCGCCGTGGACGCCATGGCGGACGCGCTCCAGCAGCGGCTGGAGGCCGAGCGGCGGGTCACCGCGGACATCGCGCACGAGCTGCGGACCCCGGTGACGGGCCTGCTGACGGCCGCGGAACTGCTGCCCCCCGGCCGGCCCACCGAACTGGTCCTGGACCGCGCGAAAGCCATGCGCACCCTCGTCGAGGACGTCCTGGAGGTGGCCCGGCTCGACGGCGCCTCCGAGCGGGCGGAGCTCCAGGACATCCTGCTCGGCGAGTTCGTCGCCCGGCGGGTGGCGGCGAAGGACCCGGAGATCGAGGTCCGCGTGGTGCACGAGTCGGAGGTCACGACCGATCCGCGCCGCCTGGAACGCGTGCTGTTCAACCTCCTCGCCAACGCCGCCCGGCACGGCAAGCCGCCCATCCAGGTCACCGTCGAGGGCCGGGTCATCCGGGTCCGCGACCACGGCCCCGGCTTCCCGGAGGACCTCCTGGCGGACGGCCCGAGCCGGTTCCGCACGGGCAGCGCGGACCGGGCGGGACACGGGCACGGGCTGGGCCTGACGATCGCGGCCGGACAGGCCAGGGTGCTGGGGGCCCGGCTGACCTTCCGGAACGTACGGCCCGCCGGGGCTCCGGAGGGGGTGCCCGCGGAGGGGGCGGTGGCGGTGCTGTGGCTGCCGGAGCACGCGCCCACGGCTACGGGGAGCTATCCGCTGCTGCCGTGATCTCAGGTGGCCGCCACCAGCAGCTCCTCGCCCCTGGACGGTCGTACGCCGTCCGTCCTGCCCTCGAAGTAGCTGCGGTCCAGTTCCTCCACCGCCACGTGCCGGGCCTCGCGGAAGCCGGACTCGCGGGCCAGGGTCAGGATCTCGGCGGGCCGGAAGAAGCTCACGAACGGTGTGCCCGCCGCCCGCGCTCCCGCCACGGCCACCTCCAGCTGCGGGCGCTGTTCCGGCTCCACGTCCTCCAGCGGCCGTATGAACGTCGTCACGAACGTGGATCCCGCGGCGAGCGCGCGACCAGGCGGAACGTGGCTGCGTTCGCCTCCCGGGTGAGGTACATCGTGACGCCCGTCGAGGCCACGACGGCGGGGCGCCCGGTATCGAACCCCGCCTCGGCCGGCGGGCCGGCTCGACGCCCTCCTGCTCCTTGGCGCCGACGGGCGGTGGTGATGCCCAGGCCCTGGATCATGGCTCGGCTCTCCTGTCGTCCGGGGGTTCCTGTCCGTCACGGTAGGCAGGGGCGGGGGTGGGGCGCTTCTTCGAAGTGCGGTCTTCCTGGTGTTCGAAGCCGCGGTCTTCACGGGGCCTCTGGCAGTGGCTCTCGCGGTGGGGAAGCCGCCGGCCCAGAGCATGGCGTAGCAGCCGGGATCAGGGCGGCGCTCCGCAGCATCTCCTCGGCCCGCTCGATCCGCCGGTGGGTGAGGTACTGGCCGGGTGTCTCGCCGTACGTCTCCTTGAAGGCCCGCAGGAAGTGGCACCGCGAGTACCCGGCGTGCGCGGCCACGGCGACCAGGTCGAGCCCGGGATCGGCCCAGTCCCGGTCCATGGCGTCCTTGGCGAGCCGGATCTGCCGCACTTTGTCCATGCAGCCGATGGTGGCACGCGGCACTGACATCGACCCCTGGCGACGACTCCGCCGACGGGCATGGGGAAGGCCCCCGGGGCGGACACCATCCGGGGGCCTTCGGTTCTTCCGGTTCTCTCGGTCCCGCAGGAGCCGGTTCGGCTCAGACCTCGACCAGCGGAGCCGGCGCCGCGTCGTCCGCCGCCTTCTGCGGTCCCGCCCCCTTCAGCGGCACCTCCTTGACGAACACCGCCGCCACCAGCGCGATCACGGCGACGATCGAGCCGAGGAGGAACGCCGAGTGCGTACCGGCGGAGACCGCGTACTGGTACGCCTCGCGCACCGCGGCCGGCAGCTTCTCCAGGCCCTTCGCGTTCAGCGTCGCGGACTGCTCGGTCACCTTGGCCGCCGCAGCACCGCCCCGCTCGGCCATGACGTCCTGGACCCGGTGGTTGAACAGCGCGCCCATGATGGCCACGCCGAAGGAGGAGCCGAGGGTACGGAACAGGGTGGTGGACGAGGACGCGACGCCCATGTCCTTCATCTCGACGCTGTTCTGCGCGACCAGCATGGTGATCTGCATCAGGCAGCCCATGCCGAACCCGACGACGGCCATGAAGACACCGGAGGTGAACCGGGAGGTTCCCGTGTCCATCGTCGACAGCAGGTACAGCCCGATCACCATCAGGACGCTGCCGAGCACCGGGAAGACGTAGTAGCGCCCGCTGTTGGTGGTGATCCGGCCCGCGACCATCGAGGTCACCAGCATCGCGCCGAGCATCGGCAGGAGCAGCAGCCCGGAGTTGGTCGCGGAGGCGCCCTGCACGGACTGCTGGTACAGCGGCAGGAAGAGGGTGGCACCGAACATCACGAAGCCGGTGATGAAGCCGATGATCGACATCAGCGTGAAGTTGCGGCTGCGGAAGATGTGCAGCGGTACGACCGGCTCGGCCGCCTTGGTCTGCCAGAACACGAACCCGACCAGCGCGGCGACACCGATGCCGATCAGCTCCATGATCCGCGCGGAGGTCCAGGCGTACTCCGTGCCGCCCCAGGTGGTCACCAGCACGATGGAGGTGATGCCGACGGTCAGCAGGGCGGCGCCCAGGTAGTCGATACGGGCCTGTGCGCGCTTCTTCGGCAGGTGCAGCACCACGCTGATGAGGGCGAGCGAGACGACACCGAGCGGCAGGTTGATGTAGAAGGACCAGCGCCAGCCCCAGTTGTCGGTGATGGTGCCGCCGACCAGCGGTCCGCCGATCATCGCGAGCGCCATGACGCCGGCCATCATGCCCTGGTACTTGCCGCGCTCCCGGGGCGGGATCAGGTCACCGATGATCGCCATGACGCCGACCATCAGACCGCCGGCGCCGAGGCCCTGCACGGCCCGGAAGCCGATGAGCTGCCCCATGTCCTGGGCCATGCCACTGAGCGCGGAGCCGATCAGGAAGAGCACGATCGAGCTCATGAAGACGCCCTTGCGGCCGTACATGTCGCCGAGCTTGCCCCAGAGCGGGGTGGCGGCCGCGGTGGCCAGTGTGTAGGCCGTCACGACCCACGACAGGTGCTCGAGTCCGCCGAGCTCGCCGACGATCGTCGGCATCGCGGTGCCCACGATCATGTTGTCGAGCATCGCGAGCATCATGGTGATCATCAGCGCGAGCAGAACGACCCGTACGCTGCGCTGTTTCTTTTCCGGTTCGGTCTCGACCGTCTGTGTGTCCGCCATCGTTCCCACTCCCCTGAGGTCCTGCGGTACTGCCCTACTGCCCCGGCCGGGGTACTTACTTGCCGCCCGGCTAGTTGTCTACACTGGGGAAGGTAGAGGCCTAACTAGCCGGGCGTCAAGTAAGTTTTATGGAAAGCCGAGGAGCACGAGGATGGGCGGCACCATGGACGTCACGAAGCAGCAGCGCCGCGGCAACACGCGCCAGCGCATCCAGGACGTGGCCCTCGAACTCTTCGCGGAGCAGGGGTACGAGAAGACGTCCCTGCGGGAGATCGCCGAGCACCTGGATGTCACCAAGGCCGCGCTGTACTACCACTTCAAGACCAAGGAAGAGATCCTCGTCAGCATCTTCGACGACCTGACGCAGCCGATCCTCGACCTGATCGAGTGGGGCCGGAAGCAGCCGCACACGCTGGAGACGAAGCAGGAGATCGTACGGCGCTACAGCGAGACGCTGGCCGGTGCGACGCCGTTGTTCCGCTTCATGCAGGAGAACCAGGCGGCGGTCCGCGAACTGCGCGTCGGCGAGACCTTCAAGGAGCGGATGCAGGGGCTGCGCGAGATCATCGTCGACCCCGAGGCGGACCTGACCGACCAGGTCCGCTGCGTCAGCGCGATCTTCACCCTGCACGCCGGGATGTTCTTCCTCCAGGACATCACCGCCGACCCGGAGGCCAAGCGCAAGGCGGTCCTGGAGGTGGCGACGGACCTGGTCACGCAGGCCCACCGGGGCGGCGGGGAGGGGTAGGGGCGGTGCCCGGCGCCCGGGTGCAGCGGGTGCAGGGGGTGCAGCGAAGGGGCGGTGCCGGCGGACCGGCCCTGGGGCGCGGGCGGCCGGCGCCTGCGGGTCCGCTGGAGGAGGCGGCTGAGCGGTTGGCCCCTGCGGGCCGCCCGGAGGCAGCCTCAGCGGCTGACGCCACGGGTCGGGAGTGGAGCCGACACCGGCGGTTCGGCAGAGAGGCGGCGCGAAGGGCCGGCGTCCGGCCGCCGGCTCACGCACCCACCCGAGGGGTGACGTGAACGGCTGCGACCTCTCACTGCGACCCGGCGGCACTCTCCGCCCTCACCGGACCGCGACCCCGTACACCCCCGCGCAAAGCCGCCCGACCGCCCCAGCCCCCCTCACCCGGAACCTGACGCTCAGACCTTGACGCCCTTGGCCCGCAGGAACGCCACGGGGTCGATCGCCGAGCCGTAGTTCGCGGTGGTGCGGATCTCGAAGTGCAGGTGCGGGCCGCTGGAGTTGCCGGTGTTGCCGGACAGCGCGATGCGCTGACCGGTCTTGACGACCTGGCCGACCTTGACCTTGATCCGGGAGAGGTGGGCGTACTGCGAGTACCTCCCGTGGCCGTGCTTGATCACGATGGCGTTGCCGTAGGCGGACCCGTCACCGGCACCGCCCGGACCCGCCTTGACGACGGTCCCGCCGTGCGCGGCGACGACGGTCGTACCGCTCGGCACCGCGAAGTCCTGCCCGCTGTGGGTGGACTGCCACATGCCCCCGGCCTGCGCGTAGCTGGCACTGAGCGTGTACTTCTTCACCGGGTCGACCCACGCCGCCGAGGGCGACGCGGCCGAGGCGACTCCGGCCCCCAGCACGGCCGACGCACCGACGGACGCGGCCACGACGGCCACCCGGGTGCGGGTTATGGACGTACGGGAAGAGCGGGGGGAGACGCGCTGGAACATTCGGAACCTCGTGGAGCCGGGGACAGGGGAACCACCCGGTGCACGACGGCGGCCGGATGGCGCATCCCTTGGTAACCCCGAAGGCCAAAAACCCCAAAACCGCCCATCTACGACGGATGGTAGTAATAGCCCGCAGCGCACACATGAGAAGTCCGCCTATTTACCCGAATTGCCTGCCCCCAACTCAACACTATTCCGCCTAGTAACGGGCAAATCGCCTGTGCGGCAAGTCACCGGCGGCCCCCCGGTAAAACTCACGCCATGTGGCGCACGCCTCTAGCCTCCTACCAACCAGTAACCCTACGGTTCCCCTCGCGCCACCCTCGTCCCCGAACATGCACCAGACAACGGCATACGGACGTGAGAGGACCCCCACGAATATGAGAACCCGACGCCCCTGGGCGCGCCGCATCGCCGTAAGCACCGTCTCCGCAGCCGCACTCGTCGCCCTGGCCGTACCGGCCGAGGCCGCGACCACCAGCACGAGCGCTTCCACGACCGCCACGGCCGCCGCAGCGGACGTCGACTACGCGACCTGGCAGACCGACTGCCAGGCCGTGATGGACCAGGCTCTCCCCTACCTGAAGACGCGTATCGCCGCCCCCAAGCCCGGCGAGAAGCAGGCGATCGTCTTCGACGTCGACAACACCACCCTGGAGACGGACTTCGGCTTCAGCTACCCCTCGCCGGCCAACAAGCCCGTCCTGAACGTCGCGAAGTACGCCCAGGAACACGGCGTGACCCTGTTCTTCGTGACCGCCCGCCCCGGCATCATCGCCTCGGCGACCGACTACAACCTCAAGTACGTCGGCTACCAGGTGGGTGGCCTCTACGTCCGCGGCTTCATCGACCTGTTCAAGGACGTCGCCGCCTACAAGACCGCCCAGCGCGTCGACATCGAGAACAAGGGCTACACGATCATCGCCAACATCGGGAACAGCGCCACCGACCTGTCGGGCGGCCACGCCGAGAAGACCTTCAAACTCCCGGACTACGACGGCCAGTTGTCCTGACCCGCTCCCATGGCAGAACGCGAGAGGGGCCGGTGCTGGAAAGCACCGGCCCCTCTCGTCGGCCTCGCGGCCGTGAGGCTTACGCCTCCTTGCTCAGGTTCGGACCGGCACCGCCGGCCGCCTGCTCGATCGGCGGGACGTCGGGCAGTGCCGACTTCTCCTCGCCGCGGAAGGTGAAGGTCTGGGTCTCGCCCTCGCCCTCGGTGTCGACGACCACGATGTGACCGGGACGCAGCTCGCCGAAGAGGATCTTCTCCGAGAGCGTGTCCTCGATCTCGCGCTGGATCGTGCGACGCAGCGGCCGCGCGCCCAGCACCTGGTCGTAACCCTTCGTGGACAGCAGCTCCTTGGCGGACTGGGAGAGCTCGATGCCCATGTCCCGGTCCTTGAGGCGCTCGTCCACCTTGCCGATCATCAGGTCGACGATCTGGAGGATGTCGTCCTGGGTCAGCTGCGGGAAGACGACCACGTCGTCGACGCGGTTGAGGAACTCGGGCCGGAAGTGCTGCTTGAGCTCGTCCGAGACCTTGTTCTTCATGCGCTCGTAGTTGGTCTTCTTGTCACCCGAGGCCGCGAAGCCCAGGTTGAAGCCCTTGGAGATGTCCCGGGTGCCGAGGTTGGTCGTCATGATGATGACCGTGTTCTTGAAGTCCACGACCCGGCCCTGGGAGTCGGTCAGGCGACCGTCCTCCAGGATCTGCAGCAGCGAGTTGAAGATATCCGGGTGGGCCTTCTCGACCTCGTCGAACAGGACGACGGAGAACGGCTTGCGGCGGACCTTCTCGGTCAGCTGGCCGCCCTCTTCGTAGCCCACGTAGCCGGGGGGCGAACCGAAGAGCCGCGAGACGGTGTGCTTCTCGCTGAACTCCGACATGTCGAGGGAGATCAGCGCGTCCTCGTCACCGAAGAGGAACTCGGCGAGCGCCTTGGACAGCTCGGTCTTACCGACACCGGACGGGCCGGCGAAGATGAACGAACCACCGGGACGCTTCGGGTCCTTGAGGCCCGCACGCGTACGACGGATCGCCTTCGACAGCGCCTTGACGGCGTCGACCTGGCCAATGACCCGCTTGTGGAGCTCGTCCTCCATGCGCAGCAGACGCGAGGACTCCTCCTCGGTCAGCTTGAAGACCGGGATGCCGGTGGCGGTCGCGAGGACCTCGGCGATCAGCTCGCCGTCGACCTCCGCGACGACGTCCATGTCGCCGGCCTTCCACTCCTTCTCGCGCTTGGCCTTGGCGGCCAGGAGCTGCTTCTCCTTGTCGCGCAGGGAGGCGGCCTTCTCGAAGTCCTGCGAGTCGATCGCGGACTCCTTGTCCCGGCGGACACCGGCGATCTTCTCGTCGAACTCGCGCAGGTCCGGCGGCGCCGTCATACGACGGATGCGCATCCGGGAGCCCGCCTCGTCGATCAGGTCGATCGCCTTGTCGGGGAGGAACCGGTCCGAGATGTACCGGTCGGCCAGGGTGGCGGCCTGGACCAGCGCCTCGTCCGTGATGGAGACGCGGTGGTGGGCCTCGTACCGGTCGCGCAGACCCTTGAGGATCTCGATCGTGTGCGGCAGGGACGGCTCCGCGACCTGGATGGGCTGGAAGCGGCGCTCGAGGGCCGCGTCCTTCTCCAGGTGCTTGCGGTACTCGTCCAGCGTGGTCGCACCGATGGTCTGCAGCTCACCGCGGGCCAGCATCGGCTTCAGGATCGAAGCGGCGTCGATGGCGCCCTCGGCGGCACCCGCACCGACCAGCGTGTGCAGCTCGTCGATGAACAGGATGATGTCGCCGCGGGTGCGGATCTCCTTGAGGACCTTCTTCAGGCGCTCCTCGAAGTCACCGCGGTAGCGGGAGCCGGCGACCAGCGCGCCGAGGTCCAGGGTGTAGAGGTGCTTGTCCTTGAGGGTCTCGGGCACCTCGCCCTTGACGATGGCCTGGGCGAGGCCCTCGACGACGGCGGTCTTGCCGACGCCGGGCTCACCGATCAGCACCGGGTTGTTCTTGGTACGGCGGGACAGCACCTGCATGACCCGCTCGATCTCCTTCTCGCGCCCGATGACCGGGTCGAGCTTGGACTCACGAGCGGCCTGGGTGAGGTTCCGGCCGAACTGGTCGAGGACCAGGGACGTCGAGGGGGTGCCCTCGGCAGGCCCGCCGGCGGTGGCGGTCTCCTTGCCCTGGTAACCGGAGAGCAGCTGGATGACCTGCTGCCGCACCCGGTTGAGATCTGCGCCCAGCTTGACCAGGACCTGGGCGGCGACGCCCTCGCCCTCACGGATCAGGCCGAGCAGGATGTGCTCCGTGCCGATGTAGTTGTGGCCCAGCTGAAGGGCCTCGCGGAGCGACAGCTCCAGGACCTTCTTGGCACGGGGGGTGAAGGGGATGTGCCCGGACGGGGCCTGCTGGCCCTGGCCGATGATCTCCTCCACCTGCTGGCGGACCGCCTCGAGCGAAATCCCGAGGCTCTCAAGGGCCTTGGCGGCGACACCCTCACCCTCGTGGATCAGGCCCAGGAGGATGTGCTCGGTGCCGATGTAGTTGTGGTTGAGCATCCGGGCTTCTTCCTGAGCCAGGACGACAACCCGCCGCGCGCGGTCGGTGAACCTCTCGAACATCGTTAATCGCTCCTCAGAGCGGTCAGGCAGTGGGGGGAACTTCCCCTCCCTGTCCTTCCGCAGCTTAGTCCCGCAAGCGGGGACCGCTCATTCCAACTGCCGACACCGTCGATGGCCTCCTGACCCCGAACGCCGACATCTGCTCCAACCCGATGGTGCGAGACGATGTTCCCGCAGGCCAGGCAGTTACCCCAGTCGCCAGTACGCCGATGGCGAACGTGAGACGGCCTTTCCTGCGTGTCGCCCCCTCCCACTAGGGATGTCTTACCCGCGCGAACCGACACTCCATGCCGCACGCCCCCCGTCCCTCCGCTATGGGCGAACAACCTTGCGCTACCCCGCACCCCCGCGCGCCCCCATTTCGGCCACTCTTCGCACATACCCTTACACCCAGCGTAACTCTCGTGTCTTTTCGGCGGTTGCACTTTGCATGGTCGGCAGCCACCCCCCTCTCGCCTCGGATCTCACCGCGGTCCCGCTTCCCCGTCGGCCGCTCGACGCGGCCGCCGGTGGCGACGATCCGGTCCGCCGCTGGTACGAGAACGAACTGGGCTGGCCCACGGTGCCCGGATCCACCCCTGAATCTCCCGTACGCCTGCGCCTGGGCCTGCGCTTCGACGTCCTGGACGTCCCGGCCGAGGCGGGCCGGGCGGCCCTGCGCCACCTCGACGGGGCCTCTCCGGTGGCGCTGCGGGGCGACCGTATGCGGCTCCTGGTGGCCGCGGGCAGCGCGGAGGAGCTTCCGGGCCTGCTGGACTGGCTGGAGTGGGGATCGCTGGGGCTCGACCTATGGGCGGTCGGCACGGGCGGCGTGATGCGGGCACCGCGTCCGCCGGAGGCCGGGGCGGGCGGGTACGGGGAGGTGCCGTCGGGGCGGCCTGCGGGTCCGGGGTCCGGGTCCGACTACGGGTGGGGGTCCGGGTCCGACTACGGGTGGGGGTCCGGGTCCGGCGGGGGTGAACGCCTCGTCCCGCCATCGTCCCCGGAACCGGGCGGGCTCACGCCGCGGCCCTCGCCCGCGGAGGGAACCCGGGCGGCCGGGAGCCGGCGGCCTGTCGTCCTGGGCCGCCCGGGCACCCTGCAGGGGGCCGCCGTATGGCTGCGGCCCCCCGAGCCTGGGTGCGAGGTCGAGGCCTCGCTGCCGGCGATGTCGGCGCTGGGGGGCGGTGGGGCCCCCGATCTCGTACGCGTCGTGAACACGGTGGCGACGCAATGCCACCGGCTGCGGCTGCGGCGCGCTCGGCCATAAGCCTTCGCGGGCCCCGGCCTTCGTCAGCCCGCCGATCAGGCGTTGGCCTTCTCGTAAGCCTCGCGAATGCTCGCCGGAACACGGCCGCGGTCATTGACCTCGTAACCGTTCTCCTTGGCCCAGGCACGGATCTGAGCGGTGTCCTGGCTGCCACCGGAAGCGGCCCGCGCCTTTCCACGCCCACCCGAAGCACGGCCTCCGGTACGGCGACCGCCCTTCACGTAGGGCTCGAGAAGTCCACGGAGCTTGTCCGCATTGGCGGTCGTGAGATCGATCTCGTACGTCTTGCCGTCCAACGCGAACGTGACAGTCTCGTCCGCCTCGCCGCCGTCGATGTCGTCGACAAGAAGGACCTGAACCTTCTGTGCCACCGGATTTCCTTTCATCCAATACTTGAGGGCCGGGGGTCTGCGGCGTCCGCCGTTTCGCCGTCCCCTGATATATGCAGTACTGCAGTACGTCGGAAAGCAAACCGCTTTTGCTGGGAAAACACAAACCCCCGGGAGAGACCGACAGGGGCCTCCCCGTCCAGAAACATGCGCGTTTCGGACATAGGGAACCTGGGCAGGGCCGAGGGCCGGAATCCCTTGACGATCACAGATGCAGAAGCATCCGGCTGTTGCCCAAGGTGTTCGGTTTCACTCGTTCGAGACCGAGGAACTCCGCCACGCCTTCGTCATAGGAACGCAGTAGCTCCGCGTAGACATCGGTGTCAACGGGTGTCTCACCGATCTCGACGAAGCCGTGCTTGCCGAAGAAGTCCACTTCGAAGGTGAGACAGAAAACGCGACGAACGCCGAGCCAGCGGGCCGTCTGCAACAACTTCTCCAGCAACTGATGCCCGACACCGGCACCCCTCAGTCCGGGCTTCACCGCGAGAGTGCGCACTTCCGCGAGGTCTTCCCACATGACGTGCAGGGCGCCGAAGCCGACCAGCTCGGCGTTGTCGTCCCGCTCGGCGACCCAGAACTCCTGGATGTCCTCGTAAAGCGTCACGGTCGCTTTGTCGAGGAGGATGCGCTCGTGGACGTAGGAGTCAAGGAGCCGACGGATGCCGGCGACATCGCTGGTACGGGCCCGCCGGACGGTGATGGCTTTTGCGGTGACTTCGGGGTTCTCGGCGGAGGGGCTCTTCGCGGACATGAGCGGACGCTATCGCTCGCCGCCCCGCGATGCCGAGTCGGGGTTCTCCACGGTCGGTCCACCGACGATCCGTACGGCGTCCTGGAGGGCCTGTCGCTGTTCCTCGCTCATCATGCCGAAGAAGGCGACGAGAGCGGCGGCGGGGTTGTCACTCTGCGACCAGGCGTCGTTCATCAGTGCGGCGGCGTAGGCGGCCCGTGTGGAGACCGCCTCATATCGATAGGCCCGGCCTTCCGCCTCACGGCGCACCCAGCCCTTCTGATGGAGATTGTCCAAAACGGTCATCACCGTGGTGTAGGCGATGGACCGTTCCTGCCGGAGGTCTTCCAGGACTTCTCGAACGGTGACCGGGCGGTTCCACTTCCACACCCGCGTCATGACCGCGTCTTCGAGTTCTCCCAATGGGCGAGGCACACCTCAGCACAATAGTGGGAGATCCGGCTATCGGCGTGACGGACGGGCCTTTCAACGCCAAACAGCAACAAAAAGGGCGTACGGCTCCGAAAACACGGCGGCTCGGGAGTCGTACGCCGACGAGGGCGCGGCCGGTCAGTCGGCCTGCTTGGTCGCTTCCGCGCGCGCGAGCGCGGCGTCGACGGCCGCGTCCTCCTTGGCCTTGTTCGCCCCGCCCTGGGTCTTCACGATCACCCGGATCACACCGATGAAGAACACGGCCATGACGACCGGGGGCACGAGCGCGGAGACATAGTCCATGCGTCCAGAGTAGCCACGCGCGACCGGACAACCCGGGCGGGGTCCACCGGAAGCCCGCGGGGGCGACCGGGGCCGGTCACGCGGTCGACTGCCTCGCGGTAGCGCGGGATGGCTGCGGGGACTGACTACCCGGCCGCTCGATCCCGCGGTGATGCGGAGGGGCTACGCGGCCCGCAGCTCTGCGGTGACGGTGCCCGGCGCTCAACCTGCGGCCAGCTGGTGGGGCGGGGTGCCCGGTCACGTGGTCGACTGCCCCGCGGTGGCGACGGCGACTGCCGGCCGACGACGCGGCCGGCTGTCCCGCACGGCGGCGCAGGACGGCTGCGGGGACAGGCCGTCCGGCCGACTCCGCCCCCGCGGTGGCGCTGGATGACCGCAGAGGCCGACCGCGCCCGGCCAACACCTCTCCACTGGTGCAGGGTGCCGGCAGAGACTGACCACCCGCCCCGCCGCCCCGCAGGGCCGCGAAGACCGACGACCCGGCCGCCCCGCGGTGGCGCGGAGTGGACGCAAGGGCTGGGCACCCACCCGGCCGCCCCGCGGTGGCACGCTCGGCGGCCCGGACCGCGCAGCCGCCCGCAGCCCCGCGGTGGCGGTGTCCCGTGCTCGGCTCGTGGCAGGCTGCTGCGGCGCTCAGCCCGCGGCCAGCTGCTGCTGCGGGTTCGTCGGTGGCTCGGCCGGCTTGCGGCGGGGGAATACCTCGCCGGGCGTGGGAATCGGCCGGGAGGGCTTCGGGGCGGCGGGGGCGGGCTTCTCGGCCGGTTTCACCGGAGGCTTGGCCGGCTCCTTGCGCGGTTCGCGCTGCGGCTCCTTGGCGTCCAGCTCCGCCGGACCGCCCCGGGCGTCGCCGGAAAGGCCCCCGGAGAGGCCGCCGGGCAGCGCCAGGAGGCGCGTACGGGAGGCCGGGACCACCGGGGCCGCCGCGGTGCGCCTCGCGCCCGTGGTGCCCGCGAGGCGGGCCCGCACGTCCCGTTCGGCCAGCACCTGGCAGCGGCTCAGCAGCGCCGCCGCGACGGGGTTGCCGCGCAGCGCCCGCAGCGCGGCGAGGTCGTCGGGCTCGGGCCGGTACCCGGCACCCAGCGCCTCCTCCAGCAGCGTGAGGTAGCCGGCGGCGGTGCCGGGCAGCGCGGCGCGGTACCGGGCGAGGTCGGCCACCAGGAAGGCGCGCAGGCGGGCACCCTCACGCACTGCCTCGTCGAGGGACTCGGCGAGACGGTGGCAGTCCTTGATGTCCTCGGCCGAGGCGGGGGCGGGGTGCAGGGCGAGGGCGAGAGCGCGGCGGAGCACACGCAGCTCCTCCGCGCCGAACGCCATGCCGCCGCGGGATCCGTATGGCGTGGGCATGCGGCGACAGTACGCGCTAATCAGACAAACTCGTCATAACGGACGGGTGTGGCGCGACAGGGCCACACCAATGCCGGTCCACGCCCCCGACGGCCCCCACAGCCCGGCGGGTCACATCCGCGACACGTTCCGCTCGTACACCAGCCGCAGCCCCACCAGCGTCAGCCAGGGCTCGTGCTCGTCGATCACCGACGACTCCCCCAGCACCATCGGCGCGAGACCGCCCGTGGCGATCACGGTGACGTCGTCCGGGTCGTCCGCGAGTTCGCGGGCCATCCGGCCCACGACCCCGTCGACCTGCCCGGCGAAGCCGTACACGATGCCGGACTGCATCGCCTCGACCGTGTTCTTCCCGATCACGCTCCGCGGCCGGGCCACCTCGATCTTCCGCAGCTGCGCCCCCTTCACCCCGAGCGCCTCCACGGAGATCTCGATACCGGGCGCGATGACCCCGCCGACGTACTCCCCGCGCGCGGACACCGCGTCAAACGTCGTCGCCGTACCGAAGTCCACGACGATCGCGGGGCCGCCGAACAGCTCGACGGCCGCCACCGCGTTGATGATCCGGTCCGCGCCGACCTCCTTGGGGTTGTCGGTGAGGATCGGCACCCCCGTCTTCACGCCGGGCTCGACCAGCACGGCCGGTACGTCGCCGTAGTAGCGCCGCGTCACCTCGCGCAGCTCGTGCAGCACGGACGGCACGGTCGCGCAGATCGCGATCCCGTCGATGCCGTCGCCCAGTTCGTCCCCGAGGAGCGGGTGCATGCCCATCAGGCCCTGGAGCAGCACCGCCAGCTCGTCCGCCGTGCGGCGGGCGTCCGTGGAGATCCGCCAGTGCTCGACGATGTCCTCGCCGTCGAACAGCCCGAGGACGGTGTGCGTGTTGCCTACGTCGATCGTGAGGAGCATCGCGACTACTCCGCCTCGCGCAGGTCGAGCCCGATGTCCAGGATCGGCGAGGAGTGGGTGAGCGCGCCGACGGCGAGGTAGTCGACCCCGGTGTCGGCGTACGCGCGCGCGTTGTCCAGCGTCAGCCTCCCGGAGGCCTCCAGCGCGGCCCGCCCGTGCACGAGCGCGACGGCCTCCTCGCACTCGCCGGGCGTGAAGTTGTCCAGCAGGATCAGGTCGGCGCCCGCGTCCACGACCTCCCGCAGCTGGTGCAGGGTGTCGACCTCGACCTCGATCGGCACGTCCGGGAAGGCCTCCCGTACGGCCTTGAAGGCCTGCGCGACGCCACCGGCGGCGACCACGTGGTTGTCCTTGACCAGCGCCGCGTCGGACAGCGACATCCGGTGGTTGACCCCGCCGCCGCAGCGCACCGCGAACTTCTCCAGCGACCTGAGCCCGGGGGTCGTCTTCCGGGTGTCCCGCACGCGTGCCTTGGTGCCCTCCAGCGCGTCCGCCCACGCGCGCGTGGCGGTCGCGATGCCGGAGAGCCTGCACAGCAGGTTGAGCGCGCTGCGCTCGGCGGTCAGGAGGTCACGCGTGCGCGTGGTGACCGACAGGAGCTTCTGTCCTGCCTCCACCCGGTCGCCGTCCTCGACGTGCCGCTCCACCTCGAACTCGTCCTCGCAGACCACCGAGACGACCGCCTCGGCGACCCTGAGGCCGGCCACGACGCCCGCCTCGCGCGCGACGAAGTCGGCGGTGGCTACGGCGTCCTCGGGGATGGTCGCGACGGTCGTCACGTCCACGCCGTGGTCGAGGTCCTCCTGGATCGCGACGTTGGCGATGTCCTCGACCTCCACGGGGTCGAGCCCGGCGTCGGCCAGGAGCTGCGCGAGCGCGGGGTCGAGCCCGCACTCCAGGTATTCCTCGTCGAGGCCGTCGGCGGCGGCGCCACAGGCGCAGCCGTCGCCGCAGCCGCCGGACGAGGCGAGGGGAAGATCGTCGGTGCTCACTGCTGTCACTGCTCCTGAAGGGGCTGCCGGGTCGGGGGGAAGTCTGCGGTATCGGTGGTGTGTACGGCGAGGGTCCGGTCGGGATTCAGCCGTACGACGATGTGGCGGCGCCATGCCGTGTCGTCGCGGTCGGGCTCGTCCTCGCGCCAGTGGCAGCCGCGCGTCTCCTCGCGCCGCAGGGCCGCGGCGACCAGGACACGGGCCACGCACAGGAGGTTGGTGGCCTCCCAGGTGTCGACGCCGGGCTCGGCCGTCTTGCCGTTCTCGGCGAGGGCGTCGCGGGCGTCGGCGTGCAGCTGGTGCAGGGCGTCCGCCGCGCCGGTCAGGGACGCGGCCGAGCGCAGCACACCCGCGCCGCGCGTCATGGTGCGCTGGATCGCGAAGCGGGCCTCGGGGGCGAGCAGCGGGTGGGCGGGCGTCTCGGGGCGCTCGACGGGTACCGGCACGCGCGCGTGGAGGCCGTTCGCCTTCTGGACCGCCGCGATGTCGGCCACGATGCGCTCGGCGTAGACCAGGCCCTCGAGGAGCGAGTTGGAGGCGAGCCGGTTCGCGCCGTGCACACCGGTGCAGGCGACCTCGCCGCACGCGTACAGACCCGGGACGGTGGTACGGCCCCGGGAGTCGGTGCGTACACCGCCGGAGGCGTAGTGGGCGGCCGGTGCGATCGGGATGGGCTCGGTGACCGGGTCGATGCCGTGGGCGCGGCAGGCGGCGAGGATCGTCGGGAAGCGGTGCTCCCACATCTCGGCGCCGAAGTGCCGGGCGTCGAGGAACATGTGCTCGGCGTCCCGCTCCTGCATGCGGCGCGTGATGCCCTTGGCGACGATGTCCCGGGGCGCCAGCTCGGCCAGTTCGTGCTGGCCGACCATGAAGCGCACGCCGTCGGCGTCGACCAGGTGGGCGCCCTCGCCGCGCACGGCCTCGGAGACCAGCGGCTGCTGTCCCTCCGCGTCCGGGCCGAGGAACAGCACGGTGGGGTGGAACTGCACGAACTCCAGGTCGCTGACCTCGGCGCCCGCGCGCAGGGCGAGCGCCACGCCGTCACCGGTGGACACGGACGGGTTGGTGGTCGCGGAGAACACCTGGCCCATGCCGCCGGTCGCGAGGACGACCGCGGGGGCGTGCACGGCGCCCACTCCGTCGTGCTGGCCCTCTCCCATGACGTGCAGGGTGACGCCCGCGGTACGGCCGTCGGCGTCGGTCAGCAGGTCGAGCACGAGTGCGTTCTCGATCGTGCGCAGGCCCCGCGCGCGTACGGCCTCGACGAGCGCCCGGGAGATCTCCGCGCCGGTGGCGTCGCCGCCCGCGTGCGCGATCCGGCGACGGTGGTGTCCGCCCTCGCGGGTGAGCTCCAGGTCGCCCGCCTCGGACTCGTCGAAGTGCGCGCCGGTCGCGATCAGCCGGCGTACGGCGTCGGGTCCCTCGGTGACAAGGATCCGCACGGCCTCCTCGTCGCACAGGCCCACGCCCGCGACCAGCGTGTCGTCCAGGTGCTGTTCGGGGGTGTCGCCCTCGCCGAGGGCCGCGGCGATGCCGCCCTGCGCCCAGCGGGTGGAGCCGTCGTCGAGGCGGGCCTTGGTGACGACGACGGTCCTGAGCCCCTCGGCCTCGCAGCGCAGGGCAGCGGTGAGGCCGGCGACGCCGGAGCCGACCACCACGACGTCCGCGTCGATGGACCAACCGGGCGCGGGCGCGTGCAGTCGTATGCCGGTGGTGGTCACGAGGCGGCTCCGAAGGTCAGGGGGATGTTGTCGATCAGCCGGGTCGTCCCCACCCGGGCGGCGACGGCTAGGACGGCCTCGCCGGTGAAGTCGTCGTCGATCTCGCTGAAGTCGGCCGGGTCGACGAGCGCGAGGTAGTCCAGGGTGAGCGGCGGGTCCTGGCGGGCGGCGTCGTCCAGGATCAGGCGGGCCGCCGCGCGGACGGCCGAGGGGGCACCCGGCAGGGCTTTGGCGACGGCGTGCGCGTCGGCGGCCGCGCGGGACTCGCCGAGGGCGCTCAGGGCCTCGGCACGCGCGTGTGTGGCGGGCACTTCGCGGGCCCGGGCCCGCAGCGCCTCCTGTGCCGCGTGCCGGTCGCGGCCCGCGAACAGGGCCCGGGACAGGGCGAGCGCCGTGTGTCGTTCCCGGGGCTTGAGGTAGCGGTTGCGGCTGGACAGCGCCAGGCCGTCGTCCTCGCGCACGGTGGGCACACCGACGATCTCGACGCCGAAGTTCAGGTCGCGCACCATCCGGCGGATCAGGGCGAGCTGCTGGGCGTCCTTCTGGCCGTAGAGGGCGATGTCGGGGCGGGTGAGGTGGAGCAGCTTGGCGACGACGGTGAGCATGCCGTCGAAGTGGCCGGGGCGCGAGGCGCCCTCCAGGAGCTCTCCCATCGGGCCCGCGCTGATGCGCACCTGGGGCTCGCCGCCGGGGTAGACCTCGTCGACGGAGGGCGCGAAGACGGCGTCGGCGCCGGAGTCCTCGGCGATCTTGAGGTCGGCGTCCAGGGTGCGCGGGTAGCGGTCGAGGTCCTCGCCCGCGCCGAACTGGAGGGGGTTCACGAAGACGGTGACGACGACCTCGCCGTCCGGCCCCGCGATCTCGCGCGCGGTGCGGATCAGGGTGGCGTGGCCCTCGTGCAGGGCGCCCATGGTCATCACGACGGCCCGGCGGCCCACGCGCGTGCGTGCGTGCAGTTCGCCGGCGGTGCGCAGCAGGGTCGTGGTCATCGGGCGTCTCCCTCGGCGCCGTCGGTCCCGGTGGCGAGTACCCCGAGGAGGTCCTCGGCGAGCTCCGGCTTCAGCAGTCCGTGGGCGAGCGCCCGGTCGGCGGTGGCGCGGGCCATCGCCAGATAGCCGGAGACGGTCTGCGGGGCGTGCTTGCGCAGCTCCGTGACGTGCGCGGCGACGGTCCCGGCGTCCCCGCGCGCGACGGGGCCGGTGAGGGCCGCGTCGCCGGAGCGCAGGGCGTTGTCGAGGGCGGCGCCGAGCAGCGGGCCGAGCATCCGGTCGGGCGCCTCGACGCCGGCCGAGCGCAGCAGCTCCATGGCCTGGGCGACCAGCGTGACCAGGTGGTTGGCGCCGAGGGCGAGGGCCGCGTGGTAGAGCGGTCGCATCTCCTCGTCGATCCACTCGGGCTCGCCGCCCATCTCGATGACGAGGGCCTCGGCGGCCAGCCGCAGCTCCTCGGGCGCGGTGACGCCGAAGGAGCAGCCGGCGAGGCGCTGGACGTCCACGGGGGTGCCGGTGAAGGTCATCGCCGGGTGCAGGGCCAGCGGCAGCGCGCCCGCGCGCAGGGCGGGGTCCAGGACCTTCGCGCCGTACCGTCCGGAGGTGTGCACGAGCAGCTGCCCCGGCCGCACCGCCCCGGTCTCGGCGAGCCCCTCGACGAGTCCGGGCAGGGTGTCGTCGGGGACGGTCAGCAGCACCAGGTCGGCACGCTGCAGGACGTCCGCGGGGGCGACCAGCGGGACGTCCGGGAGCATCAGGGCGGCCCGTCGCCGGGAGGCGTCGGAGACTCCGGAGACGGCCACCGGGCGGTGCCCGGCGAGCTGGAGGGACGCGGCGAGCGCCGGGCCCACCCGGCCGGCGCCTACGACGCCGACGGTGAGCCGCGCGGGGCGGTCCTTGCTGTCTGGCTGTGGGGCTGTACTCACGCGACGGTGGCCTTCCCGTTCCAGTCCGCATCTGGGTACCGGACGATTTCTCGTCATGTTAACGCGATCGGTCGGAGGGGCGTCCGGTTGTCCACAGGCTGTGGGTGAGGTCGGCAGCCGGGGCGGGCCTGCCGGTGCACATGCCGCCCCCCGTCCCAAGGCGCGGCGCCCCACCAGGACCGCCCGGAACCGCCGGTACTCGCGCAGATCGCGCATTACCCGCACGTCGTGGGTGCCGGGCGCGGGCGGACGGGGGTGCCGAGGCCCCGGCACGGCAGGTGCCGAGGAGGTGCTGGTGATGCCCATCCCCCGGACTGCGGCGCCAGGGCTGCCGCGTCGCGTCGCGTCGATTGACGGCCCCTGTCAATCGACGACGGCGCTGTCAGTGGCCGGGTGCACCATGTGGGCATGAGCGTGCGCATCGACATCGCGGGGCTGCGGCCGGAGAGGGTCGCCGTCGTGCCGTCCCCCCTGGCCGGGCTCTGCATGGCGCTGCACGCGCTGGCCGAGCCGGGGCACCATCCGGGACTCCAGGCCTGGGTGACGGGTGTGACGGCCCGGCTCGACCCGCATCTGGCCGACCGGATGTGCGAGGCGGACTTCCTGTGGCGGACGACGTTCTCGGACCTGTTCATGCCGTTCGCCGGCGTCGCGGGCAGGTCCACGCTCCCCGGGGCCACCATCGGCGAGGACCTGGACCTGCTCGACAAACTGACGGACGAGCAGTTCGTGGACGCGGCACTGGAGTTCACCTGCGCGCTGCCGTACTCCTCGCAGAGCCCGAGTGTGCTCTCCGACCGCGCGCTGCGCCGGCGTGCGCTGGAGCTGGCGGCGTCGCGCGGGCCGCAACAGGTGCGGTTCGCCGAGCGGTTGCTGGCCGACCCGCCGCGGATCCGGGCCTGGTTCCGGCAGTTCGCGCAGGACTGCGACGAGGCGTTCTTCGCGGACACCTGGTCCCGGCTGCGCCACCAGCTCGCGGCGGACGCCCGCCACAAGATCGACCTGCTGCGCCGCAAGGGCCTCGCGGAGGCGCTGACCGCGGTGTCCCCCGCGGTGACGCTCGACGAGGCGGCGGGCCGGATCACGGTCGACAAGCTGGGCATCGGACACAGCGCCACCGCGGAGGGCGGTCTGCTGCTGATCCCGACAAGCCTGGGCTGGCCGCATCTGAGCGTCCTGCACCGGTACGGCTGGCAGCCCGCCCTGCACTACCCGGTCGGCTCCCCCGAGCTCGCCTCCCCGCCCTCGGTCGAGCAGCTGGCCCTGCGGCTGACCGCGCTCTCCCACCCCGTCCGGATGCGCCTGTGCCGCCATCTGGCCCGCAGCGCCTGCACGACCAGCGAGCTCGCCCAGGTGCACGGCATGACCGCCCCGGAGATATCCCGGCACCTGAGCGTCCTGAAGAAGGCGGGCCTGATCACCACCCGGCGCCGCGGCCGGTACGTCCTGCACCAGCTGGACGTCACCGTGGTGGCGCGGCTGGGCAGCGACTTCCTGGAAGGGATATTGAGGTAGCCGCTCCGAGGAGCCCGCCCGGTGTCTCAGCCCCGCCGGGTGTCTCAGCCCCGCCCGGTGTCTCAGCCCCACCGGGTGTCTCAGCCCCGCCCGGTGTCTCAAGCCCCGCCCGTCGTCTCAGCCCTGCCCGCCCGCGCGCACCAGCCCCGTCTCGTAGGCGAGGACCACCACCTGCACCCGGTCCCTGAGTCCCAGCTTGGTCAGGATGCGGCCCACATGGGTCTTCACCGTCGCCTCGGACAGCACCAGCCGGGCCGCGATCTCCCCGTTGGAGAGCCCCTGCGCGACCAGCATCATGACCTCGCGCTCACGCTCGGTGAGCCGCTCCAGCTCCTGGTGCCGGGGTTCCTTGGCGGTGGTGGGCAGCATGGGCGCGAACCGGTCGAGCAGCCGCCGGGTCGTCGAGGGGGCGACCACGGCGTCACCGCTGTGCACGGCACGGATCGCGGTGAGCAGCTCGCCGGGCGGCACGTCCTTGAGCATGAAGCCGGAGGCACCCGCCTTCAGCCCGGAGAAGGCGTACTCGTCGAGGTCGAAGGTGGTCAGGATCAGCACCTTCGGCGGGTCGGGCTCCGAGCAGACGCGGCGGGTGGTCTCCACGCCGTCGAGTTTCGGCATGCGGACGTCCATCAGGACGACGTCGACGGCGGTCGAGCGCAGCACCTGAAGGGCCTCCACACCGTCCCCCGCCTCCGCGACGACCTCCATGTCCGGCTGGGCTGCGAGCACCATCCGGAACCCGGTGCGCAGCAGCACCTGGTCGTCGACGAGCATCACGCGGATCGTCATCGGTCCTCTTCCGTTTTCTCGGGGTCGTACAGCGGGTGGCCGGGCTCGTACGGCGGGTGGCCGGGGTTCGTGCGGCCGGTGGGCGGCGGTGTGGCGGCGTCGGGTGGTCAGGGGGCGTGACAGGTGTCAACAGGGGGCGTGCGGCGGCGTCAATGCGCTGGTTTGAGCGGCAGCAGCGCACTGATGCGGAATCCTCCGCCGGGGCGGGGGCCCGCGTCCAGGGTGCCGCCGACCATGCCGACGCGCTCGCGCATGCCGATCAGGCCGTGACCCGCGCCGTCGGCGCCGCCCTCCTCGTACAGCTCGTGCGGGGCGCCCTTGCCGTCGTCCTCGACGAGCAGGCCGAGGCCGTCGTCGAAGTAGACCAGGCGCACGCTCGCGCCCGCGTTCGGGCCGCCGTGCTTGCGGGTGTTGGTGAGCGCCTCCTGCACGATGCGGTACGCGGTGAGCTCGACGCCGCTGGGCAGCGGGCGCGGGGTGCCCTCGATCTTGAAGTCGACGGGGAGCCCGGAGCCGCGGCACTGCTCTACGAGGTCCTCGATCTGCTCGACGTCGGGCTGCGGGACGTACTCGCCGCCCTCCTGGTGCTCGCCGGTGCGCAGCACGCCCAGCAGGCGGCGCATCTCGGCGAGGGCCTGGCGGCCGGTGGAGGAGATCGTCTCCAGCGCCTTCTTCGCCTGGTCGGGCGCGGCGTCGAGGACGTAGGCGGCGCCGTCGGCCTGGACGACCATCACGGACACGTTGTGCGCGACGACGTCGTGCAGTTCGCGGGCGATGCGGGCGCGCTCGGCGGCGACGGCGACCTTGGCCTGCGCCTCGCGCTCCTTCTCCAGGCGGGCGTTGCGCTCCTCCAGCTGCGCGAAGTAGGCGCGGCGGGTGCGGATCGAGTCGCCGAGCACCCAGGCCAGGGCGAACGGCACGGCCTGGAAGATCATGAGCGCGACATTGCCGAGCGCACCGGTGTTCTCGTTCGGCCAGCGCAGCTGCGCGACGGGGGCCGCGCACAGCCCGATCGTCAGCGCCAGCCGGGACGCCCAGCGGGTGCCCGTGGCGGCCACGGTGTAGACGATCACCAGGAAGGCGAAGTCGGCGGACGTGGTCTCCACGTCCAGTACCACCTGCGCCGCACCGAGCCCGATGGCGAGCAGCAGCATCCGCTCCGGCATGAGTCTGCGCAGCGCGATGACCAGGCACAGCAGCAGGACGATCGGGACGATCGCCATCGGGGACCGGGTCCCCTGGTACTCCCCACGGGCGGTTTCGCTCGCGAGCGAGATCCCGAGCAGGATGACGGCCCAGAAGACGTCGACCCCTGTCGGGTGCCTGCGGAGGAAGTCATAGAGGCGCTGCACGTAACCCAGCGTAGGGAAGCGTGATGCGTGCAGGGGTCAACCGGAGGACCGATCCCTGCCGACCGCGCGTACTCCCCAAGGTGGAGGGCCTGTTCCCCGGTGCGCCTAGCCTGACGGCGTGACCGATCACACTACGACCGGGGCGGCGGCGGGCTGGACCGGCTGGCGGGCCGCCGCCGAGGCCGCCCTGTACGGCCCGGACGGCTTCTACCGCAGGCCGGAGGGGCCCGCCGGACACTTCCGTACGTCCGTGCACGCCTCTCCGCTGTTCGCCGAGGCGGTGGCCCGGCTGCTGTGCCGCCTCGACGAGACGCTCGGCCGGCCGGCCCGGCTCGACTTCGTCGACATGGCGGCGGGGCGGGGCGAGTTGGCCGCGGGCGTCCTCGCCGCGCTGCCCGCCGAGGTGAACGCACGCACACGCGTGTACGCCGTCGACGTCGCCGACCGCCCCGCCGACCTCGATCACCGGATCGAGTGGCGGTCCGAGCCCCCGGAGAACATCACCGGGCTGCTGTTCGCCAACGAATGGCTGGACAACGTACCCGTGGAGATCGCCGAGACGGACTCCGCGGGCCAGCCGCGACGGGTTCTCGTACGGCGCGACGGCCGCGAGCGTCTCGGGGAACCGGTCCTGGGCGCGGAGGCCGAGTGGCTGGACCGGTGGTGGCCGCTGCCGGCCGAGGAGGGGCTGCGGGCCGAGATCGGCCTGCCCCGGGACGAGGCGTGGGCTTCGGCGGTCGCGACGGTCGGGCGGGGGCTCGCGGTCGCCGTCGACTACGCGCACACGGCGTCCTCGCGCCCCCTGTTCGGGACGCTCACCGGCTTCCGTGAGGGGCGCGAGTGCGCACCCGTGCCGGACGGTTCCTGCGACCTCACGGCCCATGTGGCGCTGGACGCGTGCGCGCTTCCCGGAGGGCGCGTGCTGACCCAGCGCGATGCCCTGCGCGCCCTGGGCATCGCAGGCGCACGCCCCCCGCTCACGCTGGCGTCCACGCACCCAGCGGAGTACGTACGCGCCCTCGCGCGCGCCGGAGAGGCCGCCGAACTCACCGCGCCGGGCGGGCTCGGCGACTTCGGCTGGCTGCTCCAGCCGGTCGGCGTGGACGGACTACTTGTCGATGTCCCCGACCACGAAGAACAGTGACCCCAGGATCGCCACCATGTCCGCGACCAGCGTGCCCGGGAGCAGCTCGACCAGGGCCTGGATGTTGTTGTAGGACGCGGAGCGCAGCTTCAGCCGGTACGGGGTCTTCTCGCCCTTGCTGACGAGGTAGTAGCCGTTGATGCCGAGCGGGTTCTCGGTCCACGCGTACGTGTGCCCCTCGGGCGCCTTGAGGACCTTCGGGAGCCGCTGGTTGATCGGCCCGGGTTCGAGTTCCGCGAGCCGGTCCAGGCAGGCGTCGGCCAGGTCCAGGGCGTTGTGGGTCTGCTCCAGGAGGACCTCGAAGCGGGCGAGGCAGTCGCCCTCCTGGCGGGTCACCACCTTCAGGGTGTCCTGGAGCTCCCCGTAGGCGAGGTAGGGCTCGTCGCGGCGCAGGTCGAAGTCGACGCCCGAGGCACGCGCGACGGGCCCGCTGACGCCGTACGCGTGCACGGTCTCCGGGGCGAGGACGCCCACGTCCCTGGTGCGCCCCCGGAAGATCTCGTTGCCGAGCACCAGGTCGTCGAAGCGGTCCATGCGCGAGCGCACGGCGGAGACGGCCGCACGCGCGCGTGTGCTCCAGCCGGCCGGCAGGTCCTCCTTGAGGCCGCCGACGCGGTTGAACATGTAGTGCATCCGGCCGCCGGAGACCTCCTCCATGACGTTCTGGAGGACCTCCCGCTCCCGGAACGCGTAGAAGACCGGCGTGATGCCGCCGAGCTCCAGCGGATACGAGCCCAGGAACATCAGGTGGTTCAGCACCCTGTTGAGCTCGGCGAGCAGCGTGCGCGTCCACACGGCCCGCTGCGGGACCTCCATGCCGAGCATCCGCTCCACGGCGAGGACCACGCCCAGCTCGTTCGAGAAGGCCGACAGCCAGTCGTGGCGGTTGGCGAGCATGATGATCTGGCGGTAGTCGCGCGCCTCGAAGAGCTTCTCCGCGCCGCGGTGCATGTAGCCGATCACCGGCTCCGCGCTCATGATGCGCTCGCCGTCCAGGACCAGCCTCAGGCGCAGCACGCCGTGCGTGGACGGGTGCTGCGGTCCGATGTTGAGCACCATGTCGGTGCTCTCCGCGGCGCCGCCGATGCCGACCGTGGTCTCCGTCGTAGGAGTCATGGACACAGTCTCTCCTACGTACGCTGGCCTCATGGAGACGGGGAGCGGGCAGGGCACAGAGGTCGCGGGCGACGAACCGGTGTGGACCGGGCTGCCGCGGGGGCTGCTGCGGATGCGCCGGTTGCTGCTGGTGGTGTGGCTGGGACTGCTCGCGGTGGGCCTGGGCGTGCTGCTCGGGCTGCTGTGCGGGCCCGTCTGGGCGGCCTTCGCGTTGGTGCCGCTCGCCCTCATGGGCTGGGGCTGGGTGGTACTCGGCCGCAACTGGCGCTCCTGGCGCTACGCCGAGCGCGCGGACGACCTGCTGATCAGCCGGGGTGTGCTGTGGCGCGAGGAGACCGTCGTGCCGTACGGCCGCATGCAACTGGTGGAGGTCACCTCCGGGCCCGTGGAGCGGCACTTCGGGCTGGCCAGCGTCCAGCTGCACACCGCCGCCGCGGCGACCGACGCGACCATCCCCGGCCTCGACCCGGCCGAGGCGGAGCGGCTGCGGGACCGGCTCACCGAACTCGGCGAGGCCCGATCGGCGGGCCTGTGACCACGCCGGGCGTCGACGACGCCGTACAGGAGAAGCCGGACAGGGAGTCCGTCACCGAGCGGCGGCTGCATCCCATAACGCCGCTCAGGCGGGCGTGGGCGCCGGTCGCCGTCGTCATCGGGTGGGCCCTGCACGACCCCGACCAGGCGCAGCGCCAGCTGACCCGGCTGACGACCACCGCCCTGCTGATCGCCCTTGCCGTCGTCATCCCGGCCGCGGCCCTGTACGGCTTTCTCACCTGGTGGTTCACCCACTTCGCGGTGACCGACACCGAACTGCGCATCCGGACCGGGCTGGTGTTCCGGCGCACCGCGCACATCCGCCTGGAGCGGATCCAGGCGATCGACGTCACCCAGCCGCTCCTCGCGCGCGTGGCGGGTGTCGCGAAGCTCCGGCTGGACGTCGTCGGCACCGACAAGAAGGACGAGCTGGCCTTCCTCGGGGAGCGCGAGGCGCGGGCGCTGCGCGCGGAACTCCTCGCGCGCGCCGCCGGTTTCGCCCCCGAGACCGCGCACGAGGTCGGCGAGGCCCCGGCGCGCGAGCTGATGCGCACGCCCCCGCGCGATCTCGCGCTCTCCCTCGTGCTGACGGGCGCCACCTGGGGCGCGCTGGTCGCCGCCCTCGTCGTACCGCCGCTGCTGTGGTGGGCCACCCACAGCCTGTGGACGGTCCTGGCGACCGCCGTGCCGCTGCTCGGCGCGGCGGGGGCGAGCAGCGTGGGGCGGTTCGTCTCCGAGTACGACTGGACGGTGGGCGAGTCCCCGGACGGGCTGCGCATCGACCACGGCCTCCTGGACCGCACCCACGAGACGGTGCCGCCGGGGCGGGTGCAGACCGTACGGATCGTGGAGCCGCTGCTGTGGCGGCGGCGCGGCTGGGTGCGGGTCGAGCTGGACGTGGCCGGGTCCTCCAACTCCGTGCTGGTGCCGGTCGCTCCGCGCGAGCTCGCCGAGGCGGTCGTCGCGCGCGTGCTGCCCGGAGTGACCGTGCCGCCGCTGTCGGAGCTGTCACGGCCCCCTCGGCGGGCCGGCCGGTGCGTGCCCGTGTGGTGGCGCGGTCACGGACTCGCCGTCACCGACGCGGTGTTCGCCTCCCGCCAGGGGCTGCTGCGCCGGAGCCTGGCGCTCGTCCCGCACGCGAAGGTCCAGAGCGTACGGCTCACCCAGGGGCCCTGGGAGCGGCTGTGGCGGGTCGCCGACGTGCATGTGGACACGGGCGCGAACAAGACCGTCACGGCCCGCCTGAGGGACGCGCAGGAGGCCGCGGAGCTGCTCGGGGCACAGGCGGAGAGGTCGCGGACGGGACGGAAAGGGGCACGGCCCGACCGGTGGATGGTCTGACCGTGCCCCTCACGAGCGGCCGTACGTCCGTCAGGAGACCGCGCTGCGCAGTCCCTGCAGGTTGATCTGTTCCGTCTCGTCGTGGGCCGTCAGGTCGATGACCTGGCCGACGCCCCGCGACTCCTCGTCGGCCGGCTTGAACTCCGCCTCCGACTCCGCCTTGTGCAGGGCGAGGGCCTCCTGGCCGACCACGTCGGCGAGGTCCTCGTTCTGCACGGCCTCCAGGGCGTCGCGCGAGGCACCCGACTTCGTGCCGAAGAAGTCGAAGCCGCCCTCGACCCGGGGACGCCGCTCGGGAGCCGTGGGCACGACCGCCACCGCGGTCGGCGCGATGAAGTGCCCGGCGGGCTGCTGCTGGGCCTGGGCGGCTCTGCCCGTGGTCGTGGCGGCCGCGCGCTCATGCCCGTCGGCCGCCTCGGGCTTCCCCCGCGCCTCGTCCTCCTGCGCGGCCTCCGCCTCGGTGCCGACGGCGTCCGCCGGGGCGGAACCGGCGTTCACCGGCTGGGCCTCGTGGTCGGCCGGCGTGTCCTTGTGCGTGGCCGGCGAACCCTGGCGGCCGGCCTTGGGCTCGCCCTTCGCGGGCTCCGCCGCGGTCTCCGCGTCGGCCTCGGGGCGCGCCTCCGCGACGGCCTCGGTCCTCGTGGCCCCGTCGCCGCCCTCGTCGAGCCGCTTCAGCGCCGCGTTCGCCCGCAGGAACAACCGGGAACCCTCCGGGGAGAAGATCGCGGGCCGCTTCGGCGCCTCCTCGGCGGTCTCCGCGGTCTCGGCGCCCTCCGCGACATCCTCGGCCTTGGCCTCGGCGGGCTCCGAAGCCTCCGCCCCGGTCTCGTCCCGCGCCCCGGCAGCCACCGCCAGGGGCTCCGCCCCGCCCCGCGCCGCCGGCGGCAGCGCACGGTCCGGGGCGGCCTCTATCTCCAGCAGCCGGCGGCCCTCCAGCGCGCTCGCGCGCTCGGTCTCCGCGGTGGCGTACCGCCGCAGCAGCGCCGCGTGTTCGTTGCGCAGCCCCGCCAGCTCCGCGCGCTTGGCCCGCAGCCGCTGCTCCAGCTTGACGCGCAGCTCCCGCGACTCCTCGAGGTCGGTCTCCAGTTCGGCGACCCGCTCCTCGTGCCGCCACTCGTCGCTCGCACGCGCGCGCGTGAGGTCGGCGACCTGTTTGCCCGCCTGCGCGTCCCAGCGGCGCATGACGGCAGCCCCGACGACCGCGACCGCCGCGGCGAAGGCGGCTATCACGCGCAGCACGGCCTGCTGCGAGAACACCCAGGGGCCGAAGGCGCAGACGAGGGAGACGCCTGCGATCGCCGACGGAGGCAGCAGCCTGTGCAAGGGCGGGGAATGGCGGTGACGTCCACGTGGCATGGCCAGAAACTTACCGCGAGTAGGCGAACCATGGTGCCCCGCCCCGTAAAAACACAGCCACCCCGTGGCCTTCACACGACATCAGGAATCGGAACGGCCACCGAATTCGGCTCATCGATCACCGAGACGCCCGCTGATCCACTGCAAGGTCGCCGGGATCTCCCGCCGCCAGGTGTTGAAGTTGTGCCCGCCGCTTTCCAGGATGATCGACGAGATCCGTGTCGTTTCCGTCGCCTTCACCCGCTCTATGAACTTCAACGTGTCCTTGTAGTTCGTCTCGCCCACCTTGCTGCTGCTGACGAGCAGTGAGGTGTCGGGCCCGGGCAGGTGCTTGAGGCACCACCACAGGTTCGCGCGGTCGCGCAGCGCCTTGTCGCCGTGGAAGAGATCGCCCGTGGTGGGGTCGACGGGGGCGTTGTAGTACGGCGAGAGACCCGCCCCCGCCGCGTACACCTTGGGGTGGTGCATGGCGAGCTTCAGCGCGCAGTAGCCGCCCGTGGAGTCCCCGATGATCCCCCAGCTCCCCGGTTCCCTGCCCACCCTGTAGTGCTCGGTCACCGCTTCCGGGAGGTCCTTCGCGAAGAACGACTCGGTCTGCGGACCGTCCGGAACGTCCGCGCACTCGGTGTCGCGCGGCGGCGCCACCGTCGGCCGCAGCATCACCAGGATCATCGGCTGCATACGGCCGTCCTTGGTGAGTTCCAGGGCCGTGCGCGGATAGTGGAGTTTGTCCACCAGCGCTCTCGCGGTACCCGGATAACCGGTCAGCACGACGGCCGCGGGGAAGGTGCGGGTCCGATAGCGGGCCTGGAAATACTCCGGCGGCAGATAGACGTACGCGGGACTGGCGATGTGCGAGGTGGGGCCGACGATGTCGACCTTCTGGACCTGCCCCACCGACGACGGCCGAAAACCGGCCCTGCCGGGCACGTCCCCGACCTCGGTCACCCTCAGCGGCCCGCTCGCACGGTCGCCCGGAGTGTGGTCGACCACCACCCCCTGGTCGGTCTCCCGGCCGAACAGGTCCGCCCAGGAGGCGTAGAAGCCGTAGGCCTGGTTGGCGAGGAGCCCCACCGACACGAAGAGCGCGAGCTGCGTCGCGAGCAGCAGCCCGACCCGGCCGCTGACGGACCGCCAGCTCCGGCGCGCCAGCCGTGGCCAGAGCCACACCGTGCCGGCGAACAGCGCCAGGGCGGCCAGAACCGCCAGCACCAGCGTGTTGTTGCTCGTGAGACTCATTGCTTGCTTTCGCTTTCCTCGGCCTTTGAAACGGCTTTGAAGAGATGAGTGAACCTCTCCTCACGAGACACCGTCCTAGAGGGCGCAATGTCGCCGGATGCCCGAATCGGGGCTCCGGATCCAAAGTTCACTCGCAGAACCACGGGATGCGATGTCTGTCAGGACAGATGAGGAAATGTCGGGCGGGGTTCCGATCCGATCAACACGGCTGCGGCGTGCCCTGCACGGCCCGCGCCCCGAGGCCGTCCCCGTCCTCGTCGCCAGAGCCTGCGCTCTCGTAGGCCTTCTGGACATCGCCGCCGGCGTCTTCCCACGCTTCCGGCACAGCCGTATGCACACCCTGGCCGAGGTGCTGCCCGGCGCGCTCGGCCCGTTCGCGGCCGCGCTCTCGCTCAGCACCGGCGTGCTGCTGCTGTTGCTCGCCCACGGCCTCAGGCGCCACAAGCGCCGGGCCTGGCGGGCAGCCGTGGCACTGCTGCCGGCGGGCGCGCTGGCGCAGTTCACGTACCGCCACTCGCTGGTCGGCGCGGCCATCTCGCTCGCCCTGCTCGCGCCGCTGCTGCGCCACCGCGACCAGTTCAGGGCGCTGCCCGACCCGCGCAGCCGCTGGCGCGCGCTCGCCAACTTCGTCCTGATGGGCGCCGGTTCCCTCGTGCTCGGGCTGATCATCGTCAGCGTCCACCCGAACCGCATGGTCGGCGACCCCAGCCTGGCCGATCGCCTCACGCACGTCCTGTACGGCCTCTTCGGCTTCGAAGGCCCCGTCGACTACCAGGGGGACACCTCGTGGACCGTCGGCGCCTCCCTGGGCGCCCTCGGCCTGCTCACCGCGATCACGACGATCTACCTCGCCTTCCGCCCCGAACACCCGGCCGCCCACCTCACGGAGGAGGACGAGAGCCGGCTGCGGGCCCTGCTGGCCAAGCACGGCGGCCGCGACTCCCTCGGCCACTTCGCGCTGCGCCGCGACAAGGCCGTCGTCTTCTCCCCCAGCGGCAAGGCCGCGGTGACCTACCGCGTCGTCTCCGGTGTGATGCTCGCCAGCGGCGACCCCATCGGCGACGTGGAGGCCTGGCCGGGCGCCATCGAGCGCTTCATGGACGAGGCCAAGGCACACTCCTGGACGCCCGCCGTCATGGGCTGTTCGGAGACCGGCGGCGAGGTGTGGACCCGCGAGACCGGCCTGGACGCCCTCGAACTGGGCGACGAGGCGGTGGTGGACGTAGCGGATTTCTCGCTCGCCGGCCGCGCGATGCGCAACGTCCGCCAGATGGTCAAGCGCATCGAGCGGGCCGGTTACGAGACCCGGGTACGGCGCGTCCGTGACCTCGGGGAGACCGAGCTGCAGCGCATCCGCCAGGCCGCCGACGACTGGCGCGGCACCGACACCGAGCGCGGCTTCTCGATGGCGCTGGGCCGCATCGGCGACCTCGCCGACGGCGACTGTCTCATCGCCACCGCCCACAAGGCGGACGACCAGCCCGGCCCGTACGGCGACCTCAAGGCGATCCTGCACTTCGTGCCCTGGGGCACCGACGGCGCCTCCCTCGACCTCATGCGCCGGGACCGGGCCGCCGACCCCGGTATGAACGAACTGCTCATCGTCGCCGCCCTCCAGGCGGCCCCGAAGTTCGGCATCACGCGCGTGTCGCTGAACTTCGCCATGTTCCGCTCGGCCCTGGCGCGCGGCGAGAAGATCGGCGCGGGGCCGGTGCTGCGCGCCTGGCGGGGCCTGCTGGTGTTCCTGTCCCGCTGGTTCCAGATCGAGTCCCTGTACAAGTTCAACGCGAAGTTCCAGCCCCGCTGGGAACCCCGCTTCGTCGTCTACCGGGCCTCCGGCGACCTCCCGCGCATCGGCTTCGCCGCCATGCAGGCGGAGGGCTTCGTCAACCTGGCCCTGCCGCTGCCGCGCTTCCTGCGCCGCCGCTCGCACCCCGCACGCACGTGTGCCCACGCGGTCGCCGAACGGGACGTACGAGCGGCGTGACCGGCCGCTCCGGGACAGGCCCGGCCGGAAGCCCCGCCCCTCCTCCAGCCCGGGGGCTTCCGTCCGGGCCGCGCGGCCCCGCGGCCACACGCTGGGCCTAGGCTGAACGCATGAGCAAGCAGAGCGGACGCGGGCGCGTCGCCGGCCTTCCGGAATGGGACCGCTGCGCGGTCATGGGGGTCGTCAACGTCACCCCCGACTCCTTCTCCGACGGCGGCCGCTGGTTCGACACCACGGCCGCCGTCAAGCACGGCCTCGCCCTCGTCGAGGAGGGCGCCGACCTCGTCGACGTCGGCGGCGAGTCCACCCGCCCCGGCGCCACCCGCGTGGACGAGGACGAGGAGCTCCGGCGCGTCGTCCCCGTCGTCCGCGGCCTCGCCGCCGAGGGCGTCACCGTCTCCGTCGACACCATGCGCGCCCGCGTCGCCGAACAGGCCCTCGCCGCCGGCGCGGTCCTCGTCAACGACGTCAGCGGCGGCCTCGCCGACCCCGCGATGATCCCGGTCGTCGCCGAGGCGGGCGCCCCCTTCGTCGTCATGCACTGGCGCGGCTTCCTGGAGGGCGGCAACGTCAGGGGCGTCTACGCCGACGTCGTCGCCGAGGTCGTCGACGAGCTCCACGCGCGCGTGGACGCCGTCCTCGCGGGCGGCATCTCCCCCGACCGTGTCGTCGTCGACCCGGGGCTCGGCTTCTCCAAGGACGCCGAGCACGACCTGGTCCTCCTCGCCCACCTCGACCGCCTCCTCGGCCTCGGTCACCCCCTCCTCGTGGCAGCCTCACGCAAACGCTTCCTCGGCCGTGTCCTCGCCGGTCCCGAGGGGCCCCCGCCGCCCGCGCGGGAGCGCGACGCCGCCACGGCCGCCGTCTCCGCGCTCGCGGCGCACGCCGGCGCCTGGGCGGTGCGTGTGCACGAGGTGCGCGCCACGGCCGACGCGGTACGGGTCGCCCGCGCCGTGGAAGGAGCGCGCACCGAGGGCGCGAGCACCGCGGACAACGGCGGGGAAGGAGCCCGGTGAGCGCCCCCCACACCGACGTGGAGCAGGTGGAAGCCGCCAACACCGCCTTCTACGAGGCACTGGAGCGCGGCGACTTCGAGGAACTGTCCTCGCTCTGGCTCACCCCTGCCGACCTGGGCGTCGACGAGACCTACCACGACCCGGCCGACGTCGGCGTGGTCTCCTGCGTGCACCCCGGCTGGCCCGTGCTGACCGGGCGCGGCGAGGTCCTGAGGTCGTACGCGCTGATCATGGCGAACACCGACTACATCCAGTTCTTCCTCACCGACGTGCACGTCTCCGTGACCGGCGACACCGCCCTGGTGACCTGCACCGAGAACATCCTCAGCGGCGGCCCGGCGCCCGAGGGCGGCGGAGAGCTCGGCCCGCTGGTCGGCCAGCTGGTGGTCGCGACGAACGTGTTCCGCCGCACCGGCGAGGGCTGGAAGATGTGGTCCCACCACGCCTCCCCGGTCCTGGCCGAGAACGACCAGGACGAGGACGAGGACACCCCCTCCTGAACCCGTCGGAACCAAGAAGTGGTTGGAATCACCAACCCCTGGGTAGGGGCGGCTACCAACCCGTGAGCCGCCGGGTTCCCCGGGGGAAACACAGGGTGAAACCTCCGGCCCCCGGCACCGGCCCGCGCCCCGTGGGCCCGGCCGTGTCCGTGCTCGCAGGTAGATTCGTTCGAGGCCGGTCACCCGCCGCACGCGGTCGGACCGGCCGTCACCGACGATTGCAGGAGTGATTCGCGTGGATCGTGTCGCGCTGCGCGGCCTCAAGGCCCGCGGGCACCACGGGGTGTTCCCCAGGGAGCGCGAGGAGGGCCAGACCTTCATCGTGGACGTCGTCCTCGGACTGGACACCCGGCCCGCCGCCGCCGACGACGACCTGACGAAGACCGTGCACTACGGCATCGTGGCGGAGGAGGTCGTGGCCGTCGTCGAGGGCGAGCCCGTCAACCTCATCGAGACGCTCGCCGAGCGCATCGCCCAGGCCTGTCTGAAGCACCAGGGGGTAGAGGAGGTCGAGGTCAGGGTCCACAAACCCGACGCACCGATCACCGTGCCCTTCGACGACGTGACCGTCACCATCATCCGGAGCCGAGTATGACCGCGTCCTTCGCCGCGGGTCACAGCGACCCGACCGTACAGCCGGTGCCGGCCTCCGTCGTGCAGCGGGTGGACGCCGCCGACACCACCCTCCACAACCCCAAGCGCGCCGTGCTCTCCCTCGGTTCCAACCTCGGAAACCGGCTGGAGACCCTCCAGGGAGCCGTCGACGCCCTGGAGGACACGCCCGGCGTCCGCATCAAGGCCGTCTCCCCCGTCTACGAGACGGAGCCGTGGGGCGTGGCCGCCGACAGCCAGCCGTCGTACTTCAACGCGGTGGTCGTGCTGAAGACCACGCTGCCCCCGTCCTCCCTGCTGGAGCGGGCGCACGCGGTCGAGGAGGCCTTCAACCGGGTGCGCGACGAGCGCTGGGGCCCGCGCACCCTCGACGTCGACATCGTCGCGTACGCCGACGTGGTCTCCGACGATCCGCACCTCACCCTGCCGCACCCGCGCGCCCACGAGCGCGCGTTCGTGCTCGTCCCCTGGCACGACGTGGAGCCCGAGGCCCAGCTGCCCGGCCGCGGCCCGGTCGCCGAACTCCTCGACTCGGTCGCGCGAAACGGCGTGGAAGCCCGCAAGGACCTGGAACTCCGGCTGCCCGAATAGCCGTTAAGGTCAAGACGACCACCGTCCGTGGGACCGCCCAAGGACCTCGGGGGAGCTGAAGGGGCACCGTGAGAGAGCTGCGCATCAGGTTGCTGGCCGGCGTCTTCGCCGTGGCCGGACTCCTGTCCTGGGCGGGCGCCCGCCTGTGGAACTCGATCGGGACCCTGCCCAGCGTCCCGCTGGCCGCCCCCATCGTCCTCGCCCTGATCGCCGTGGTCCTCACGGCCACGGCGCTCTCCCTGCGCGCCCGCCTCAAGGCCCAGCGCGAGCGCGTCCCCGAGGCCAAGGGCGTCGACCCCCTGATGGCGGCCCGGGCGGTCGTCTTCGGCCAGGCCAGCGCCCTGGTCGCCGCCCTCGTCTCCGGCATGTACGGCGGCGCCGGCGTCTTCCTCCTGGAGTCCCTCGACATCCCCGCCCGCCGCGACCAGGCCATCTACGCCGGCTTCTCGGTCCTCGCGGGCATCGCGGTGATAGCTGCGGCGATCTTCCTGGAGCGCGTGTGCAAGCTCCCGGAGGACGACGACCGGAACACGGGGGCCGCGTCGGCGGCGTGAAGCCCCCTCACCGGGCGGGCGCGCGTCAGCGGGCCATGATCAGGCTCATCGCCTCGTTGCGCGTCGCCGCGTCCCGCAGCTGACCGCGTACCGCCGAGGTGAGCGTCTTGGCGCCGGGCTTGCGGATGCCCCGCATCGACATGCACATGTGCTCGCACTCCACGACGACGATCACGCCGCGGGGCTCCAGGATCTGCATCAGGGAGTCCGCGATCTGCGTGGTGAGTCGTTCCTGCACCTGCGGCCTGCGGGCGTAGACATCCACGAGCCGGGCCAGCTTGGACAGCCCGGTGATCTTGCCACTGGTGGCCGGGATGTACCCGACGTGGGCGACGCCCCGGAACGGCACGAGATGGTGCTCACAGGTCGAGTACACCTCGATGTCCTTCACGAGCACCATCTCGTCGTGCCCGATGTCGAACGTGGTGGTCAGCACGTCCTCGGGCTTCTGCCACAGCCCCGCGAATATCTCCTTGTAGGCCCGCGCCACCCGTCCCGGAGTCTCCCGCAGCCCCTCGCGGTCCGGGTCCTCGCCGACCGCGATCAGGAGTTCGCGGACGGCGTTCTCGGCTCGCTTCTCGTCGAACTCGCCGATGGAGCCCTCGCTGTCCAGCGTCACGGGGTCGGTCATCTGGTGCCTCGTTCCTAGAGTCCCTCGCGGCCGAAAAACGCCGCGCCCCCCAGGCTAAAACCTGGGGGGCACGGCATCCATTCCGGTCCCGGTGCGGGCACCGGGGCGGGACAGGTGAGCGTCAGCTCTCGGGGCGCTCCTCGGGAACGGCTTCCGTGGCCGGCTCCGACGCGGTGGACTTGGCGGTGGTGATCGCCGGGGTCGCGCCGTTGGCGCCGTTCGTCAGTGCGAGCTCCTTGGGGGAGAGCACCGGCGGACGGGTGGAGGGTGTACGCCGGGAGGAACCGGTCCAGGCCGGCCGCGGCGGACGCTTGACGATGGGGGCGAAGATCTCGGCGATCTGCTCCTTGCCCAGCGTCTCCTTCTCCAGCAGCTGGAGCACCAGGTTGTCGAGGACGTCGCGGTTCTCGACCAGGATCTCCCAGGCCTCGTTGTGCGCGTTCTCGATGAGCTTCTTGACCTCTTCGTCGACCAGCGCGGCGACCTCTTCCGAGTAGTCGCGCTGGTGAGCCATCTCACGTCCGAGGAACGGCTCGGTGTTGTCGCCACCGAACTTGATGGCGCCGAGACGCTCGGTCATGCCGTACTGCGTGACCATCGCGCGGGCCGTCGCCGTGGCCTTCTCGATGTCGTTCGCGGCGCCGGTGGTCGGGTCGTGGAAGACCAGTTCCTCGGCGGCGCGGCCGCCCAGCATGTAGGCGAGCTGGTCGAGCATCTCGTTGCGCGTGGTCGAGTACTTGTCCTCGTCCGGCAGGACCATCGTGTAGCCCAGAGCACGGCCTCGCGAGAGGATCGTGATCTTGTGGACCGGGTCGGAGTTGGGGGAGGCCGCCGCGACCAGGGCGTGTCCGCCCTCGTGGTACGCGGTGATCTTCTTCTCCTTGTCCGACATGATCCGGGTCCGCTTCTGCGGGCCCGCCACCACGCGGTCGATCGCCTCGTCGAGCATCGAGTTGTCGATCAGCTTCTTGTCGCTGCGGGCGGTGAGCAGGGCGGCCTCGTTGAGGACGTTGCTCAGGTCCGCGCCGGTGAAGCCCGGCGTGCGACGGGCGACGGCCGACAGGTCGACGTCGGGCGCGACCGGCTTGCCCTTCTGGTGGACCTTGAGGATCTCCAGACGGCCCTGCATGTCCGGGCGGTCGACCGCGATCTGGCGGTCGAAGCGGCCGGGGCGCAGGAGGGCCGGGTCGAGGATGTCGGGCCGGTTCGTCGCGGCGATGAGGATCACGCCGCCCTTGACGTCGAAGCCGTCCATCTCGACGAGCAGCTGGTTCAGCGTCTGCTCGCGCTCGTCGTGACCGCCGCCGAGGCCGGCGCCGCGGTGGCGGCCGACCGCGTCGATCTCGTCGACGAAGACGATCGCCGGGGCGTTCGCCTTGGCCTGCTCGAACAGGTCACGGACCCGGGAGGCACCGACACCGACGAACATCTCGACGAAGTCGGAACCGGAGATCGAGTAGAAGGGGACACCGGCCTCGCCCGCGACGGCGCGCGCGAGCAGGGTCTTGCCGGTGCCGGGAGGGCCGTACAGCAGTACGCCCTTGGGGATCTTGGCCCCGACCGCCTGGAACTTCGCCGGTTCCTGGAGGAACTCCTTGATCTCCTGGAGCTCCTCGACGGCCTCGTCCGAGCCGGCGACGTCCGAGAACGTCGTCTTCGGGGTGTCCTTGGTGATGAGCTTCGCCTTGGACTTCCCGAAGTTCATGACCCGGGAGCCGCCGCCCTGCATCTGATTCATCAGGAACAGGAAGACGACCACGATGAGCACGAAGGGGAGCAGGGAGAGCAGGATCCCGACGAAAGCGTTCTGCTTCGTCGGCGAGACGGTGTAACCGTCGGGGATCTGCTTCTGCTCGAACTTGCTCTGAAGGTTGTTGGCCAGGGCCACGCCCTGGTCGCCGATGTAGCTCGCCTGGATCTTCGAGCTGCCCTCGACCTTTTCGCCGTCCTTGAGCTGGACCTTGATGATCTGCTCGTCGCCGGTGGTCAGCTTGGCCTGTTCGACCTTGTTGTCATTGATCGCCTGGACGACCTGGCCGGTGTCCACCGTCTTGTAGCCGCCGGACGAGCCGACGACCTGCATCAACACGACCACGGCAAGGACGGCCAGCACGATCCACATGACCGGCCCACGGAAGTATCGCTTCACGTCCATCCATACGGAGCGGTGTCGCCCCGTCCCTCCTGCCATAGTGAGTTTGATAAAGACAGTTCTTCTGACGGTACCCCAGCATCGTGGGCCGAAGCCGCACGGGAGGGCTGGCGAACCCGTCTGCATGCTCCAACGGCGCGAAACCCGCTGGGGTTCCCGATCGTCTTACAGGGCTTGGGCTGTTTGGCTCAGCCGCCGTAGACGTGGGGCGCGAGCGTACCGACGAACGGGAGGTTGCGGTACTTCTCGGCGTAGTCGAGACCGTAACCGACGACGAACTCGTTCGGGATGTCGAAGCCGACCCACTCGACGTCGATGGCGACCTTGGCGGCGTCCGGCTTGCGCAGCAGGGTGCACACCTTGAGCGACTCCGGCTCGCGCGAGCCCAGGTTGGACAGCAGCCAGGACAGGGTCAGGCCGGAGTCGATGATGTCCTCGACGATGAGGACGTGCCTGCCCTTGATGTCGGTGTCGAGGTCCTTGAGGATCCGCACCACGCCGGAGGACTGGGTGCCCGCGCCGTAGGACGACACGGCCATCCAGTCCATCGTGACGGGGGTGGACAGCGCCCGGGCGAGGTCCGCCATGACCATCACCGCGCCCTTGAGCACGCCGACGATCAGGAGGTCCTTGCCCGCGTACTCCGCGTCGATCTTCGCGGCGAGCTCCACGAGCTTCGCGTCGATCTCTTCCTTGGTGATGAGTACCTCTTTGAGGTCGGCACCCATGTCTTTCGCGTCCACCCGCATCACTTTCGGTCGTCCCAGCGGCCGCCCGGCACCCCCGGAGGGGAGCCAAGGGTTCAGCCTTGCCGAATCACCAGTCTGCCACCCTGCCGCTGGGCGACGACTTTGCCCGGGAGATTGATGGCTCCCTGGCCGCGCCAGCCGGTGATCAGCCGGTCGACTTCCTCGATGTGGCGGGCGAACAGCGATCCGGCCGGGGCGCCGGCCTCGATGGCCGCCTGGCGCAGGATGCGGCGGCGCACGGCGGGCGGCAGGGCGTAGAGCTTGGCGCACTCCAGGAGGCCGGCGGCGTCGCGCACGGAGGTCGCGGCCTGGCGGGCCCAGGCGTCGAGGGCGTCGGCGTCGTCGCGGGAGAGCTGGGCCGTGCGCGCGAGGGCCTCGACGACTCCTTTGCCGAGCGCCTTCTCCAGGGCGGGCAGGCCTTCGTGGCGCAGCCGGGAGCGGGTGTAGGCGGGGTCGGCGTTGTGCGGGTCGTCCCAGACCGGCAGGGACTGGACCATGCAGGCCTTGCGGGCGGTCTGCCGGTCGAGTTCCAGGAAGGGGCGGCGGTAACGGCGGTCGGCGCCGGGGCCCCCGGACACGGCCGCCATTCCGGACAGGGAGCGGATGCCGGAGCCGCGGGCGAGGCCGAGCAGGACGGTTTCGGCCTGGTCGTCGCGGGTGTGGCCGAGCAGGACGGCGAGCGCGCCGTGGCGTTCGGCGGCGGCGTCGAGGGCGGCGTAGCGGGCGTCCCGTGCGGCGGCCTCGGGTCCGCCTTCGCGGCCGACGGTCACGGCGGTGGACTCGACGGGGTCCAGGCCGAGTTCGCGCAGCCGGAGGACGACTTCGTCGGCGCGCAGGTCGGAGCCGGGCTGGAGACCGTGGTCGACGGTGACGCCGCCGGCGCGGAGGCCGAGTTTGGGGGCTTCGAAGGCGAGGGCGGAGGCCAGGGCCATGGAGTCGGCGCCGCCGGAGCAGGCGACGAGCACGAGCGGCGACGGCGGGCGCTCGTGCGGCTTCTGCTCGGTTGCGGCATGGTGGTCGTTGAGGATGTCGTGGAGGACGCGGCGGACCGCCAGGCGTATCGCCGCGACCGCAGGATGGGGACCCATGTCCGGTTCCCTTCATGAAGTTTTCGGGGGTGAGCCCGAGGTTCGGTCACTCAGAGTGTGTAGATGGTGACAGAACCGGGGCGTTCCCCGAGCATTGCACGCCTACCCCTGGCTCACGGTCCCTCGGACGGGTGATTGAAGGGGCGTTCGCCTGCCGTCGGCCGGATTCCTCTCACCACTTCCGCGCGCGGCTCACTGCTCGGCCTTGCGGTGCACCCGCGCGACCCAGTCCGCCGGTTTGGCGATCTCCGTCTTGGTCGGGAGTGTGTTCGGAGAGGTCCATACGCGGTTGAAGCCGTCCATGCCGACCTGGTCGACGACGGCCCGTACGAAGCGCTCACCGTCGCGGTACTGGCGGAGCTTGGCGTCCAGGCCGAGCAGTTTGCGCAGGGCCATGTCCAGGCGGGAGGCGCCCTTGGCCCGCCGCTGCTGGAACTTCTCGCGGATCTCGGCGACGCTCGGCACCACGGCCGGGCCCACTCCGTCCATGACGAAGTCGGCGTGGCCCTCCAGGAGGGACATCACCGCGGTGAGGCGGCCGAGGATCTCCCGCTGGGCCGGCGTCTGCACGATCTCCACGAGGGAGCGCCCGCCGTCCTCGTCCTCCTCGCCCTCGGGCCGTCCGCCGGCCAGTGACTGGGCGGCCTCCCGGATGCGCTCCAGGACGGTCATGGGGTCGACCTCGGTCTCCCCGAGGAACGACTGGATTTCGCCCTCCAGGTGGTCGCGCAGCCAGGGCACGGCCGTGAACTGGGTGCGGTGGGTCTCCTCGTGCAGACACACCCACAGGCGGAAGTCGTGGGGCTGGACGTCGAGTTCGCGCTCCACGTGCACGATGTTCGGGGCGACGAGGAGGAGTCGGCCGCCGCCGTTCTCTCCCGCCGGGAGTTCGCGGGTGGCCGGGGCGAAGGTCTCGTACTGGCCGAGGACACGGGACGACAGGAACGACAGCAGCATGCCGAGTTCGACGCCGGTCACCTTGCCGCCGACGGCGCCGAGGACCGCGCCGCCGGGGGTGTTGCCGCGCCGCTCCTGCATCTTCTCCAGGAGCGGTTTGAGGATCTCCCGGAACCCGGCGACGTTCGCCCGGACCCAGCCGGGGCGGTCGACGACGAGTACGGGAGTGTCGTGGACGTCCTCGGTCGCCATCCGGGTGAAACCGCGGACGTGTTCCTCCGAGGCCTTGGCGTGCCGGCGCAGTTCCGCGACGACGGCCCGGGCCTCGTCGCGGCTCACGTCGGGCCCCGGCCGTACGAGCCGGGTCGCGGTCGCCACCGCGAGATTCCAGTCGACCATCTCGGCACCACCGATGCTCGTCATGCGTCAACCGTACGTGAGCGGTCCCGCTTGGGGCAGGCCGCGCGGGAGGGCAACGCGCGCGTGGTCAGCCGCAGCCGCAGGCGGCCAGTGCCGAGGCCGTGCGGTCGAGCGCGCTCTGGGCCGCCGCCGGGTCGGTCGTCTCCGAGGCCAGGAACGCGAAGGCGAGCAGCCGGCCGTCCTGGTCGACGACCGTCCCGGCCAGGGTGTTCACCCCCGTCAGGGTGCCCGTCTTCGCCCGTACGACGCCTGCCGCGCCGTCCGTGTAACGGCTGGTCAGGGTGCCGGTGAAGCCGGCCACCGGAAGCCCGGTGAGGACGGGCCGCAGCTGCGGACGGTCGGGGTCGCCGGCCTTCACCAGCAGGGCGGTCAGCAGGTCGGCGGTGAGCCGGTCGGCGCGGTCGAGTCCGCTGCCGTCGTGGAAGGCGGCGCCGGCGAGCGGGAGTCCGAGTTTTTTCAACTGGGCGCGGATGGCCTTGCCGCCGCCCTCGAAGTCGGCGCGCTGCCCGTCCGCCACGGCGGTCTGGCGGGCGAGGGCCTCGGCGATGTCGTTGTCGCTGTTGGTCAGCATGCGTTCGACCAGGGCGGACAGGGGCGGTGAGGAGACCTCGGCGAGGTTCTCGGCGCGGCCGGTGGCCTTGGAGGGGCCGGGGGACGAGGTCCTGATGCCGTCGTCGGCGAGGAAGCGGGCGAAGGTGCGGGTCGCGTCCGCCGCCGGGTCGCTCACGCGCGCGACGGGCCCGCTGGAGGAGTCGTCGGTGCGGGCCTCGTCCGCCATCAGGGCGCTGACGGGGGCGAGGTTGTCGTTGACCCCGATCGGGTGGATCTCGGGGCCCGCGTAGAGGGTCTTGTCGTAGGAGAGGGTGACCGTGGTGAGGTCCCGCTTCTTGAGGGCCGTGGCGGTCTCCTGGGCCAGTTCGCGCAGGCTCGCCCAGCCGTCGGTCGCGGCGCGGGCGGTGAGCGTGGGGTCGCCGCCGCCGACGAGGACGAGCTCCTTGGTGTCGGGTTCCAGGGCCGCGCGCGTGGTGAGGCGGTGGTCGGCACCGAGGGCGGACAGGGCGGCGACGGCGGTGGCGATCTTCGTGGTGGAGGCGGGGATCAGCGCGGTCCCGGCACCCGCGCCGTAGAGCCGCCTGCCGCCGGCGACGTCCACGACGGACGCCGTGTGGCGGGCACCGAGGGCCGGGTTGCCGAGGAGTGGGCCGAGGACACCGGCGAGGGCTTTTCCGGTGGGGGCCGACTTGACGGTGTTGGCCCCGCCGCCGAGTCCGACGAGCACGGACGCGGCGCTCGGGGCGGGTCGCGGCCCGGCGGCCGTCGTACCGGAACCGGCTCCGTGATCTGTGCCACCCGTCCGCCCGAGCGCGACCGCCCGGTCCCGCTCGGCCGTACGCTGACCCGTGGAGTCCCACGGACCGGCGGCGGTCACCACGGTGGCGGCCAGCGCCAGACCGGCGGTGGCGGCGCCCGCGGTGTACTGCCAGGTCTTGACGGTCCCCGGCCGGGAACCCCCGGTAAGCCGTGTGACCTGCGGTTTCATGGCGGCGGCGGTCCGTGCGAGATAGGGCCGTACGGTGTCCGTGGCCCGGGTCATGCCGGGGCGTACGGCGTCCGCGGCGCGTGCCAGACGCGGTCGTACGGCGTTCGCGGCCCGCACCACATGCGGTCTCGCGGTCCGCCAAAGCCTCGGTTCAGGCACGACCAACAGCCCCTTTCGCGATCACACACCTGCGTGAGGGACACTTAACCACCAGAACTATGTGTTGATCATGGAGGAGCCACCGGTGGAGTTCGACGTCACGATCGAGATCCCGAAGGGTTCGCGGAACAAGTACGAGGTGGACCACGAGACCGGTCGGATCCGCCTGGACCGTCGACTCTTCACCTCGACCGCCTACCCGACCGACTACGGCTTCGTCGAGAACACCCTCGGCGAGGACGGCGACCCGCTGGACGCGCTGGTCATTCTTGACGAGCCGACGTTCCCGGGCTGTCTCATCAAGTGCCGTGCGATCGGCATGTTCCGCATGACGGACGAGGCCGGCGGCGACGACAAGCTGCTGTGCGTCCCGGCGACGGACCCGCGCGTGGAGCACCTGCGTGACATCCACCACGTCTCGGAGTTCGACCGCCTGGAGATCCAGCACTTCTTCGAGGTCTACAAGGACCTGGAGCCCGGCAAGTCCGTCGAGGGCGCCGACTGGGTCGGCCGCGTCGACGCCGAGGCCGAGATCGAGCGGTCCTACAAGCGCTTCAAGGACCAGGGCGGCCACTGAGCCCCGTGTCACGGACGGGCCGCACGCACACGCGTGCGGCCCGTTCGTATGCCCGCGCATACTGAGGCTTACGGAATGTGTCGTTCAGGGAGCGTTACGGAGTGACGGAGGCGGAGCACCGCAAGCCGCAGTCGGACGAGGCGAGGAGTTTCTACGACTCCGAGATCACGTCCGAGTTCGCCCTTCCCGACGGGCTCGCCGTGCCGAGAACCGTCGGCGGTGAGCCGGAGACCACGTCCGAGTTCGCGCTGCCGAAGGGGCTGGACGTGCCGCAGCCGACGGCCGCGGAGCCGGAGGGGTCGGCGTTCAGCATGCCCCGCACCTACAGCGCGAAGGACGCCCCGCCCGCGTTCACCCCGCCGACCGGCATACCGGTGGTCAGCCTGACCAAGGACGTGCCCTGGCAGGACCGGATGCGCACGATGCTGCGGATGCCGGTGGCCGAGCGGCCCGCCCCGGAGACGGTGCAGAAGTCCGAGGACGACACCGGCCCGGCCGTCCCGCGCGTGCTCGACCTGACCCTGCGTATCGGCGAGCTGCTGCTCGCGGGCGGTGAGGGCGCGGAGGACGTGGAGGCGGCGATGTTCGCCGTCTGCCGGTCCTACGGCCTGGACCGCTGCGAGCCGAACGTCACCTTCACGCTGCTGTCGATCTCGTACCAGCCCTCACTCGTGGACGACCCCGTGACGGCCTCCAGGACGGTACGGCGGCGCGGTACCGACTACACGCGCCTCGCGGCCGTGTTCCAGCTCGTGGACGACCTCAGCGACCCCGAGACGGCCATCTCCCTGGAGGAGGCCTACCGGCGGCTCGCGGAGATCCGCCGCAACCGGCACCCGTATCCGACCTGGGTGCTCACCTCGGCGAGCGGGCTGCTGGCGGGCGCGGCCTCCGTGCTGGTCGGCGGTGACCTGCTCGTGTTCGTCGCGGCCATGCTGGGCGCGATGCTCGGCGACCGGCTGGCGTGGCTGTGCGCGGGGCGCGGGCTGCCGGAGTTCTACCAGTTCACGGTCGCCGCGATGCCGCCCGCCGCGATCGGGATCGCGCTGACACTGGCCCACGTGGACGTGAAGGCGTCCGCGGTCATCACCGGTGGGCTGTTCGCGCTGCTGCCCGGGCGGGCGCTGGTGGCGGGCGTCCAGGACGGCCTGACCGGCTTCTACATCACCGCGTCGGCCCGGCTCCTGGAGGTCATGTACTTCTTCGTCGGCATCGTGGTGGGCGTGCTGGTGATGCTCTACGTCGGGGTGCAGCTGGGGGCGCATCTCAACCCGGACGAGGCCCTGTCGACCCAGTCGCGCCCGCTGTGGCAGATCGGGGCGTCGATGCTGCTGTCGCTGACGTTCGCGGTGCTGCTCCAGCAGGAACGATCCACCGTGCTGGCCGTCACCCTGAACGGCGGTGTCGCGTGGTGTGTGTACGGCGCCATGCGCTACACCGGCGAGTTCTCCCCGGTCGCCTCCACGGCCGTCGCGGCGGGGCTGGTCGGCCTGTTCGGGCAGTTGCTGTCCCGGTACCGGTTCGCCTCCGCGCTGCCGTACACGACCGCGGCGATCGGACCCCTGCTGCCGGGATCCGCCACGTACTTCGGGTTGCTGTCGATCGCCGGGAACCATGTCGACGAGGGGCTGGTGTCGCTGTCGAAGGCCGCGGCGCTGGCCATGGCCATCGCCATCGGGGTCAACCTGGGGTCCGAGATCTCCCGGCTGTTCCTGAGGGTCGGCTCGGCGGGGAAGCGGCGGGCCGCCAAGAGGACGCGAGGGTTCTGACGTCCGGTCAGTAGCCCTCGTTGTACGGGTATTGCTGCTGGTTCTGCTGGGGCTGGCGGCCGTACTGCTGGTTGCCGTGGTTCTGCGGGTACTGCTGGGCGTACGGCTGCTGTTGCTGCGGCCGGCCGTACGGCTGCTGCTGCTGAGGCGGCGGCTGCTGGCCGTAGTACTGGTCGTAGCCGTTGTACTGCTGCTGAGGCGGCTGCTGCTCGTCGTCGGACGGGATGCGGCGGAGCTGGGTCGTCGCGTCGTCCATCGGCTGGTACGGCTGCTGGGGCGGGGCCGCCGGGGTCTGCTCCCCCGCCCGCTTCTTCTTGGAGCGTTCGCGCAGGTACTCGATGAGGATCGGGACCACCGAGACCAGGACGATCAGGACCAGGATCGCCTCGACGTTCTTCTTGATGACATCGATCTGGCCGAGCCAGTAGCCGGCGAGGGTGACGCCCGTGCCCCAGGCCACGCCGCCGATGACGTTGTACGTCAGGAAGGTGCGGTACTTCATCCGGCCGGCGCCCGCCACGATGGGGGCGAAGGTACGCACGATCGGCACGAAGCGGGCCAGGACGATGGCCTTGGGGCCGAACTTCTCCATGAACTCGTGGGCCTTCTCCAGGTTCTCCTGCTTGAAGAGCCTGGAGTTGGGGCGGCTGAAGAGCTTCGGGCCGAAGAACTTGCCGATCATGTAACCGACCTGGTCGCCGAGGACGGCGGCCGCCACGATGAGCGCGCACACCAGCCACAGGGGCTGGCTGATGAAGTTCCCCTCCGCCACGAACAGACCCGCCGTGAACAGCAGGGAGTCACCCGGCAGGAACGCGAAGAGGCCCGACTCGGCGAAGACGATCAGCAGGATGCCTGGCAGGCTGAAGGTCTGGATCAGATAGTCGGGACTGATCCACTCGGGGCCGAGCGCGAGCGTGGTCACGGGATTGTGGCTCCTGCTGGTGGGGCGGGCGGGGCGGGCTGCCCAAACGTATCAACGCTGCCGTCGGGGCCCAGGTTCCATGGAGCTCCCCAGGATGCACTGTGCGCCGTCCGGGACAAAGCTGTGAGCCATGGGTATTGACGAATACGGCGGCGGCCAGGGGCCCCGGCCCGATGTGCTCGTGGTGACCACCAACGACGTGCCCGGCCACCGGGTCCAGGAGGTGCTGGGCGAGGTGTTCGGGCTGACCGTGCGCTCCCGGCACCTCGGCAGCCAGATCGGCGCCGGGCTGAAGTCGATGATCGGCGGCGAGCTCAGAGGGCTCACCAAGACGCTGGTGCAGACCCGCAACCAGGCCATGGAACGGCTCGTCGAGCAGGCACGCGCGCGTGGGGCGAACGCCGTCCTGATGTTCCGGTTCGACGTGACGGAGGCGGCGGACGTGGGCACGGAGGTGTGCGCCTACGGCACGGCGGTGGTCCTGACCCGGGAGTAGCCCCGGGTCAGGAGCTCTGGGCGGTGTGCCGGGCCGCGTTCGCCGCGATCGCGTCCCTGAGGTGCTCGGCGAGACCGGGGCGCATGGAGTCGTAGAACGCCTTGAAGCGCTCGTCCGAGACGTACATCTCGCCCAGGCACCGGTGCATCTCGAAGGGGCAGTCGTAGAACCAGCGGCAGATGTGCTGCCGGTGCTCCTCCGCCATGTCCATGGCCGCCGGGGAGGCCGGCGCGTCACCGGCGGCCATCAGGGCGTCGTAGCGCTCGCCCCAGTCGGCGACCTCGGCCTGCATGCGTTTCCAGTCGTCCTTGGTGTAGCCCGCGGTGCGGCGCTGCGACTCGGCGTACGCCTCGGTGTCGCCCCAGCGCTGTTCCGCCTCCTCGGCGTACTGCTCGGGGTCCTTGTCCCCGAACACCTCGAACTTCTCCTCCGGCGTCAGATCGATCCCCATCTTGCGTGCCTCCATGGCGTGTTCGACGGCCGTCGCCATCTTCTGCAGCTTCTCGATCCGGGCGGTCAGCAGTTCGTGCTGCCGGCGCAGGTGCGCGCGCGGGTCCGCGGCCGGGTCGTCGAGCAGGGCGGCGACCTCCTCGAGCGGGAAGCCGAGCTCGCGGTAGAACAGGATCTGCTGCAGCCGGTCGAGGTCGGCGTCGCTGTAGCGCCGGTGGCCCGCGTGGCTGCGCCCGCCGGGCACGAGCAGGCCGATGTCGTCGTAGTGGTGCAGCGTGCGCACCGTGACGCCGGCGAAGCCCGCGACCTGTCCCACGGAGTAGCCCACTTCGTCCGCTCCCTTCTCGGTACGCGCTCCACGGTGGCTCCTCACGCCACGTGAGGTGCAAGCCCGGCACGGACACCTCCGGATGTCACGCCCGTTTTGTCCGCTTATCGTGAGCTGGTGGCCCAGGACACCGAGCAGCAGGCAGCCGCCGCCCCGGCGACCCCGGCGCGCACCCTGCTGCCGTTGATCCTCCCCGCTCTCGTCGTCGGGGTGGGAGCGGGTCTGCTGCTCCTCGGGATCAGCGCGGCGGCCGAGGAGCTCCAGCATGTGCTGTGGCGGAACCTGCCGGACGCGCTGGGAGTGGGCCGCTACTCCGTGCTGTGGATGCTGGTGATGCTCACGGCGACCGGGGTGGCCGTGGGGCTGGTAGTGTGGAAGGTGCCGGGGCACGCCGGGCCGGACCCGGCCACCCTGGGACTCGACGCTCCGGTGCTGCCGCTCACCGTCCTGCCGGGGCTGCTGCTCGCGACCGCCCTGATGCTCGCGGGCGGGCCGAGCCTCGGGCCGGAGAACCCGATCATCGCGGTGAACGTGGCCCTGGCCTTCTGGCTGGGGAGCCGGCTGATCCCCCGGATGCCGCGCGGGCTGTGGCCGGCGCTGGCGGAGGCGGGCACGATCGGCGCGCTGTTCGGGACGCCGGTGGCGGCGGCGCTGGTGATCTCCGAGGCGCTGGCCGGGCGGCAGCTCAGGGGCGCGCTGTGGGACAACGTCTTCGGACCGCTGGCCGCCGCGGCGGCGGGGGCGCTGACGGTCACCCTGCTGGACCATCCGTCCTTCGACCTGCATCTGCCGGCGTTCGGGCACCCCGGCTGGGGCGATCTGCTGGCGGTCCTGGTGGTCGCGTCGGCCGCCGCACTGCTCGGCATGGCGGCCGTGCTGGCCTTCCCGTACGTCCACGGCGCGTTCGCGCGGCTGCGGCACCCGATGGTGGCGCTTCCGGTCGGCGGGCTCGTCCTGGGGCTGCTCGCGGCCGTCGGCGGCCGCCTGACGCTCTTCAAGGGGCTCGACGAGATGGGGGAGCTGGCCGCCGACCCCGAGGGCTGGTCGGCCGGGCAGTTCGCCACCATGACGGTGGTGAAACTGGCCGCGCTGCTCGTCGCCGCCTCCTGCGGCTTCCGGGGCGGGCGGATCTTCCCGGCCGTGTTCGTCGGCGTCGCGTTCGGGCTGTGCGCCCACGCGCTCGTGGACGCCGTACACCCGTCCCTCGGCGTGGCGGCCGGGGTGCTGGGCATGCTGCTCGCCGTCACCCGGCAGGCCTGGGTGAGCCTGTTCGTCGCCGCCGTACTGGTGGCCTCACCCGCGATCCTCGCCCTGTTGTGCGTCGCCTCGCTGCCGGCCTGGCTGCTGGTGACGGGGCGGCCGCAGATGCAGTTGCGCGCGGACGGAACCTCGGTCCGCTGACCGACGTTGATCCCTTCAGGAGGCACGCCCATGGCACTGCACAAAGGGCCCGAGAAGCCCGATGAGCGCCCGCTGTCCGTCAACCCCTTCTACGGCGAGGCCGATCCGGTCGGCGGAATGACCGAGGCCCCGCCCAAGCACCGGCTCCCCACCGCTCCCCTGCCGCCGTCGACCGCCTACCAGGTGGTCCACGACGAGCTGATGCTCGACGGCAACTCCCGGCTGAACCTCGCCACCTTCGTCACCACCTGGATGGAACCGCAGGCCGGGGTCCTGATGGGTGAGTGCCGGGACAAGAACATGATCGACAAGGACGAGTACCCGCGCACCGCCGAACTGGAGCGGCGCTGTGTGGCGATGCTCGCCGACCTGTGGCACGCGCCGGATCCCTCGGCGGCGGTGGGCTGTTCGACGACCGGGTCCAGCGAGGCGTGCATGCTCGCGGGCATGGCGCTCAAGCGGCGCTGGGCCCAGCGCAACGCCGACCGCTATCCCGGCGCCCGCCCCAACCTCGTGATGGGCGTCAACGTCCAGGTCTGCTGGGAGAAGTTCTGCAACTTCTGGGAGGTGGAGGCCCGCCTGGTGCCCATGGAGGGCGACCGCTTCCACCTCGACCCGCAGGCCGCCGCCGAGCTGTGCGACGAGAACACCATCGGGGTCGTGGGCATCCTCGGCTCCACCTTCGACGGCTCCTACGAGCCGATCGCGGACCTGTGCGCGGCCCTGGACGCCCTCCAGGAGCGCACCGGCCTGGACATCCCCGTGCACGTCGACGGGGCGTCCGGCGCCATGGTCGCGCCCTTCCTCGACGAGGACCTGGTGTGGGACTTCCGGCTGCCGAGGGTGGCCTCGATCAACACCTCGGGGCACAAGTACGGGCTGGTCTACCCCGGTGTGGGCTGGGCGCTGTGGCGGGACAAGGAGGCGCTGCCCGAGGAGCTGGTGTTCCGCGTGAACTACCTGGGCGGCGACATGCCGACCTTCGCGCTGAACTTCTCCCGCCCCGGCGCCCAGGTCGTCGCGCAGTACTACACCTTCCTGCGGCTGGGCCGTGAGGGCTACCGGGCCGTGCAGCAGTCCACGCGGGACGTGGCCCGGGGTGTCGCCGACCGCGTGGAGGCGCTCGGGGACTTCCGGCTGCTGACCCGGGGCGACGAACTGCCGGTGTTCGCGTTCACCACGGCTCCGGACGTCGAGGCGTACGACGTCTTCGACGTCTCCCGGCGACTGCGCGAGCGGGGCTGGCTCGTCCCGGCGTACACCTTCCCGCCCAACCGCGAGGACCTGTCGGTGCTGCGGGTGGTGTGCCGCAACGGCTTCTCGACCGATCTGGCCGAGATGTTCGTGGAGGACCTGGAGAGCCTGCTGCCGGAACTGCGCCGCCAGCCGCATCCGTTCACGAGGGACAAGGGCGCGGCGACCGGCTTCCACCACTAGGGCCGGACCGGCCGCGCCATCAGGGGGACGCTGAGAGTGCCGGCCATGTCACTCCCGTCACTCCCTCTCGGCGGACCTCCGGCCCCTGCACGGCCGCTCGGCCGTGTGACCCGCACTGCCGACCGGGCCGACCGCGAGAAGGAACACGGCCGCGCCGAGCGAGGGGGCGATGGGGTGCTCCCCCCGTCCGCGCCCCCTGGCCCCTGGCCCCTGCCCCCTGGCCCCTGCATGGCCGCCGGGTGGGGCCCCGTCGCCGTCCACACCTGCCCGAGCCCCACCGCGTCCCCCGTAACGCCGCCGACCGCACTCGTCGAACTTGATCAGCCGGCGTCCCCGGGATGCCTCTCCCCCGTCGCGTACGGGTTCTCCTCGCCCTCGGCGAGGACCCCGACGAACGGCTCGCCCTCCCCCGCGAAGGTGTACGCCCCGTCCTCGATGCGGGCGATGAGCCCCTGGGTCCACTCGGCCTCGGCGTCGGCCGTGTGGATCCAGAGGTTCATGATCTCGCCGATGTGGCCCAGCTGCTCCGGGCCGTCCTCGGGCACGTAGTGCTCCGTGACGGCGGAGCGCCACTCCTCGATGCGCCGGACGCGCTCCTTGAGCAGCGACACCGCCTCCGCGCGCGGCAGGTCGACCATGAAGCCGATGGCCGCCGACTTGATGTCCATCTTCTGGTCGTAGGAGGTCAGCGCCTCCCGTACCAGCCGCAGGAACTCCTCGGTGCCCACGTCGGTGATCTCGTACTCGGTGCGCGGCGGGCCGCCGGCCGTGGAGGGCGCGATCTCGTGCGCGTACAGCAGTCCCTGCTTCGCCATCTGCTTCAGGGCGTGGTAGATCGAGCCGGGCTTGGCGTTGGACCACTCGTGCGCGCCCCAGTACTCCAGGTCGTTGCGCACCTGGTAGCCGTGGGCCCGCCCGTGCTGGCGCACCGCGCCAAGCACGAGGAGACGGATCGTTGACATGCGGTCCAGGTTATGGCTTCGTCACTTCGCGGCGAGTGCCACCAGCTCGAACGCCGTCTTCCCGTCCAGGGACTCGCGGATGATGTCGGCGTGGCCCGCGTGCCGGGCCGTCTCCCGGATCAGGTGCAGCAGCACCCAGCGCACGGAGACCCGGCCCCCGGGCGGGAACCAGGGCTGGTCCGGCAGCGGGAAGGTGTCGTCGAGGCTCGGCACCGAGCGGGCGAAGGCCTCCGTCTCCGCGGCCACCTTCTCCCAGTACGCCAGCTGCGACTCGACGCTCTCGCCGTCGACCAGGGCGAAACACTCGTGCCAGTTGGACGGCTCCCGGTGTACGGCGGGCTCCTCGCCCCTGGCCCGGGCGATCCAGCTCTGCTCGACCTCGGCGACGTGCTTGAGCAGGCCACCCAGGGAGAGCTCGCTCGCGCTGGGCTTGGCGGCGGCCTGCTCGTCCGTCAGCCCGAGCAGCGACCGGCGGATCCCGCCGCGCTGCTCCTCCAGGAAGGACAGAAGCGCGCCGCGCTCGTCGCCGTACTCCTCCGCGGGAACGTGAGTGACCATGACAGCCGCCTTTCGTCGGGCTCGGGGCTTCCCCCGGCACCCTTGAAGCTACGGGCCCTTGAGGACAGGTACGGTCCTGAAGGGCCCGTGGCGGCCGTCGTACGCGGACATCAGCCGGACATCAGAACGGGAAGCGGCTCCGGCCGTGCTGGACCGAGATCCACTTGGTGGTGGTGAAGGAGTCCAGCATGGTGTCGCCGTTCAGGCGGCCGATGCCGGAGTGCTTCTCGCCGCCGAAGGGGACGATCGGCTCGTCGTGGACGGTGCCGTCGTTGACGTGGAACATGCCGGTGTCGATCTGCTTGGCGAAGGCGACACCGCGCTCGATGTTCGCGGTGTGGACGGCGCCGCTGAGGCCGTACGGGGTGTCGTTGACCAGGCGGACGGCCTCCTCCTCCCCGTCGAAGGTGACGAGGAGGGCGACCGGGCCGAAGAGCTCCTGCTTGAGGAGGGGCGAGTTCGCGGGGAGGTCCGTGAGGACGGAGGGCTCGACCAGGTTGTCCGTCGTGGTGCCGTGCACCAGCGCGGTCGCGCCGTCGGCGATCGCCTGCTCGACGGCGCCCGAAAGGGCGTCCGCCTGGGAGGAGTTGATGACCGGGCCGATGACCGTCTCGGGGTCGCGCGGGTCGCCGGCCTTGAGGGTCCGCACCTTGGCGACGAACTTCTCGGTGAACTCCTCGGCGACGCTGCGGTCCACCAGGACGCGGTTGGCGGCCATGCAGACCTGGCCCTGGTGGACGTACCGGCTGAAGACGGCGGCGTCGACCGCGTAGTCGATGTCGGCGTCGTCCAGGACCACCAGGGCGCTGTTGCCGCCCAGTTCGAGGACGGAGCGCTTGAAGTTGGCCGCGCAGACGGTCGCCACGTGGCGGCCGACCTTGTCGGAGCCGGTGAAGGAGATGACCTTCGGGACCGGGTGCTCCAGGAAGGCGTCGCCGATCTCGGCGATGTCGGTGATGACGACGTTGAGCAGACCGCCGGGCAGTCCCGCGTCCTCGAAGATCTTCCCGACCAGGGCGCCGCCGACGATGGGCGTGTTCTGGTGCGGCTTGAGGACGACGGCGTTGCCGAGCGCGAGCGCGGGGGCGACCGACTTGATCGACAGCAGGAAGGGGAAGTTGAAGGGGCTGATCACGCCCACGACGCCGACCGGCACTCGGTAGACGCGGTTCTCCTTGCCGTCCACCGGCGAGGGGATGATCTTGCCCTCGGGGCGCAGCGAGAGGTTGATCGCCTCGCGCAGGAACTCCTTGGCGAGGTGGAGTTCGAAGGCGGCCTTCAGGCGGGTGCCGCCGAGCTCCGCGATGATCGCCTCGGCGATCTCCCCCTCACGCTCCTCGATCAGCCGGAGCGCCTTCTCGAACACCGAACGGCGGGCGTAGGGGTTGGTCTCGGCCCACTTCTTCTGCGCGCGGGCGGCGGCCTGGTACGCCTCGTCGACCTCGTCGACCGTGGCTATCGTGATCGACGCCAGCTTCTCGTCGTCGTACGGGTTGAAGTCGATGATGTCCCAGGAGCCGGTACCCGGGCGCCACTCACCGTCGATGTACTGCTGGGCCAGGTCGGTGAAGTACGACGACATGTGATCCCCAAATCACTAGCAGACACACGATCAACGTCACGGTCTGATCACACGTCATCGTACTTGCGCGACACGCCAGTTGGGCACGCTGAGCAATCTTCTGGGGAGAACCCTCAGGAGAGCTGGAGGAGACCTCGCAGAAGGTCCCGGCTCTCGTCCGGGCCCGGGCTGTCCTGCTGGAGTTCCTTCATCGCCTTCTCGTACTGCGTGACGTCCTCGCGCTTGTCCAGGTAGAGCGCGCTGGTGAGCTGCTCCAGGTACACGACGTCCGTCAGGTCGGACTCGGTGAAGCTGAGGATCGTGAAGGCACCGCTCTCACCGGAGTGGCCACCGAAGCCGAACGGCATGATCTGCAGCCGTACGTTGGGGCGTTCGGAGATCTCGATGAGGTGCTGGAGCTGGCCGCGCATCACCGCGCGGTCGCCGTAGGGGCGGCGCAGGGACGCCTCGTCGAGCACCACGTGGAACTCGGGACCGCCTTCGTCGACCAGGTGCCTCTGCCGCTCCAGGCGCAGCGCCACGCGCTTCTCCACGTCCGCCTCGCTCGCGCCCTTCATACCGCGCCGCACCACTGCACGTGCATACGCCTCGGTCTGCAACAGGCCGTGGATGAACTGGACCTCGTAGACACGGATGAGGGAGGCCGCGCCCTCCAGGCCCACATAGGTGGGGAACCAGCTCGGCAGGACGTCGGAGTAACTGTGCCACCACCCCGCGACGTTGGCCTCGCGGGCGAGGGAGAGGAGCGAGGCCCGCTCCTGCTCGTCCGTAATGCCGTACAGCGTCAACAGGTCTTCCACGTCACGCGTCTTGAAGCTCACCCGGCCCAACTCCATCCGGCTGATCTTCGACTCGGACGCGCGGATCGAGTAGCCCGCCGCCTCGCGCGTGATGCCCCGTGCCTCACGCAGTCGCCTGAGTTGCGAGCCGAGCAGCATCCGCCGCACCACCGATCCGGGCTCTCCCGCGCTCACGTTCGCCAGCCTCCCCAACGTCTTCAGGGGCCGAAGTCTGCCACTAAAACACTCCGAGCAGTACTCGTCCGATTACAGATATGGAAAGAAGCCAAAGTTTCCGCACAGGGTCGAGAGCAAGAGTGGGGAGGAAGAGACAAGAAGCTGTGGAGAAGATGGCGGAAAAAATGGCCAACAAGCGGTACGGGTAGGGCCAATTCGGTCACGTGCACGTGCATCTGCACCTTGCATCTGCATCGCTCATCCGAAACCATGGTCCCGCGCAACCGCTGCATCGCAACGACCGCGAGTTCCCGGGAGTGCCTCGCATGGGGATGAATGGATCGACCATGCTCGAGCCGTTAAGGCAGGGCCTTCCGCCGCTTGATCCCGCGGCCGTGTCCGACGCCGCCTCCTGTTCCCTGCCCGCCCGCTACGAAGCGGTGGGCGACGCACGGAGGTTCACCCGCAGAACGCTCGACCAGTGGGAACTGGGCGACCACTTCGACGACATCTGTCTCGTGGTCTCCGAGCTGGTCACCAACGCGCTGCGGCATGCCATGCCGGCGAACAGCGTGCACGCCCTGGAGCACAATCCGCCCGTGCGGCTGCACCTGATGCGGTGGACCGGCCGGTTGGTGTGCGCGGTGCGCGACCCCAGTCAGGAGAGTCCGGTCGCGCGCGACTCCGACGACTTCTCGGCGGAGTCGGGGCGCGGGCTGTTCCTCGTCGACTCCTTCAGCGACAGCTGGGGCTGGCACCCGATGACGGGGACCCTGGGCGGCAAGATGGTCTGGGCGGTGTTCCGGCTCCAGCCGCACGCGGGCCCCGCCGTCAATTCTTCCGAGTGACGCACCGCGGCGTTTTACGACGCCGCGGTTCTACGCGCGTTACACGGTGCGTAAGTACGGTTACCCCGGGTCACCCGCAGGTGACCCGGGCTCAGCCCGCTATCAGGTGGTCGAACTCGCCGTCCTTGATGCCGAGGAGCATCGCCTCGATCTCCGCGCGGGTGTAGACGAGCGCGGGGCCGTCCGGGAAACGGGAGTTGCGAACCGCAACTCCCCCGTCCGGCAGGCGGGCGAACTCCACGCAGGAACCCTGCGAGTTGCTGTGCCGGCTCTTCTGCCAGGCCACCCCGTGCAGAGCCGTGGCCGTCATGCCGTTGTACACGTCGAGGTCCACAGGTCGCTCCCCGGTGGTGCGGTGGCCTTGTGGCCAGTGATGCAGCGGTCAACTGGTCCGGATCATAGCTCTGTTCACGTGCAGATGCATGAGCAGATGCACGTGCACAAGGGGTGTTCCCGCGGTTACAGATGTGACGTGTGGGGCACTAGATATGTTCCATCGTCTGCCCCAGAGCCCGCATCACATGTGTCCGCCAGCCCCCGTCCATGATCGTCCGGGCCATCGGCTGAGCGGGGTCGTCGGGATCGAATCCCTCGTGCACTAGGAAGAGACGCGTACCGCGCCCTTCCTGTTCCACCTTCCATGTGACGTTCCAGTCAGCGGAGTTGGCCGGATCGGCGTCGGTCCACCGGAGGCCGAGCATCCGCTGCGGCTCGTAGGCGAGAACCTCCACGTCGACGGTGCCGGGGAAGTTCGAGTGGGGCCGCGGCACGGAGGTCATGGTGTACCGGTGTCCCATTCTCGAGCCGGAACGCCTCCGCCCCCTGCATCTGCCACTGCACGAGCAGTGCGGGCTCGGTGAGGGCACGCCAGACCTTGGCGGGCGGGTGCGGAAAGTACTGGTCGACACGGATGACCGTGAGGTCGTCGTCGGGTGCGTTGCTCATGCCGGGTCATCGTCGGGCATGCGGTCCAGCAGGGCGCCCAGGTCCCGCAGCCGGCCGCGCCAGAACCGCTCGTACGGATGGAGCCAGTCCCGCACCTCGGCGAGCGGGGCGGCCTCAAGGCGGTAGATGCGCTGCCGGCCGGAGCGCTGCTCGGAGACGAGTCCGGCCTCGCGCAGCACTTTCAGATGCTCCGACAGGCTCGGGCGCCGCATGTCGAAGTGGTCGGCCAGGGCCTGGACGGGCTGCGGTCCGCCGTCGCGCAGCAGCCGCAGCACCTCGCGGCGTACGGCGTTCGCGAGCGCGGCGAAGACGCGGTCGGCGTCGGCCTCGGTGGTCCCGTGCCCGACGGCCCCAGGTGCGGTCATGCCGGCCTTCCTACTGGTGTGCCTCGGTGAGCAGCATCAGACCGTTGCCGTCGGGGTCCGTGAAGGAGGCCATGCGGCCCCACGGGAGCGCGTCGGGTCCCTGGACGGGGGTCCCGGCCTCCGTGAGCCGCGCACAGTCCGCGTCGACGTCGGTCGTGACCAACATGATCCCCCGGGCCGAGCCGGGCTCGAAGCCGCCCCTGCCGGGGCCGGAGAGCGTGAAGACGGTCTGGGCACCCTCGGGGGCGACCTGGAGCCGGCGCCCCTGGGGCAGGTGCCTACCTGTATGGCTTCACCTGCTGGAGTAGGGCAGCAGAGCCATCTCGCGGGCGTTCTTGATGGCGCGGGAGAGCATGCGCTGCTGCTGGGCCGACACGCGGGTCACGCGGCGGCTGCGGATCTTGCCGCGGTCGGAGATGAACTTCCGCAGCAGGTCGGTGTCCTTGTAGTCGATGTAGGTGATCTTGGCCGCGTCCAGCGGGTTGGGCCGGTTCTTGGCGGGCTTGCGGTCGGGTTTGCGAGGCATCAGACCTCCAGGAGGGTGTCGAAGGCGGGCGGGAGGCGTTTCCAGGCGTCGCGCCCGGCGGCGTACTCGGCGTCGGTGAGCAGGCAGGACTCCAGGAGCCTTTCGAGTCCGTCACGGTCGAGTCCGGGCGAGGTGAAGACGAGGTGCTGGCAGCAGTCGCCGTGCTCGGGGTGCCAGTCCATCGCGGCGGCCGCGCGGCGCACCGGCGGGACCATGTCCCACGCCGCGTCCGGGAGGGACGCGAGCCAGGGGCCCGCGCTCTCCACGCACAGGGCGCCGCCGGCCGCGTCCCAGTGCAGCAGCACGTCCGGCTTGTCGGCGAGCCAGAACCGGCCCCGGCTGCGGGCGGCGGCGCAGGTGATGTCCTCCAGCGCCTCGTAGAGCCGCTCGGGGTGGAAGGGCCGGCGCCGGTGCCAGACGAGCGTGCAGACGCCGTGTGCGTCCGCCTCGGCGGGGAGCAGGGCGCAGGCGGGGTGCTGGGCCGCCGCCGCGGACTCCACGTCGAATCCGGCGAGGGCGGCGCGGGCCAGCGGGGAGTGCGCGGGCGCGGACGCCTTGCCGGCGAGGGAGCGGGCGAGCTCGGCGAAGGCCTCCGGCAGGTCGGAGAGGGTGGGGTTGGCGAACACGTCTGACGGTGCGGGGAGTTGGGGATGTTCGGGGAGTTCGCCGACTGGACGGTCCTCGGGGTTGCCGGGTTGGCCGGCGGGGACGGGGACGGTGGGCTCGTGCGTCGGGGCGTTGGGCGCGGGCGGGGACGCGGGCGCCGGGGTGTCGGGGTCGCGCGTCGAGTCGTCGGTGTCGTTGTCGGGCTGAGCGGCAGGGGGATGCGCCGGGGCGTGGGACAGGCCCGCGGAAGCGGCGGCCTTGTCCGTCACGGCGTTGTCGACGTCCGCCGAGGCATCGGACTCGTCCCGCAGGGCGGCGGAGGAACCCGCGGACGCGTCGGCCAGCCCCGCGGAGGCGGCGGCGTTGCCTGTCACGGCGTTGGCCACGTCCGCCGGGGCATCGGCATCACCCCACACGTCGGCGGAGGAACCCGCCGGACCGTCGGCCAGGGCCGCCGGAGGGGTGGGCGCATCCGCGTGGGCGTCGGTCGCAGTACCACCGAACGCCTCCCCCTGTCCTGCCGACCCGGCGCCGTCACCCGCCGCGGGGCGGGTGGAGTGCGGGCCGCCGTGGACGATCGGGACCCGGTGGGCCGTCGGGTGGAGCTGGGAGAGGAGTTCGTGGTCCTCCTCGTCGGCCTCCGGGGAGTCGAGGACGGCGAGGACGGGGGCGTACTCCAGCTGGCGGGCGAAGGTGTCGGCGACGGTGCGCTGGTCGGTGGCCGCGGCGGCGAGGCCACGGTCGGCGAGGTCGTCGCCGTTGCCGAGGCAGGGCAGGACGAGCGCCGGGTCGACCGCGGTGATCACGCCGGTGACCGTGAGGCCGCCGGCCGCGACCACCTCGGCCATCGCCTTGGGCTCGACGGAATCCCACAGCTCGACGATGGCGAGGCGCGGCGTCCCGGCCGCGTCCAGGCGGCGCAGCTCCGGGACCAGGTCCTCCCGGAGCGCGCAGCAGGCACAGTCGTTGACCAGCGGCGTCTCCCCTGCCGAGAGGATGCCGTCCGCGTCGCGGACCGTTCGTACGACGGTGCCGGCCTCGGCGGTCGCCAGGTCGTGGTGGAGGACGACGCTGCCCGGCACGTCGGCGAGCAGCTGCCCGACGGCCGCCTTGCGCGCGTCGGCGTGCAGCCCGCCGACGATCACGACGGAGAGCATCAGCCCTTCTGTCCCTTTCCGTACCGGCGCTCGAAGCGCTCCACGCGGCCCGCGGTGTCCAGGACCCGCGCGGTGCCCGTGTAGAAGGGGTGGCTGACGTTCGAGATCTCGACGTCGACGACCGGGTAGGTGTTGCCGTCCTCCCACTCGACCGTCTTCTCGCTCGTCATCGTCGAGCGGGTCAGAAAGGCGTGGTTCGCGGCCCGGTCGCGGAAGACGACGGGACCGTAGGCGGGGTGGATGCCCTGGCGCACGAGGCTCAGCGCTCCTCTCGGAAGTCGACGTGGCGGCCGGCGACCGGGTCGTACTTCCGCAGGGTCATACGGTCCGGGTCGTTGCGGCGGTTCTTGCGGGTCACATAGGTGAAGCCGGTCCCGGCGGTGGACCGGAGCCTGATGACCGGGCGGAGTTCGTTGCGTGCCATGCTGCTATCTTACTGAAAATGAATTCCATTTACACAACTGCTCCGAGAGAGGTGCATCACCCGTGTCCGCCCACTGCATGCTGACCGGCGCCCGGCCCGGCTTCGGCAACCGCATCTCCCACTCCCACCGGCGCACTTCGCGCCGCTTCGACCCCAACATCCAGTCCAAGCGCTACTGGCTGCCGAGCGAGGGCCGCTACGTGCGGCTGCGACTGAGCACCAAGGGCATCAAGACCGTCGACACGATCGGCGTCGAGGCGGCCGTGGCGCGGATCCGCGCGCGCGGTGTGCGGGTCTGAGGATTCGAGGAGAGAACCGGTATGGCCAAGAAGAGCAAGATCGCGAAGAACGAGAAACGACAGGAGACCGTGGCGCGGTACGCCGTGCGGCGGGCCGAGCTGAAGGAGATCATCCGCAGGCCGTCGTCCACCGCTGCCGAACGGCTCGCGGCGCAGGAGGAGTTGCGCCGGCAGCCGCGGGACGCGAGCGCCACGCGCGTGCGTAACCGGGACCAGGTCGACGGGCGGCCGCGCGGCTACTTCCGGGCCTTCGGACTGTCCAGGGTGGGGCTGCGGGAGCAAGCGCACGCGGGATACCTGCCAGGTGTGCGCAAATCGTCCTGGTAGTTCTCACGGGTGGGGCTGGTAGCTTGCTGCGGTCGTCTGGCCGACCGCTACACCTTGGGAGCTTCCAGTGACTTCGGCGATCTTCTGGCGCACCGTGTCGGGTCGGCGGGCGGGGCTCGCGGCCGCGGGGCTGGTGGGCGCGCTCACCCTGACCGCGTGCGGCGGCGGGGGCTCGGACGACGACGCGTCGCCGAGTCCCAGCGCCTCCGTGTCGTCCTCGGCGTCGGGCTCCGCCCCGGCGCCCGGCGGTACCTCGTCTTCCGGCGGTACGTCGTCCTCCGCGGCCGGTGACGTCGCCGGCAGCTGGCTCGCCACCACCGACGGCAAGGCGGTGGCGCTCCTGGTCAACGGCGACCAGGCCGGGCTCTTCGTCACCGGCGGCACGGTGTGCAGCGGCAGCGCGAACACGGAGACGATCCGCCTCAAGTGCACGGACGGCAGCAAGGAACGGGCCGACGGGACGGTCGTCTCGGTGGGTAGGACCACGCTCAAGGTGAAGTGGGCGGGCGGTGCCGGCACCGAGACCTACACCCGGGCCCAGGGCGGCCGGCTGCCGAGCGGGCTGGCGAGTGCGGGCTCCGGGTCGTAGCGGAGGGCGCCGGGGCCGTCGTAGCGGGTCGTAGCGGAAGACGCCGTGGCAAAGGCCGTCCGTGGGGGCGGGCAACCGTGGTGCTCCGGGATGCGTGATGATCCATGCACCGGATCGCTCACATCAGAGGACTTCACATGCGCGCCGCCCCCCTCGCCGTCACCGCCCTCGCCGCTGCCCTGCTCCTGACCGGCTGCTCCAGTGACAGCGACAAGGACAGCTCCGGCTCCGGCGGTGACAGCGCCGCCGCCAGCCCCGGCAACGGCACCACGTGCCGGATCGGTGACATGGACGTGGAGGTCGGGCCCGCCAACGTGGCCCCCGGCGCCGGTGACACCGGCGACCTCCCCGTCACACTCACCAACCAGAGCGCCGAGTGCACGCTGGCCGGCTTCCCCGCCGTCGACCTGAACGCCGCGGACTCCTCGGCGAGCCTGTCCCGCGCGGAAGGCGCCACGTCCGCGAAGCTGACCCTGGCCAAGGGCACGGCCGCCACCTTCACCCTCACGTACACGCGTGGCGAGGCCGGCGCCAAGGCGAGCCTCGACGTGAAGACGCTGGAGATCGGCCTGCCGGGGGCGGACGCCCCGAAGAGCTTCAAGTGGTCGTACGGGCCGGTCCAGGGCCAGGGCGGCAGCGCCGATCACCCGACCGCCTCCGTCGGCGCCTTCACTCAGGCCGGGGACTGATCCGGGGCCGGTTGCCGACCTGCGCCCGGTCGGCCGCCCGGGCGCCCTCGGTCCAGCCCGCCTCGTCGCTGACGCCACGGAGCCGGGTCGTGGTGGTCTGCGGGAACATGCGTTCCATGCGGTCGGTGACGGCTACCTCGCGGGAGGCCAGCACCGGCAGCAGGTCGTCGGTCACCGGGGCCTCGGCGGCGGCGCGCAGACGGTCGCCGACGCGGTGGGCGTAGGCCGCGAGGAAGGACTGCCGGAAGGTCTTGGTGCGCTTGCGGCCGCCCGCCCGCTGTACCGCCTCCGCCTTCGCCATCGCGGACTGCGCCTGCACCAGCAGTGAGGTGTACAGGAGTTCGACCGCCGCCAGGTCGCCCTCGAAGCCGACGACCGTGGAGAAGGCGAACGGTTCGTTCCACACCGCCCGGCAGTGGTTGGCGGTGGCGACCGCGTCGAGGAGCACCGCCTTCGCCTGCTCGTACGGCGGCTCGACCCCGATCCGGCAGGCGCCGGGGGTGTCCTTCGCGGGCGCCCGGGCGTCGAGCAGCGCCTCGTCGACGCTGTGCCGGGCCATCAGCTCCTGCGCCTTGGCGGTGAGCGCCTCCGCCTCCTCCGGAAAGCCGGTCGCCTCCGCCTTGGCGAGCAGGGCGCGAATACGGCCGAGCATGCGGGCGTCACCTTTATGCCCCCCGTGCCCCCTGTGCTCCCGTCGGGGATCCTCCAGCGGCTCCAGCGCGGGCAGGCGCAGCAGCAGGCGGTACAGCTCCAGTACGGCGGTGGCGTGCGTGAAGCGGTCGGCGCGCAGGGAGTTCTCGTCGGGCTGTTCCAGTTGGGCGAGCTGGGCGGCCCAGCGGTGGCCGCGCGGGCGGTCGTTCGGGGCCTGTGCGCGGATCAGGGCCGTGGCGAGCTGTACGTGCGTGTCCTCCAGTTCCCGTCGCACGATCCGTACGACGTCGGCGGGCTGCCAGCCGCGCCGCCAGGCCTGCGCCACGAACTCGGCGCCGCGCCGGGCCAGTTCGGCGTCCGTCGCGGGGTCGGCGGCGAGGAGGGAGGCGCCGGTGTCGAGTGCGGTGTCGTCGTCGGCGTAGAGGGCGGCCCGGAAGGCGCGGTCGACGGTGGCGGTCGTGTCCCCGTTCACACCTTCGCTCTGGTTGCCGTTGCCGTTGCCGCTCGCTCCGCTGCTCCTGCTGCTGCTCACGGGGCGATCGTCTCACTGCCCGAAAACCGGTCGCCCCCACGCACATAGAGGCAACCTCGGGTTGACACTCCACCCCTGTCAACCTAAGGTTGACAGCATGACGACGAACCCCGACATCACGTCATCCGTACGGCTCGACGACCTCATCACCGCCATCAAGAAGGTCCACGCCGAGCCCCTCGACCAGCTTCAGGACGCGGTGATCGCCGCCGATCACCTCGGGGAGGTGGCCGACCACCTGATCGGTCACTTCGTGGACCAGGCCCGGCGTTCGGGTGCCTCCTGGACGGACATCGGCAGGAGCATGGGGGTCACCCGGCAGGCGGCGCAGAAGCGGTTCGTGCCGAAGGAGTCGTCGGACCTCGCGGCCGACCAGGGCTTCAGCCGCTACACCCCGCGGGCCCGCAACGCGGTGATGGCGGCCCACAACGCGGCCATCACCGCCCGCAACCCCGAGGGCCGCCCCGAGCACCTCGTCCTCGGCCTGCTCGCCGAACCGGAGGGCCTCGCCGCCAAGGCGCTCGTCGCGCAGGGGGTCACCCTCGACGCCGTCCGCCAGGCCGCCACCGACGCACTCCCGCCGGCCGCCGACCAGGTCCCCGAACTCATCCCCTACGGCTCCGACGCCAAGAAGGTCCTGGAACTCACCTTCCGCGAGGCCCTCCGGCTCGGCCACAACTACGTCGGCACCGAACACCTCCTGCTGGCCCTCCTGGAGTTCGAGAACGGCACGGGGGTCCTGTCGGGCCTCGGCATCGAGAAGGAATCGGTGGAAGGTGCCGTCGCCAAGGAGCTGGAGGGGTTGGTAGCTGCTCAGCAAGGAGTGCGCACAACGGCGAATTAGCTCGATCGTGTGCGGATCGACTTCTAGGCTTGCGGCGCCCTGGGCCGTTTGGGTTAGCGTGGTTGTGCGACCTGGGACACCGGGTACGGCGTCAGCGTGCGGGGCCCCTGCTCCACCGGAGTGATGGTTCAGGGCCTCCCCGTCGCCTCTGGCCGTACCCACTGGCCAGGTCGCACAGGGAACTGGCCTCCCGGGCCAGGACCACGCACAGGATGCGTGTCGCCACCCGGGGTCGAGTACGCCGGGGACCAGCTCGCCCAAGACCGTTCGGGGCGCGCGGCTGAGCGGACTCACTCCCGCTCAGTCCACAGGAACGGTATGTGAAGGCGCGGGAGGGACAGGGCCAGCAGGGCTAGCGGGGCCCCCACCCGTCGATGTCCCAAAAGTCCGTTGTCAGACCTGCCTGGCAGACTCGCCGTCATGACCGACCGCTGGGCTCTCGCGCCGGCCGAGGACGGTGGTGTGGAGGTCGCCGCCCTCGGGGCGGACGGGCTGCCCGTGGGGCCGGTGCGGTGGGAGGAGGATCCCGCCGAGGCCGTGCGGCGGCGGCCGGAGGTGGCGCGGTGGGTGTGGCGGTCCACCTCCGAGGTCTATCCGCGGCTGCTCGCCGCGGGGGTCCGGGTCGAGCGGTGCTACGACGTCGAGGACGCCGAGACCCTCCTGCTCGGCCACGAGGGGCGGCACGGTGAGCCGCGTTCGGCCGCCGCCGCCCTGGCCCGGCTGCGCGGCGGCCCCGTACCCCCCGACCCGCCCCAGCGCGCCGCCGAACCGGGATCGCAGTCGTCCCTGTTCGAGCCGCAGAGCGTCCATCTGCCGCTGACCGACCTCCTGGAGGTCTACGCCGGCCAGCTGCGCCGGCACGACAGCACCGCGCACCCCGACCGGATGCGGCTGCTCACCGCCGCCGAGTCGGCGGGGATGCTGGTGGCCGCCGAGATGAACCGCGCCGGGCTGCCGTGGAGCGCCGAGACCCACCGCCGGGTGCTGCACGAACTGCTCGGCGAGCGCTACGCGGGCGGCGGTGAGCCGCGCAGACTGGCCGAGCTCGCCGACGAGGTGTCCGCCGCCTTCGGGCGCCGGGTGCGGCCCGATCTGCCCGCCGATGTCATCAAGGCGTTCGCACAGGCGGGCATCAAGGTGAAGTCGACCCGGCGGTGGGAGATCCAGTCCCTCGACCATCCGGCCGTGAAGCCGCTGATCGAGTACAAGAAGCTGTACCGCATCTGGGTCGCCCACGGCTGGTCCTGGCTCCAGGACTGGGTGCGGGACGGCCGCTTCCGGCCCGAGTTCCAGGCGGGCGGGACCGTCACGGGCAGATGGGTCACCAACGGCGGCGGGGCCCTTCAGATCCCCAAGGTCATCCGGCGTGCGGTGGTCGCCGACCCCGGCTGGCGGCTCGTGGTCGCCGACGCCGACCAGATGGAGCCGCGGGTGCTGGCGGCCATCTCCCGCGACCCGGGGCTCATGGAGGTGGCGGGCCGGGAGAGCGACCTCTACCAGTCCGTCTCCGACCGGGCCTTCTCCGGCGACCGCGGCCAGGCCAAACTCGCCGTGCTCGGCGCGGTCTACGGCCAGACCTCCGGCGACGGCCTCAAGAACCTCGCCGCGCTCAGACGCCGCTTCCCCAAGGCGGTCGCGTACGTCGACGACGCGGCCCGCGCGGGCGAGGAGGGCCGGCTGGTGCGGACCTGGCTGGGGCGGACCTGCCCGCCGGCGGCCGGGGCCGGTGACGCGGAGGAGGCGGGCATCCCCCAGGACGAACCGGCCGGGCAGCCCGGTTCCGGCGAGGACGGCTGGGTGCCCGGGTACGCCTCGACCAACACCCGTGCCCGCGGCCGGTTCGCCCGGAACTTCGTGGTGCAGGGCAGCGCCGCCGACTGGGCCCTGCTGCTGCTCGCCGCGCTGCGGCAGGCCGTGGCGGGGATGGCGGCCGAACTGGTCTTCTTCCAGCACGACGAGGTGATCGTGCACTGTCCCGAGGAGGAGGCCGAGGCGGTCGTGGCGGCGATCAGGGAGGCGTCGTACCTGGCCGGGCGGCTGACCTTCGGCGAGACGCCGGTGCGGTTCCCGTTCACGACGGCGGTGGTGGAGTGCTATGCGGACGCCAAGTGATCACCGTAGGCCGGAGTCGTCGAGCAGGGCGATGAGCTCCTGGAGCACCGTCTTGTCGTCCGTGCCGTCCAGCGCGTCCAGAGCGGCCCGCCACTGCGCGTACGCCTCCTCGGTCCTGCCCCGCTCGCGCAGCAGGAGTCCGTGCTGGTGGCGGGCGAGGGCGCCGGTGTAGCGGTCGGCACGGGCGTCCGCGCGGCGCAGCAGTTCCGCGCACTCGGCGGCGGCGCGTGCGGCGTGGCCGGTCAGGCGCAGGGCGCGCACCAGGCCGAGGCGGCTCTGCGATTCGCCGTGCCAGTCGCCGGGGCTGCCGAGGATGCGCAGGCTCTCCTCGAAGTGCCCCACGGCGGCGGCCGGTTCGCCGAGCGTGAGGTGGGCGTAGCCGATGTTGCAGTGCGCCGAGTGCCGTACGACCACGCTGCCGGTCCGCGCGCCGATGGCGAGCGAGCGGCGGTGCTGTTCGATGGCGGCGCGCGGGTCGGTGTGCTCGTACAGGTTGCCGAGGTTGCTGTGGGTCACAGCCTCGCCGAAGGGGTCGTTGAGCCGCCGTGCGTAGGCGAGGCTCTGCCGCAGTGCCTCGCCCGCCTCGGCGTACCGGCCGAGGCCTTCGAGGAGCAGACCCCGGTTGTTGAGGCAGCGGCGCGTCCAGGAGTCCCGGCCCAGCCGCCGCCAGAGCGCGAGGGCCTGGTCGTTGAGGGCCAGGGCGTCGCGGTGCCGTCCGGTCAGGAAGTGCAGCCCCGCGAGGTCGCCCAGGGCGCATGCCTCGGCCTCCTCGTCACCGAGCCGCCGCGCCACGGTGAGCGCGGCCCCGCCGAGGGCCTCGGTCTCGGCGACCCGGCCGCTGCGCTGGAGGAAGGGCGAGAGCAGGCGCAGCAGGGTGGAGAGATGGGCGGCGGTGCGTTCGTCGGGGGTGTCCGTGTGCCGTTCGACCAGGGTGACGATGTTCTCCAGCTCGGACTCGCCCCAGGCGTAGGCCTTCTCGGAGGAGGGGAACGGCGGGATGGCCAGCACATGCGCCGCGTGCTCCGGCGGCTGCGCGGCGGTCGGGCGGCGGCGGTCCTCCAGGTCGAGGCCGGGTTCGAGGATCGCGGTGAGGGCGCGTTCGGCGACGGCCGCGTACCAGCGCAGGGCGGTGCGGGCGATGTCGGGGGCCTGCGCGGGGCCCGCGAGTTCCCGCGCGAAGTCGCGGACCAGGCCGTGCGGGGCGTAGCGGCCGTACGCCGTCTCCTCCAGGAGGGCCACGTCGACGAGGCGGTCGAGCGCGTCCTCGGCGCGGGTCTCGTCGGTGGCGTCGGTGCCGAGGAGGCGGGCGACCAGGGGGACGCCGTAGGTCGGCAGGTCGAGGGCGCCGATGCGGCACAGGGCGAGGGCGGCGTCGCGGTCGGACCTGCGGCCCGAGGCGGCGAGGGCGTCGTGGGCGACGGCCAGGGAGCGGCGGACGGAGAGGTCGTCGTACTCCAGGTGCCGCAACCGGTCCTCGGCGGCGGCCAGTTGGTCGGCGAGGACGTCGGGGGTGAGGGCCTGCCGGGCGGCCAGGCGGGCGGCCACGACGCGGAGGGCCAGGGGGAGGCGGCCGGTGAGTTCTATGAGGGGGTGGGTGGCGTCTATGGGGGTCGCGTCCATGGGAGTGGCGTTCATGAGGGCGGCGGGACCGGGGGTGGCTGGACCGGGGGTGCAGGCGGTGCCGCCCATGGGGTCGCCCGCGGCGCTGCGGCCGTCCCGGCCCGACACCGCGCGGAGCAGCTCCGCGCTCTCCTCGGCCGAGAGCGGGGCGAGCGGGAAGCGGTGCGCGTCGTCGAGGGCGGTCAGCGGGGAGCGGCTGGTGACGATCACCGCGCAGCCGTCGCCGGCCGGCAGCAGTGGCCGTACCTGAGCGGCGCTGGCCGCGTCGTCCAGCACCATGAGCGTGCGGGTGGGCGCGAGCAGCGAGCGCAGCAACGCGGCCGCCGCGTCCGGGTGTTCGGGGATGCTGCGCGGGTCGGCTCCGAGGTCGCGGAGCAGGGCGGTGAGGGCCTGGGCCGGGGTGAGGGGGGCCATGCCCGGGGTGGCGCCCTGGAGATTGACGTAGAGCTGGCCGTCAGGGAAACGTTCCCGCAGCTCGTGGGCGACGTGCAGCGCGAGCGCGCTCTTGCCGACGCCGGCCATGCCGCTGACGACACCGACGGCGGGGCCGCCGTCAGGGGTGAGGGCGCGGCGGAGGTCGTCGCGGGTGGTGTGGCGGCCGGTGAAGTGACCCGGGGGCGGGGGGAGTTGGGCGGGGCGGGGCAGGGGGAGCGGGACGGGGGCCTCGGGGGCAGGGGGTGAGGGAGGGAAGGAGGGGCGTGACGAGTGGAGGGCAGGAGGTGGCGGTGGCGCGGGGAGATGGGGCGGGGTGGACGGGGTGGACGGGGTGTCTCCGCGCGTAGCGTCTGCGGGAAGCGCGGTGGGTGAGGCCGGCAGGCTCCCCTGGCGCGCCGCGCCGAAGTCGACCGCCCGGTCCGGACGTTCGGTTGCGGTCGAGCGGACCGCCGGCCCGTCGGCCCGATCGGCGTCGTCTTCCACCGCGTCGCGTTCCACCGCGTCGGATTCCACCGCGTCGGATTCCACCGCGTCGGATTCCACTGTGTCGCCGTCCGCCGAGGAGGCCGGCCGGAGCTGCCGGCCACGGTCGGAAGCCGGCTGGTCGGCCCCGGTGTGGGCCCGTCCCCCGCCGTCTCCCCCGCGCAGCACCTCCACATGTGCCCGGCCGACCGCCGGGCCCGGTTCCACGCCGAGTTCCTCGACCAGGCGGGTGCGCAGGTCGCGGTGGACGGCGAGGGCCTCGGCCTGGCGGCCGGTGCGGTGGAGGGCGAGCATCAGCTGGCGGTGGTAGGACTCGCGCAGCGGATGCTCGGCGGCCAGTGCGGAGAGTTCGGGGACGAGGGCGTCCGGCCGGGTGTCGGCGAGGGCGAGCTCGGCGTCGTAGTGCCACTCCAGGAGCAGCAGCCGGGCCTCCTCCAGGCGCTGGACCAGGGCGTATCCGGCGAGTTCGGAGGGGACCCCGCTGAGCGGCGCGCCCCTCCACAGCGCGAGCGCCGCCGCGCACGCCTGGACGGTCCCGGTCCAGTTCCCGTCGGCGTGCGCGCGGCGGGCCCGGGCGGCGTGGCTCTCGAAGACCTGGACGTCGAGTTCACCCGGCGCGACACGCAGCAGATAGCCCGGGGCCACCGCCTGCAGTCGTTCGGGATCGTCGAGCAGCCGTCGCAGCCGGGAGACATGGTTGTGGAGCGAGGCCTTCGCCGAGGCGGGCGGGGTGCTCCCCCACAGCGCCTCCTTGAGGGACTTGGTGGAGACGACCCGGCCGGCTTCGAGGAGCAGCGCGGCCAGCAGGATCCGCTGCTTGCGGCTGCCGACGACGCGCACACCGGCGCCGCCCTGACCGTCGTACAGGATCGGCGGCCCGAGCAGACCGAACCGCAGCCCCGACTGCGATCCGCGCCCCATCACGCCGCCCACTTCTGGCGGATTTCCGCCCTCTCAACGGCGGTTTCCCGCCAGCCCGTCCGACGCCGGCCACTGCCGGAATCGGCTACCGCCCCCGCGGTCGCACACCGTCTGTTCCCATCGCCGCCGTCGACTTCACGCCAACCGGCGAACGACGAAACGTAGATGCGTTGGCCACATGTTAGCGATTTGTTGGCGCAACCTGATGTGATCACTACATCGGATCTGGCCCGAGGGCGCGCGCGTACGACGCGCAGCTCGGGGGAGTGTCGCCGTCGCGGCCGGATCCGGGGACGCGAGAGGGTCCCGGTCGGTGGAGGTGAACGACCGGGGCCCTCGTCCTGTGCCCGGGGCTGTCGGCCCTCAGATCACGGGCGGGCGCCCCAGCCGGGTGAGCCGCCACACCGTTCGCCAGCGCATCGGCCGCCGTTCGCCCGCCGGTTCCCGCAGGCCCTCGGCGAACCCGCCGAACCAGGCGCGCAGTCCGCTCGACGACCGGGTCCGCAGCACGGTGAGCGCCGTCCACACGCCGAGGTGCACGGGGATGAGCGGCAGGGGCAGCCGGCGGCGGACCAGCCAGACGCGGTTGCGGGCGTTGACCCGGTAGTAGATGGCGTGCCGGGCCGGTGAGGTCCTCGGGTGCTGGAGCAGCAGTTCGGGCGCGTACAGGATGCGCCAGCCGTGGTCGGCGGCCCGCCAGGCCAGGTCGGTCTCCTCGTGCGCGAAGAAGAACTCGGCGGGCCAGTCCCCGGTCTCGTCGAGCATGGCCATGCGAAGGGCGTGGCCGCCGCCCAGGAACCCGGTGACATAGCCGCCGCGCATCGGGTCGGAGGCGCCGACACGGGGCACGTGCCGCTGCTGGGTCTCGCCGCTCTCGTCGGCGATACGGAAACCGACGATGCCGAGACGCTCGTCGGCCGCGAACAACTCCTGTACGCGGCGCAGCACATCGGCGTCCACGAGCAGGCCGTCGTCGTCGAGTTCCACCACGACGTCCACGTCGCCGAAGTCCCGCAGCCGGGCGAGCGCCACGTTCCGCCCGCCGGGGCAGCCGAGGTTCTCCTCGACGTCGAGGGAGGTGACCTCGCCGGGCAGGGAGAGCCGCTCGGCGAACTCGGGCAGCCGGCAGCCGTTGCCCACGATCACGATCCGGGCCGGGGCGATGTCCTGCTTGGCCACGGAACGCAACAGGGCGTCGACCTCCTCGGGCCGGTTCCCCATGGTCACTACGGCCACGGCGATCCTCGGCGCGCCCATGTCCCACCTCGTCCCGTACGTCCCCTTGTCCCGGTCGTCCCGAGGGGCATCAACCGGCGCGATGCTAGCCGTTCACGGTAAGGACTTCTCGGGTATGGGGATGCGTGGGCGGGGCGGGGCGGCCTCTGCCGGGTATGTATCGGGCTCTGGTCGGCACGGCGGGGGTGGGCTGTTGTACGCGGCCGCCGCCGGTCCTGCCGTCGTGCCGGTCCTGCCGCAGCCCCGCAGCCCCGCAGCCCCGCAGCCGGAACGCCTCGACAGACCCCGCGCCCCTTGCTCCCGCCGAATCACCGCCACCGGATCACCCCCGCCGGTTCTCCCGTCGCCGTACGAACTTCAGCCCCGACCAGTCCTCCCCCAGCGCCGCGACCTTGACGTCTACGACACCGAGCGGCAGGAAGACCTCCCGCAGGGCGTTCTCGGTGATGTCGCTGACGTGCCCGGCGGCTCTGCGCGGCCAGGCGATCCAGAGTGCGGCTTCGTCCGCGAGGCCGGCCACCAGTTCGTCCGCCTCGGCCGCGAGCCGTGCGTACTCGCGGTGGAAGGTGAGGACGACGTCCGCGCCGCGCGAGCCGCCGACGGCGACCTCGCAGCCGTCGGGCAGACCGGGGATGTCCCATCCGTCGGGCGCGCCGTCCAGCCGTACCCGGTGCCCCGCCTTGATGCCGAGTTTCCTGGCGAGGGGCGTGGCGGAGTAGCCGCCCGCCGGCCCGGTTCCTGACATACGGCACCTCCGCGCACTGGTCCAGCCCGTCCGCCCCATCGTGACGGCCCGGACGGGGGATGTCCGTCCGGACACGGCGTCACCCGGGAGATACGGCGGCGCCCCGGACCGGCTACCGCACCACCCGCGCCAGCAGCGTCGCGAGGTCTGCCAGGAACTGCAGCCAGGGCCGGGCCTGCTCCGCCCCGCGTCCGAAACGTCTGCGCCAGCCGCCCGGCCGGACGTCGTCCCGCCGCTGGATCGCCCTGTCCCGCACGCGTCGTAAGGACATGGCACGGTTGTTCGTTCCGATGCGCCTGCGTCGCCTCATGTCCGGACGCTAGCCGGGCCGCATCCGGTGGCGCAGGGCGGCGGACCGCCAAAGCGGGCGGGCGGTTATTGGCGGTAACCCGTAAACAACCGTCCGGTGGACTGGGCCCGCGTCGTGGACCGACCACCACGATGCCCCGCCGACAGGCGTGCTCGGCGGGGCATCGTGGTGGTCTCGGCCGTGGTCGTCTCGGCCGTGGCGGTCAGCCGATGTAACCGGCCACGTCCGCGAGGACGTTGGTGGTGCTGCTCGTGTAGAAGTCCACCTTGCCGTCGGCACCGACGGGCACGATCACCTGGTTGGCGATCGTCTTGCCCTGCGCCCAGTTGAGGTTGGAGGCCGTGGGACGGCTGCCGCCGTCGGCCCAGGCGGCGAGGTAGCCGCTGCCGGTGGTGCCGGTGACGGTGACCGTCAGCACGACGGCCTTGACGCCGGTGGACGGGATGGCGTCGCGGCCCGAGATCTGCACGGCCAGCGTCTTGCCGGAGCCCAGCGCGGTCGTCTGGCGGGTGTCCAGCAGGCGCAGCGGGGTGACGGTCTGGAAGGTCGCGCCGCTGGTGGAGAAGTAGCCGGAGACGTCGGCGATCACATGGCTGGTGCCGTGCACGTAGACGCTGACGTTGCCGTCGCTGCCGATCGGCACGACCACCAGGTTGGGGATGGTGGTGCCGGTGGCCGACCAGTTGACGTTGGACGCGGTCGGGCGGGTGGCGCCTTCGGGGTAGGCCTCCAGGTAGCCCCCGCCGACGGTCTGGGTGGCCGTCAGGTTGAGCACCACGGAGGTGGCGCCGGTCGGTACGCCGCCATGACCGCGGACCTTGAGGCTGATCACCGCGTTGGTGATCTTGCTGGTGGTGGAGATGCCGACCTTGGAGCGGGTGTCCAGCAGGCGGGCCGGTGTCAGCGCCGTGTACTTCGAACCGGTGGTGCCGCTGGTGTAGTAGCCCTGGACATCGGCGATCAGGTGGGTGGTGCTGCTCGTGTAGAGGTCCACCACGCCGTCGGCGGCCACCTTCACGGTCGCCGACGCCGCGATGGTCTGGCTCGCGCCGGTCCAGTTGAGGTTGCTGGTCGACGGCCTGGTGGTGCCGTCGGCCCAGGCGATCAGTGAGCCGGAACCGGTGGTGCCGGTGACGGTGAGGTTGAGCACGACGGCGGTCACGCCGCTGCTGGGGATCCCCCCGGCGCCCTCGACCTTGACCGGGGCGGTGCCGCCCGCGACCAGGGGCTTGGTGGCCGGGATGGAACTGAGGCCCCAGCCGGTGCCGTTGCGGGTGTCCAGCAGGCGCTTGGGGCTGCTGAGCGCGTGGAAGGTGGAGGCGCCGGTGGCCGCGGTGCCCCGGGCCGGGCACAGGGCGGAGGTCAGGCCGGCCTCTCTGGGCGAGCCCAGGCCGGTCACCTCGTCGTAGCCGGCCGCCGCCGTGTAGCCGGTGGCGTAGACGGAGTTGTTGCCGCTGGTGACGTCCCAGAAGCTCGCCAGGTAGCTGCTGCGTGCGGCCCGGTAGAGGGCGTTGTTGAGGAAGCCGACCTGCCCGTTGGCCTGGCAGGCCGTACCGGCGTTCGCCTGGACGATCGCGGCGGCCCAGGTCGGGGCCGCGGCACTGGTGCCGCCGACGATGCCGGGAACGGGGTTGGCGGACTGGCTGTCGTCCTGGAAGTAGACCGGGTATCCGTTGGCCGGGTCCGCCAGGGCGGAGACGTCCGGGACGGCCCGCTTGGTGGTGGTGGCGACACCGCCCTGGTAGACGACGGGCGCCCAGCGCGAGGAGACACCGCCGCCGGTGCCGCCGTCGGCGTTGCCCCAGGTCGTCTGGGTGGTGGTGCTGCCCGAGGTGGTCATCGTGGTGCCGCCGACCCCGGTGACGTAGGGCTGGCTGGCGGGGTCGTCGACGGCCTTGGCCGTGGAGCCGGTCGCCTGGTAGCAGTCGCTGGATCCGTCGTCGCCCGAGGCGGCGACGACGCTCTGCCCCTGGGCGGCGGCCTCCGCGAAGACGGTGTTCTCGGCGTTCGCGGTCGCGCTGCTCTCGAGCGACTCGCACTCACCCCAACTGGTGGAGATGACCTGCGCCTGGTCGTCGGTGACCATCCGCTGGTAGACGTCGAGCACGTTCTGGTCGGTCGCGGACCCGGCGTCCGGGCCCTGGTAGTCGATGATGTTCGCGCCGGGCACCAGACCGATCAGGTCCTCGATGTCGAGCGCCGACTCCACACCGACCGAACCGTCGGTGGCGGGAGCGCCCGCACCGGCTGTCGTGTCGACGTACACATGGGACACCGAGGTGGTGGTGCCGGCGCAGGCCTGGTACGCGGCGATGCTGCCCGCGTCGACGTTCTCCAGCTCGAACACCGCCACGGTCTGCCCCGCGCCCTCGGTGGCCGAGCTGGTCATCCCGTAGGCGCCGGCCAGCTTGCCGGGGCTGTAGTAGTCGGTGCCGTCGGTCAGGCCCGAGCCGGTGAAGTCGGCGCAGAGTGCCGGGTTGTACGCGTCGGCGGTCGCCGCGCTCGAACTGCGTCCGGAGACGGCCGCGGAGGTGGCGGAGCGGGCGGAGGTGGCGGAGCGGGCGGTGGCGGCGGAGTCGGTGGAGGCGTGCCGGCTCGTGCGACGCACCGCGGAGTGGTGGCTGCTGACGGTGTTGACGCTGCTCAGGCCGACGATCCCGGTCACCGAGGACGCCACGTTCGCGGGCAGCGAGGGAGCCGAGGTGTTGAGGTAGTCGGTGGTGCCGTCCTTCAGCCGGACGTTGCGGAAGCCGGTGCCGAAGGCGTGGGACGCCTGCGCGGCGGTGGCGGTGACCGGGATGGACAGTCCGTCCGGGCTGACCTTGCCGGGAGACAGACCGGCCGCCCGCAACGCCCCTGTCACTCCCGCGATGGTGGCCCGCGTGGGGCCGAAGACCGAGGCGAACTGCCCCCTGGCCAGGTAGTGGTGGTACTGGGCGTTGCCCGGTGTGGACACCGCGGTGACGAAGTCCGCCAGCGCCTGCGGGTCACGCGGGGCCAGGTTCACGCTGAGGTGCAGCCTGGTTCCCGACGCGGTGGTACCGGTCACCGTCGCACCCGCCGGGACATGCGGGGCCGCCCCTATTCGCTCGGGTGCGCCCGGTCCGGCGGTTCCCCCCTGGGCGACCGCGCCGGTGGCGGTCGCGGTGACGGTGATGAGGGCGACGGCGGCGGTGGAGGCCGCGGTGAGCGCCCTGACCCGTCTGCCGGTCTTGGCTGCCGCGCGCGCGGGACGTCCCGGGGCGGCCTGGACCTTCTTGGCCATGCAGAAATCTCCTAGAAACTGACGCACCGTCAAGCCGCGGCGGCCGTGAGGGCGGTCGAAGGGGCACTCAGGCCGACGGGTGCATCCGCGCCACAAGGCGCACAGGAGTTATCCCTCTTAACCGAAGTGTGGGCATTTCCTATCAGCACAAGACAGTTGCTGTCTCCGGTCGCCGGAGAACCATGAGCGGATCTTTACGCCGGGGCGGCGAGGGTGCGCGCCCCTCGTCGCCGTGCACCGACGGTCGCTTCCCGCGCCGCGGCCCCCAACTCTGCGCACAGCAAGGGAACTTGATCGCGCCGCCCAGTGGAAGATCACATTCCGCTATGCGCACTCACCCTCCGTGAAGGCAAACCCCACCATCCTTCAATCTTCCACCAAGGCGTGACCATGACAGGTAAGCAATGAGTGCCGAAATATCCGACATCCCTACCCTCACAGCAAACAGCGCGAAAAATTGAAAGATCAATGCGGCACACACCCATCAGAAATGCTTCTATGGATTGGTGCCGTCGCTCGAATGCACATCGAGTGCCGACGCGGCCATCAGGGCACCGTCGGCGGGTATTCAATCCGGCGCACAAGAAAAAGAAAGAGGTGCAGAGATGAACGACGAGACCCTGGCAGCTGCCCTTGAAGAAGTCCTGGCCTCCATGGGCACGAAGGACGAAGAGCTCACCGAGTCCGAGTACGAGATGACGGTCGCCGCCATCGCCTGGTAGCCGTATCTCTTTTCTGGCCGGCTGCAATCCCGGTCTCCCGGCCGGCCGACGCAATCTCGTCGGCCGGCCGGTCGAGAGGTGGAGGAATAGTGTCCAGAACGTCATTGCCCATCGCTACCTGGCCCGCCCGGGAGCGCGCCTTTCTCATTTTCTTCGGCACCCCAGGTCTCCCCGGCGGCTGGCGCGACCAGCTCCCCGCCGACGCGGGCGCGGCCCCCGTGCTGACCCTGGAGGAGCCACTCCCCGGCTATGCCACCTTCGGCGCGCTCGACCGCGCCCTGGAGAAGGTGCTGCCCGTGGCCCGGCGCGAAGCGCCCGAGCTCGTGGCGCAGTATGCGCGAACCCTCGTGCTCTTCACCGACCCGGCCGAACGGACCGCGTTGGGGCGGCTCGTCCCGCTCGCCGAGTCGGCGGCGCTGGGCACCACCCGCCGCATCAGCCGGGAGTCCCACGACAGCGCGAAGATCATCGACGCGGTGGCCCGCTTCCTCGCCCTCCTGCCGGGCCGTACCGCCGCGTTCCGCCGGGGTCTCGTCCTCGTGGTACCGGGCCTCGACGCCTGGGACCGCCCCTCGCTGCGGGTGCTGTACCGGGCGTCACTGCTGGCCCGGCCCGAGGCGCCGTTGACCGTCGTCGGTCTGTGCCCTCCCCGCCTGACCCGGGAAACGGGACAGCCGACCACCCTGAGGCAACGGATGGACGCGCTGCGCCGCCGCTTCCTGTCGGGCCTGGCGGAGCGGGACGGGGTTCACACCGTCGACCTCGACACCCCCCACGCCCCCTCCTTCCCGCACGACCTCGTCGACGTCACGCACGCCCTCCCGGGCCCGGGCACGGCGACGGACCGCGGGGACGCCCTGCTGCGCGCCATGGGCGAGGCCCTCTCCTTCCAGAACTTCGAGCGCGTCCTCCTCATCTCCGAAAGCTCGCGGCGTCTGGTGGACGGTGAGCTCGCCGTCCAGCTGGACCGGCTGTCGGCCATCGCCGATGCGCAGAGCGGTGATCTGGAAACGGCGAAGGCCCGGCTGACCGCCGCACAGAATTCCTCCCGGGACCCGATCGCCGTCGCGCACCTGCATTATCTGATCGGGCTTCTGCTCACCAAGAGGGCTTACGATCTCGATGCGGCCATGCGGCAGTACGCAAAAGGCCGAGCAGTCATTTCCGACCTCTACGAGAACACACCGCAAGCGCGTGTGGAATATGCCTGGCTACTCAATGGGGAGGCTCTCATATCCGCGATGAGAGCACGCTCGGCCGGGCATCCTGAAGAGCGTGACGCTCTGCATGAGGAAGCTTTCCGGAAGGCTTTCCAGGCTTTCCGTCTGGTGCGTGGGACGAGCGGCCTCAGCGCCTTCTACCTACGGCACAACCTCGCCGCGAACCTCACTTTCCTCCTGGAGATCACCTCACGCGTGAAGGAAGCGCGAACATTCTGGGAGCGGGCCATGGAGTCGCCCAGCGAGAACGAGAAGAAGGCCTTCACTCTGCCGTACCGGATGCGCACCGGTCTGCTGCTGCACAAGGAGGGCGACACGGACGGTGCGCTCGTAGCCCTCGAGGAGGCCCTGGAGGTGGCCCGCGAGATCGAGGACCCCTTCTACGAGGAGCGCGTACTCGCGGCTCTCGGACATGTGGCGGCCACGACGGGGCACCTGGAGCGCGCCGCGGCCGCGTACACCGACGGACTGGCCGTCGCCGCCCATCTGCGGGACGTCGGCGCCCAGGAGGTCCACGCGGCGGGGCTGCTGTGGGTGGCGGCACGCGCCGACCTCGGTATCGACGGCTCCTGGATCCACTCGGTCCACGCCTGGCCGACCACCGCCCGCGAGCGTCTCGCCGGGGCCCTCGCCGACGGCTCGCTGGCCGCCGTACTCGACGAACTGGGGCTGCGCCCCCAGGTGCCGGGCCCCAAACTGCCGCCGTACATTCCGGGGGTCGACCTGGAGGGAGCCCCGAAGAAGGACATCAACCGGCTGCTCGTCGGGGCCGACGCCGAGCCCGCGCCGGGCACCGCGATGGTGGGCGCGGGAGGTACCGCGTGAGCGCGGCCGGAGCCGGTGTCGTGGTGGTCTGCGGCAGCCGCAAGCCCGCACCGGGACGCGAAGGCCGTTCCGCCGCGCGGGAGTTGCTCAAGCCCGTCCTCGCGGGCATCGTCCAGGCGGGCGTCGTGCCGTCCGTCTTCGACCTGCGGGAGATGGAACTGCCCCTGTTCGACGGACGGACCGGCGGGGAGTACGGCTGTCCCGACCTGGACCGTCTCACGGCGGCCCTGGATTCGGCACCCGTGGTGCTGTTCTCCGTGCCGGCCTACTGGCAGGCGCCCTCCGGCCCGCTCGTGAACCTGCTGGACGTGCTGGGCGGCGCGGCCTACGACCGCCCACCGGGCCTGCCCGCGCCCTTCCTCGGGAAGACCGCGCTGCAACTGGTCGTGGGCGCCGACCCCGCCTCGGCCTACGTCGGCGCCGGCATCAGCAGGGACATGCTCGCGGCGCTGGGCTTCACGGTCGACGCCCGCGAGGTGGTGGTCGCCGACCCGCGTGCGGTCCAGGACGTGCGGGCGCTCACCACGAGCCTGCGCGAGCTCGGCGGCCACGCGGCCGCACTCGTGGGGGCGGGGTCGCCGGCGCCGAGCATCCCGGAAGGGGCACGATGACCACGCTTCCCCCGCTGACGTCGAGACAGGCGGACGCGCTGGCCGACCGGCTCCTGGAGCACTGTGCGGCGGCCGGGGTGCTGCCACCGGCAGCCGGCGAGCCGTGGGAGGAGTTCCACCGGCTGCGCGCGCATCTGACCCCGCGCGTCGACGTGCCCATGACCTCCCTGACGCCGCTCCTCGCCCGGATCCTGTTCGCCGTGGGCGGTCGGGCGCGCCCCGCCCGGATCGCGGTCCTGGGCTCGTACGCGGGAAACCTGATGATGTGGCTGACCGCCCAGGGCTTCGGCCCCCACCGGTCCTACGAAGGCCTGGAGGCGCTGGGCGCCGACGTCGACGAGGAGGCCGTGGCACTGGCCCGGCGAAACCTGGTCGCCGCCGGGTTCCGGGGCACCTCGGTGCACACCGCCGACGCGTTCGACGCGGAGCGGCTCTCAAAGGGGCGGGGGCCGTTCGACGCCGTGCTCATCGACATCGACGAGCCGGTCCGGCGCAAGGCGGGCTATCTCCCCCTGCTGCGGCGGTGGCTGCCGCATCTCGCGCCGGGCGCGCTGGTTCTGGCTCACGACGTGCTGCACCCCCGTTTCGCCGGGGAGCTGAAGAACTATCTCGACTTCGTCTCGGGACCCGGCTTCGCCGCCTTCACCACCCTGCCGGTGGACGAGTGCGGGGTGGCGCTGAGCGTGCTGGACCCGAACGGCTGAGGTCCGGTCCTGCATCCGCCGGACCGGAGGGCGACTACAGAGGAGTGGACGACGTGCGTGACAGGGGCGACGGCGGACCCGCCGTCGAGGTGCGGAACCTGCGGCGGGTCTATCGGGTCAAGGCCGGCGAGCGGGTCGCCCTGGACTCGGTCTCCTTCAGCGTCGAGCTGGGTGAGCTCTTCGGCATCCTCGGCCCGAACGGCGCCGGCAAGACCACCCTCGTACGCGTCCTGTCCACCCTGCTCCACCCGACCTCGGGCACGGCCCGGGTCCTGGGCCTGGACGTGGTGGGGGGACAGCGGCAGCTGCGGCGGCGCATCGGCATTCTCTTCGGCGGCGAGCGGGGCCTGTACACCCGGGTCACCGCCCGGCAGAACCTGCGGTACTTCGCCGGTCTCTACGGCATCCCCCGCCGGACCGCCGATCCCCGCATCGACCGGCTCCTGCACGATGTGGGGCTCGCGGACCGGGCCGACGAGAAGGTGGAGACGTACTCACGCGGCATGAAACAGCGCCTGCACCTGGCGCGGGTACTGGTCCACGACCCCGACATCGTCTTCCTCGACGAGCCGACCATCGGCCTCGACCCGATCGTCGCGCGCGAGGTGCGCCGGCTCATCACGGGCCTGCCGCAGCGCGGCAAGACGGTCCTGCTGACCTCGCACTACATGTTCGAGGCGGAGGCGCTGTGCCGGCGCGTCATGGTGGTCGACTCCGGACACGTGGTGGCCCTGGACACCCCGGAGGCGCTGCGTCGCGGCCACCCCGACATGGCGTGTGTCGACGTCGATCTCCTGGAGTCCGCGCCGGACGTCGAGGCCCGGATGCGGCGCCTGGTCGGTGCCGAAGGGGCGGTGTCCCTGCGCACCGAGGGAGAGCGGCAGATCCTCACCGTCCAGTCCACGAAGGGGGCCGATCTGGTGCCGGAGCTGCACCACGCGCTCGCCGACTGCCGACTCGGCGTGGTGTCGGTGCGCGAGCCGACGCTGGAGGACGTCTACGTCCGCCTCGTCAGCGAGAGCCGCCGCGGCGCGGCCGTGGACGGCCGGGCGCCCGAGAGGACCGGCCGGTGAACGCGTCGGGGCCGTTCGTCGCGGCCGCGCGCATGCATCTGCTGTCGTACGGGCTGCGCCAGACCAGGCTGGTGTCGGTCCTGCTGGTGCCCGCGGCACTCGCCACCGTCGCGGTACTGCTCCAGCGCTCGTCCGGCGCCGCCGTCCCGATGGCCAGGCTGCTCACCGGAGCGGGACTGTCGTCCCTGTGGGGGTCGCTGCTGGCGACGGCGATGTTCAGCCTGCGCCGCGAGCGCGACTGGTTCGGGACGCTGCCGCTGATCAGCGTGGTGCCCACTCCGATCCCCGTGGTGCTGGGCGGCTATCTGGCCGCGGAGGCCGTCCTCTGCCTCGGCGCGGTCGTCGTGGGGCTGGTCACCGGATGCCTGTGGCTGGGAGCGGTCCCCGCCGGGGTGTCCTGGGGACTGCTCGTACCGGGTGTCGTCCTGACCGCGCTCGTCGCGGCGGCGTCGGTCACCCCGCTGATCCCGCTCGTGATGCGCTGGCCCGTGCTCACCCAGTCGATCAACGGCCTGGAGTATCCGATGGTGATCCTCGCCGGCTTCCTGGTGCCGGTGTCCGCGCTGCCGGACGCGGTGCGGCCGGTGTCGGTGCTGTTGCCGCCCTACTGGGCGCTGGAGGCCGTCGGAGCGGCCGCCACCGGCGGCGGGTTCACACACGTCGCGGGCGACTGGGCGCTCGCCGTGCTGACCGCCTGCGGCTACGCCGCGGCCAGTCTCGCGGCCGTCGTCCGGGTACAGAGCGCGCTGCGCGCCGACGGCGGACTCGCCCGGTGACGGCGAGAGAGAGGACGGCCATGCCGTATCAGTTCTTCTCCGACTCGTGGATCGCCTTCCGCGCCCTGTACCGGTACTTCAACCCGGTCGCCTACCTGGCCACGGCGGTCCTGCTGCCGGCCGAGCAGATGCTGCTGTACGTGCTGCTCGGCCGCTACGCCGGGGGCCCCGACCGGGTGCAGTTCCTCGTCCTCGGCTCCTGCATCGTGATGGCGGGCATCTCCGGCCTGTCCGCGGCGAACCTGATGGCGGAGGAACGCGCGGGCGGCACACTTCCGCTGATCCTCGCCTCTCCTGTGAGCCGGACCCGGGTCTATCTTCAGCGGGCGGTGTTCTTCGTGGCCGACGCCCTCTTCGCGGTCGCCGTGTCGCTCCTGGTCGCGGCGGGGATCTTCGGCCTGGACGTCAGCCGGGCGAATCTGCCGGTGTTCGGGGCGGCGGTGCTGGTCTCCGTGATCAGCAGTCTCGCGACGGGCCTGTTCCTCGGGGCCATCACCCTCGCGTCGGCGGAACTGCACCTGGTGACCAACGGCGTGTTCCAGCTGATCGTCGTCGCGGCGGGCGTCCTGGTACCGGTCACGTCGCTGCCTGCCCCGTTGGCGGCCGTCTCACAGGTCCTGCCCTTCAGCCACGGGGTCAGGGCGGCGCGCGCCGCCTTCGACGGAGCCTCGCTGCACTCCGTGGCGGGCCCGCTCGGCCTGGAGCTCCTCGTCGCGGCCTGCTACGCGGCACTGGCCGTGGGAGGACTCCGCCTGTTCGAACGTGTCGCGGTACGCCGGGGCACCCTGGAGGCGACCTCATGACCATGCGCCCACTCGTCATGGACCTCGGGGCCCCGGCGCACCGGCCCCCGGCCGCGACCGGTACCGGAGCCGTCGGATACGCGGCGCCGGGAGGGCTCCCGGAGCTCCGCGCGGCCTTCGAGCACCGGGTGCGGGAACGCTCGGGCCGGGAACTCACCGCCACTGTGACGGCGGGCGCCGCCCTGGCCTTCACGTCCGTCGTGGCCGCGCTCACCGCTCCGGGCGACCGGATCCTCATCCCCGACCCCGGGTTCCCGGCGTACCGCAGCACGGTCGAGGCCCTGGGCCGGGTGGCCGGGCACTACCCCTTGGCCGAGGCCGGCACCCCGGCTCTGGCGGACCGCCTGGCCGGCGCCCGCCTCCTCGTCCTGAACAGCCCGTCGAACCCCACCGGGCAGGTGCTGTCCCGGCAGTCCCTCGCCCGGATCGCCGCCGCAGCCCGCGCCCACGACGTCCTCGTCGTCGCCGACGAGGTCTACGCCGATCTCGTCGGGGACGGTTACGCGTCCATGGCCCGCGAGGCTCCCGAGCGCACGGTGGTGCTCGACAGCGTGTCCAAGTCGTTCGCCCTGGCCGGGGCGCGGGTCGGCTGCGCCGCGGGCCCCGCCGAACTGATCGACCGGGTGACGCGGACGCACTGGTTCCTGGGCATGAGCGTGGCCACCCCGTCACAGCGCCTGGCGCTGGCGGCGCTGGACGCGGGCCCCCAGTACCTCGCGGGCATGCGCGAGGAACTGGCCGGCAAACGCCGGCTGTGCGCCCGGATCCTGAAGACCCACGGCATCGAGGCGGACGTACCGGAGGCGGGTCTCTTCCTGTGGCTGGACGTCTCCGCCCTCGGGTCGGGACACGCCGTCGCCGAGCTGCTGCGCAGAGCGGCGCGTGTCACGGTCTCCCCCGGCGAGCCCTTCGGCCCGTCCGGCGCGGGCCACATCCGCCTCAGCCCCGCGGGAGACGCGGCCGACGTGGCCGAGGGCGCCGAGCGCATCGGGCAGACCCTGGCCCACCTCGCCGGGCGGACCGTCGCGGAGCGCGTGCGATGAGGACACTGCTGGTCGTCGGGGTCGGCCTGCTCGGTGCGCGGGTGGCCCGCGAGGCGGCGGAGCGGGGCTGGCGGGTCGCCGCCGCCGACCGCGATCCCGCGGCGCTCGACGCGGTACGGCCCTGGGCCGCCTCCGGCACCGCGGAGGTGGACGTCACCGACACCGAGGGGGTCCGCCGGGCCGCCGGCCGGTTCGCGCCGCACACCGTCGTGCACACCGCCTCCCGCATCGACGTCCCCACCGGCCCCGGCGACCCGGCGGACCGGCTGCGGGAGTACGGCAGGGGGGTGGCCGCCGTCGCCGGGGCCGCCGTCACGCACGGGGCGCACCGGCTCGTTCTCGTGTCCAGCCTGGCCGTGTACGACCTGGCGGGTGCCCGGGAGCCGGTGCCGGAGTCCGCTCCCCCGGGGCCCCGCTCGCTGTACGGACGGGGAAAACTCGTCGAGGAACTGCTCGCCGCACGGCTCCTGCACGGCACGGACACCCGCCTCTCGGTCCTGCGCCCAGTGGGCCTCTACGGCCCCGGCCCGGGCGGCGGGCGACTGCACCGCCGGCTGGCCGACCTGTGCGCACGGGCCCGCTCCGGCGCCGAGGTGCGGGTGGACGGCTACTTCCACGGCCGCGAGTACCTGCATGTCTCCGACGCCGCCCGTGCGGTGGTGTCGGCGGCCGGTCCCGGTCGGCCGGACGGGGTCTTCAACCTCGCGACGGGGCGCATCACGACCGGTGAGGACATCGCCGCCGCGGTCCGTGCGGCGGGCTTCCGGGCGACGGCCGGCCCGCCGCCGGGAGCGGCCCCGCTCCTGGACACCTCCCGCGCCGAACGGTTCCTGGAGTTCCGGGCCCGGGTGGGCGTGGCCGACGGGATCGCCGAGTTGCTGGGCCGACCGCGGACAGCGGGGTCCGCATGCTGATGACACCGAGGTGAGGATCCAGGACATGACGAATGTGCTCGTACTGCCCGGCAGTTCCCGGAGCGGATCGTTCAGCACCGCGCTCGCGCGCTACGCGGCGGACCGGGTCGCGGAGGCCGGTGCCGGCGCCTGGTTGTGGGACCACCGGCAGCGGCCGCTGCCGCCGGCCGACCCCGAATACCACGACCGGCCGGCGGACCACCCGGACCGGACCGTACGCGAACTGGAGCACCTCGCCTCGCGGTGCGACGCGTTCGTCCTGGTGACGCCGGTGTACCACAACTCGTACTCCGGGCTTCTGAAGAACTGCCTCGACCACCTGACCATGCATCACTTCCGGATGAAGCCGGTGGTCCTGCTGGGCCACGGACCGCGGTTGACGGCCGTCCAGGCCGTGGACCACCTGCGCACCGTCGTCCGGGGGCTGTACGGCCTGGCGCTGCCCGCCCAGGCGGTGACCACACCGGCCGACTACGGCTCCGACGCCGAGGACCGGCCCCGGCTGAAGGATCCGGCGCTGTGCGGACGGGTCACGGAAGCCGTCACGATGCTGTTGAGGACAGCCGGGCACCGCGCCGAGGGCCGGTCATGACGGCTCCCTGGACGCCGGACCTGCGGACGTACTCGAACGGCGCACGCTCGGTGGCCCTGCACCGTCCCGGCAGTGGACTGGTGTGCGCGGTCCTCGCCGTGTCCGCGGGATCCGCGACGGAGCCGCCGCACCAACCCGGCTGTGCGCACTTCGCCGAGCACGCCTTCTTCGCGGGCAGCGCGCGGTTCCCGACCGCGGCCGTGGTCGCCGAGGTCATCGGCGCGCTCGGCGGGGTTTTCGACGCGGTGACCCACCGCGACCACATGCTCTTCCACATCAAGGCGCCCGCGTCGGCGGGCGGGGCGCTCCTCGAACTCCTCGGCGACCTGCGCGCCCACACCCTGCTGTCGCCCGGGGAGATGGACCGGCAGCGCACGGCCGTCCGGCACGAGATCAAGGCCGCCGCCGGCCAGCCGCAGCGCGCGGTAAGGGAGTTGGCGGGCCTCGCCCTCTACGGGGACACCCCTGTGGGGCGTTCCCCGTTGGGCGATCCGGACGTCGTCGACCGGCTCACGACCGAGGACGCCCTGTCCTATCTGCGGGGGGCGGCCGGTCCGGGACGTTCGGCGCTCGTGGTCGTCGGGGACATCGCACCCGACCGGGTGCACGCCGCGGCGGAAGCGGGCCTGGGCACTGAGCGGCCCCCGGCCGAAGCGTGGTCACGGAGTTCCGGGTCGTTCGTCCCGCCCGTGGGCCTCTGGCGGGAGACTGCGGCGGAAACGGTGCTCGGCTGCTGGTCCGTGCCCGCCTGCGGCTATCTGCTCAGTCATCGTGAGATGCAGTGCATGCGCCTGTTCAACACGGTTCTCGGAGGCAGCGCGAGCAGCCGGCTCAGCCGCGTGCTGCGCGACGAGCTCGGTCTGACCTACCGGGCCAGGTCGGTCCTCGAACCCCTCGCCGACGTCGGCGCGCTCCTGGTGCTGTTCAACTGCGACGCCGAGGGCGTGTCCGCCGTGCTGGACACCGTCCGCCGTGTGCTGTCCCGGCTGCTCGACGAAGGAGTCTCCGAGCGGGAGATCGCACGGGCTCGCGCTCTGGTCAAGGGTGTGTACGCGCGCGAGCGTGAGGACTCCCACGCCCATGCGCGCCTGCTCGCCCTGGAGTTGTTCCGCCGCGGCCGTTTCACCTCGCAGGACGCCGAGTCGGAACTGCTGGAGTCCCTGACCGCGGCCGAGGTCGTGGAGGTCGCCCGCCAGGTCCTGGCCCCGGAACAGGGTCGCTGCGCGGTCGTAGGCCCACGACCGCCGGCCACGCGCCTGACGGAACCAGGCCATCCCTGGCGCACCGCGCCTGCCACCCGCTCCCTGGCGTCCCCCGTCCCCGGGGCGCTGCCGCTCACGCTGTGACGCGAGGCCGCCGAACGGCGAGAAGGCCGCCTCCTGCCGCGGAGGGACGACGACGATCTCATTCCGCGGACCACCACGAGAACCCGGCCACCCGCCCGCGGGAAGACGACGCCTGTCCCGCCCCCGGACCACCATGAGAATCCCGGCCACCCGCCCGCGGAGGGACGACGCCCATCCCGTCGGTGGACCACCACGAGAACCCCGGCCACCCGCCCACAGATTGCGAGCCACCCGTGTCATCGCGTTCCGCGACCGCCCCGCCGTCCCCCGCCCTCGTCGTCGGCGGCACCGGCATGCTGTCCGGTACCGTCCAGGCGTTGGCGGACCAGGGGTGCACCACCGCCGTCCTGGCCCGCCGGCCCGGCCCGCCGGCCCGGACGGGTCCGGTGGTTCCGGTGCCGGTCGACTACACCGACCCCGCCGCCCTCAAGGACGCCCTGTTCAAGGCCGTACGCGACACCGGCCGGTTCCGGCTCGCGGTCCTGTGGGTACACACCCCCGCCCAGGCGTCGGCCTACGGCGTCATCGCGCAGGCACTCACGGACGACGCGCTGGTCGTCGAGGTGCTGGGCAGCGCCGCCGCCGCGCCGTCGGCGCCACCCGCGACCGCTCCCGCGCCGTTCCACGGGCATCGCTACCGCCGTGTCGTGCTGGGCTTCGCGGACGGCGACGACGGCACCACCCGCTGGCTGAGCCACCGGGAGATCAGCGAGGGCGTGACCGCCGCGCTCCGCACACCAGAGGATCTCCGGATCATCGGCCGAGTCCGCCCCTGGACGGACCGCCCGCGAACGTGAACCGTCCCCTCCGGCCGACCCGGTACCCCTCCGCCCCCCCACGACGACCACGGCACAGACAGCGACCGGACGCACGACGAGATCAGGATGTGACGAGATGGCGACAGCGACGCTGCGGACCCGCATCGCCGACGAGAGCGTCGACGAGATGAGAGAGATCGTCACGGCCTCCTCCCGGACACGCTCCCCCGACCCGGAGCGAGCCGTCAAGGATGCGCTCGCCGCGTACATCCGGCAGAACACGGCGCTGGGAGACGGTCGTAACGTGCTGGCCGACCGGCTGGACCACTACCTGGACGTGCGCCGGATGCGCGAATCCTCCTTCTGGGAGCACCAGGAACTGCTGCGGAAGGCAGTCCTCGGCCAGGCCCCGGAAGCGGCCCGGAACATGGCGCGCTACCTGCCGCCGAGCCCCCCGGACGAGACGGGCGAGACGACCGTCGGCATCAGGCTCCTTCCCGGTGTCCGCCTCTGCTACGGGCTCGACGGCGGAGGCCAGGTGTTCGGCCTCTACGACGGCGCGACCCCCGCGGAGACCGTGCTGTTCCTGGAGCACACCTACTACCACGACCTGTCCACACGCTGGAACACCCCGCGGCTGGACCGGGCCGAGCGCACCGCACAGACCGCGGAGGGTCTCCTGGTCTGGACCCTGGGCCTGATCCGCAACGAGGGCATAGCCAACATCGCCGTCCTCGACGGGCTGGAACGGCTGCGCCGCGAGCAGACCGGCTTCTCCTACTTCACCTACGCCGGTCTCATCGGTGAGGAGGCCGCCACCGCGAGGGCGATGACGGCCTTCCGCACCCTGGTCGCGGACCTCAGCCCGGCCACTGCCGCACGGATCGCCGTGAACATCTCCCGGGTCCTCAAGAACCCCCGGCTCCCGGTCATCAACCTCATCGGGATCCACATGGCCCGGGCCGTCATCGCGCACCACGGACTGCCGACGCTCCTGAACGTCGACGGCCAGGAACCGGAGGACTTCTTCGCGCTGTACGCCGCCACCGGTGACTCCCTGGTTCCGGAACTGCTCGGCCCGCACCGGGAACTGGAGGAACGGGTGTGCCGGGTGCGGGGCTGAGGGTGCCGACCCTTGTGCCTCAGTACTGTCCGACCTGCCGCATCCAGGAGTTCGAGCTCTTCCGCTGCGGAGTAGCACCGGCATCGGCATCGGAGCTCTGCCTCAAGGACCGCGCCGTCCTGACACGCGCCCGACAATCAGCCAACGGAACGCTAAAAGCCCAGGTCATAAACTATGACCTGGGCTTCTCAGAGCCGCCTTCGGGATTCGAACCCGAGACCTACGCATTACGAGACCATGAGCGATCGTGTTGCGTGGTGCCTCGTCGTGCTGTCTGGTGACGTCTTTCGTGATCAGAGCACATGCAACAGGTTGACCCATGCCACCCCGTGACGCACCGTCCAAAGGCGTCTGTCCACCGGCTGTCCACCGATGAGGGGTGTCACCGTCACGCCGGCGAGACCGGATCCGGGCTCCCGACGTCGCGTTCGACCGATCGTAGAATCGAACGGAAGCCTCTGTGGAACCTCCACAAACGGCCTTTCGTTGAGGTTCCGACACTGTGCCCCCGAGTCACCTTCTCCGCGGTCCTGCAAGAAGAAGTTGGCCGCAAAGTTCGGCGCCACCTGTTGGTCGTGACTCAGCCCGCCTCGATCGGTACCCTCCCGAGCGCTGCGCTCGTCGGAACTCACGAGGGCTGGGGCGGCGTCGTCACGCTGCCTCCCCGAGCGGAACCTCCTCGGGGATGGGCGGCTGACGCCGCGGCATAAGGAGGGCCGTGCCGGCGGCGAGTGCGATGGTGACGCAGCAGAGGTTCATCATCGCCACGACGCCCAGCGCCTCGCTCAGCAGTGAGCCGGCCACCATGCCCAGCAGCGAGGCCGCCGCCTGAACGAAACCGCTGGTGGCGCTGACCCTGCCCAGTACCGCATCAGGGGTGTGGCGGGCCACGAACGTCCCGCTGGTGATGGTGAAGCAGACCATGGGCGTTCCGATGGTGAGGAACAGCACGGCGCTCCAGCCGATCACAGGGATGTTGAACGTCGCCGCGAAGGTCACGGCGAGCGCCATCAGTGAGCCCACCAGGACGGTTCGGTCACTGAGCCTCCCGATGAGTGCGCGGCTGAGGGGCACCCCGAGCAGGAACCCGGCGCCGAAGGCCCCGAAGAGCAGCCCGAGAATCTGCGGTGAGGCGTGCAGAACCTGGTCCATGTACGGCACGAGGCCGACGTTCACGGCCGAGGTAGCAGCCTGGAAGAGCGCGCCGGCCGCCAGCAGCGCGGCAAGCCAGGTGCTGCGCCGTACCTGCTCGGCTCCGGCACGGATGTCGCCGACCAGCCTGCGCACTTGTCCGCGCCCCGCCCCCGTTCTTCGGCTCGCCTCGGCACTCCGACTCTCCGCGGCTCGGGGCCGGTGCCGGATCAGGGACAGGCACAGTGCCGAGCACGCGTAGCTGATCGCGTCGAGGGCGACGACTGCCGTGAAACCCAGGCCGCCGTAGACGGCGCCCCCCAGCGGGCCGCCAACGAGCCGGATGGCGCCGACGATCAGGGCGCTCAGGGAGTTGGCCGAGTGCAGGTCGTCTCCGCGGCCGACCAGTCCGGGCAGCAGGGCAGCAGAGGCGGGATTGAACAGCTGGCTCAGGGATGACTCCAGTACCAGCGCGACGTAGATCAGCCACACCTTGTCCGGGCTGTCCACCCAGAGCATCAGCGAGACCGCCATCATGCGGACGAGGTCCGCGGTGACCATGACGCGCAGCCGGTTCCAGCGGTCGACCAGCGCACCGGCCAGCGGGCTCAGGAGCAGCGCAGGAATCGCCCCCGCTGCCAGCGAGAACCCTGAGGCCATGGCGGAACCGGTCAGATCGAGGACGTAGTACGGGACCGCGAGCAGCAGGAACCAGTCGCCGAGGCTCGACAGCAGTTGACCGGACGCGAGGAACCGGTAGTCCCGGATCCGCAGCACACTGAACAAGACTGTTCCTCCATGAGCGGGGCCAGGGTCAGCCTGGCGCTCACATCGCTTCGACGAGCACGGATTCCAGGGAGTTCTGAAGAGTTCCGAGTTCGGCCGCCGAGAACGCGGCCCGGTCTCCCATCATCATGAGGTGGTCCGCGCCGAAGACGGAGAGACCGAGGCTGAAGTACTGGGGGTCCTCACCGAGGTCCAGCACTTCGACGGCTGACTGCGTCTGCAACTCCCTCACCCGCCGCGTCTGCTGGTTCGGAGACGTCGTCGCCGGTGTCGCGGCCACGTCGTTGCGGGAGTTGACCAGGTACGGCAGGGCGGGGTCCAGCGGGAGGCCGGCCAGGGTGATGCTCTCCCTGTGGCGCGACGGGTCGTGGTGACCGTTGCGGTAGGCGTGCAGGGCCGCCAGCGCCGTGCTTCGGCAGACCTCCCGGAAGTCGACCGGCCGTACGTCGACGACCGCCGGGACGAGCTGGCTGAGGTTCGCCACGGAACAGCGCAGCTCCGGGCGCCCCCGGTTGCCGACGGCGAGCAGCAGCGCGTACCGGTCCCGCTCGATGAGGCGTCCGAGCGCTGCGGCGAAGCCGGCCGTGATGACGGACGGCACGCTGGTCGCGTATCGGCGCGCCAGGACGTCCGCTGCGGCCGCCACGGCCCGCGACCGCAGGGTGGCCGCGACGAACCCGTGGGGAGCGCCGGTGCCCGGCCGGGCCACCGGGCCGAGCGCCGCGATCTCCCGCCACAGGCCCCGCAGCCGCTCGTCCGCGACATGGGCCTGTCGGCGACCAGCCTCACTCGCCTCGAATTCCGCGATCTCACGGGGTTGCCAGGCGGCTGGGAAACCGGCCCGGGGATCGGCGCTCAGCCGACGTATCCGCTCGTGGAGCAGAGACAGAGCCGCGCCGTCCGCGGACAGGTGATGCACGTACAGGACGAGCCGTCTCGGCACGCCCCGATCCGTGATCACGGCGGCCCTCAACGGCAGGTCGTCCTCGCCGAACGACTCGCCAGACAGCGCCTCGATCACCCATGCCGCCATCTGTGACACCTCAGTGCCGTCCGCCTCGTACACGCGCACGGTGATCTGCCCGTCCCCGGCCACGATCGCCACGACACCGTCGTCCGCGTCGGATCGGTACCGCGTGCGCAGGCTGTCGTAGTGCTCGACCGCGAGGCGGATCGCCCGCAGTACGTCAGGCAGCGCGGCGGCCTCGTCGAGCGGACCGTCGAAGCGTGCGTGACTGCCCTTCCTCTCCAGAAACCGCGCGCTCCGCTGGAGCATCAGGCCTTCCTGCTGCGCCCAGGTCGGCTCGTGGCGGCCTGCGTGGCAGCCCGAGAAGGTGACGGTGGACGACAGGGCGTCAGGCAGTCGGCCCACGGCGGGAAAGGAGGTCACGATGCCTGCGCTCGCATTCGTCGACGATCTCGGACAGTGCGCGACTGCTGAACAGCAGCTCCACGGGGAACTCGATCCCCAGACTCGACTCCACGCGGGTCATGAGCTCGACCGCGGACAGCGAGGTACCACCCAGCGTGAAGAAGTCCTCTTCGCCGCTGCTGCCCTTCCCGAGCGCCGCAGACCACGCCTCCTCGACGGTGCCGCGGACCTCACCGGTATCGGGCACGGCTTCTCCTCTCCCGAATCCCGCCCCGGCCACTCCTACTTGACACGTCCCTGAGCCCAGACACGGTCGGCGGGCCCTTCGATGCGGTCGGCCAGGACACCGTCCAGGTAGATCTCCTCCGGCTTGATGTCGCCGGCCTCCACCGCTTCCGTCCACGCGCGGGTGGGGCCGACGCCCCAGGGCACCCATGGGGTGAGGTCGTCGACGACGATCAGGCTTCCCGGCCGGCACAGCACTCGGCAGTGCTCGATGTCGGCCTTGGCCACGTCGTAGTCGTGTCCGCCGTCGACAAAGGCGAAGTCGAACAGGGCCTCGCCGTGCTCCGCGACGTACTTCGGCAGGGCGGTGCGCGAGTCCTCGGTGATCAGTCGGTGGCGGCCGGGGAACCGGCGGTCGATGAACTCCTTGCCGATCAGGGCCGCCTTGTTCTCCGGCAGGTCGAAGGACACCACCTCGACGCTGTCGGAGGCGGCCAGGAAGGCGTGGCTGGAGAAGCCGATGTTGAACCCGACCTCGAGGACGGAGCGGACCTCGAACGTGTCGACCAGGTGCATGAGGTGCGCCAACTCCGGCACGCTCGCCGACAGTTCGGAGATCGATGTGCCGCTGTCCAGTACGTGGTCCCACAACTCCTTGGTGAAACCGCGGACGCTGTCGAACCAGCGAACCAGGTGGGTTTCTTCCATACCGGTCTCCAAACCGTGCTTCCGAGGCTGGGAAAAGTGAAGGAAAGCGAATGAAAACGGCGCGGACGGAAATTCGGAGCCCGTCATCGCGGGCGGCAGAAAAAGACAGCCGAAGGCGAATTTATCCAGAACCGTAGAACGCGCTTTCACTGACTGTCAACCCCCGACGGGCATCAAGAAAAAGGTGGACATTTTTGACGAATCCGGTCCCCAGTCAGGGGATGAACGGAAACCCGTTGACATCAATAATCACCCGGTGTGAGGATAGATCGTCGAAGCGCTTCGACACGCCTTCGACAACTTCGACCGTCTTTTCCTAGCGACCCCCACGACCAGGAGAGCGGCAACGTGACCGAAGCATCGAGCCCTGCCGGCACCTCCACCCCCACGGATTCACTCACGCGACGCTTCCTGGTGCGCGAGGACCATGACGCGTCGGCCCCATACGTCGTCTATGCCCTCGGTGACGCCGGCCACGGCGCGGCAGGCTGGCACGGGGTGACGCAGGCCCTGAATCCCGTAGTCGCCCTGCGCGCGGTGCGTCTTCCGGGCCGCGAGAACCGGCTGGCGGAGGCTCCCCGCGAGACGCTCGCCGCGCAGGTCGACGACCTCGCGGCCGGGATGTTCCCGCTCATCGCCGCGGATCGGCGGCCGTATCACGTGGTGGGCGTCTGCTCCGGCGCGGCCACGGCCCTGGAAGCGGTCCGCCGTATCGAGGCGTCGGGGCTACCTGGGCCCGAGTCCCTGATCGTCGTCGGTCAGCTGGCGCCCCAAGCGGTGCGGCCATCCGCGTTCGGCCGTGGTGAACTGGGCCGGGACGAGCTCGGCAGCTGGCTGCTCGGCCGCGGCCGACTCCCGCCGGGTCCGTTCGGGGAGCGGCTGCTCGATTTGATGATCCCGGCCTTGCGTGCCGACATCCGCGCCTTCGAGTACCACGACCACACGGCGCTCCCGACCGTCCGGTGTGACGTCGTGGCGGTCCACGGCACGGACGACGAGATCGGCGCCGAGGACGCCGCCGCCTGGGCGGCCGTCACCTCGGGTGCCACCCGCGTCTTCGCGGTACCGGGGGGACATCACCTGCTCGAGTCCGCACCCCGCGAGCTGGCCCGGCTGCTCGAGTCCCTGTGTCCAGGAGACGCCCGGGCAGAACAGGCTGTCCTTTCCTAACTATTTCGAAGCGCTTCGATTACTTATCGCTCGTTGGGCCCTCACCTTCGGATTTGCATATCCGTTGTTTCTCACCCACCGCACCGCGTACGCGGCCCGGCGCTGGATTGCCGACCTGTTTTCTCGGAAGGAATGTCACGTGTCCACATTTCCTGGCGCTCGCATCAGCGGGATCGGCGCGTATCGGCCCGAGACGGTTGTCACCAATGCGGAAATATCGCGTCGCGCGAATGTGAGCGATGAGTGGATATCTTCGCGCAGCGGAGTGAAGGAACGGCGCCACGCCACGGATCAGGAATCACTCCCCACCATGGCCGCCCGGGCCGGACGCGCGGCGCTGGCGGACGCCGGGGTAAGCCCGCAGGACGTGGATCTGCTGATCGTGGCGACCGCCACGCACCAGCGGCCGATGCCCGCCGTGGCTCCACAGGCCGCCCACGCACTGGGATGCGAGCGGGCCGGGACGTTCGACCTCAACGCGGCGTGTGCGGGCTTCACCTACGCCCTGACCACGGCCTCCTCGTTGGTGCGCACTCGAGCGGCACGCACCGCCCTGGTCGTCGGCGCCGAGCGGCTGACCGACTGGACCTCGCCGGCGGTGACCGACACGTTCGCCATCATGGCCGACGGCGCCGGCGCGGTGGTGGTGGAGGGGTCCGGCCAGGACGACATCAGGCCCGTCGTGTGGGGGAACGACGGAGGGCGGGCGGACTACATCGAGATGCCGGACGACGACGCGGCACCCGAGGTGCGGATGCGTGGCCCGCTCGTCTACAAGTGGGCCGTGGAGGCCCTCCCGGACGTCGCCCGTCGCGCCTGCGATGCCGCCGGCGTGGCGCTGGAGGACATCTCCTGGCTCGTCCCCCACCAGGCGAACGTACGCATCCTCGACACGGTGGCCGCGTCTCTCGGGATCCCTTCCGAGCGGGTGGCTCGCGATCTCTCCCGCACCGGGAACACGTCCTCCGCCTCCATCCCGCTGGCGCTGTCCGCACTTCGGGAGCAGGGCCACGCGCGCGACGGCGAGTACGTCCTGTTGCTCGGCTTCGGCGCCGGGCTCACCTACTCCGGCCTCGTCGTACGCATGCCGTGAGTCCCGCTCCTCCACCCGTCTCGTTGTACCCGCGCTCACCCGCCCCAGAAGGGAAGTCCCGGCGTTGACCCGCAACCAGGTCCTTGAGGAACTCACCCCGCTCATCCGCGAACTCACCCGGTCCGCACCGGACGACATCGCCCCGGCGCACCACCTGGAGAACGATCTGGACCTGGATTCACTGACCCAGATGGACCTTGTCAGCAGCCTGGAACGGCACTTCTCGATCAAGGTGCTGGACGCGGAACTCACCGGGCTCCACACCGTCGGCGACCTGGTCGATCTCGTCGTCGGCAAGGTGTAGGGACGACATGGATCAGTCCCCCCTTCTGTCTCCGGGACAGGAAGACCTGTGGCTGCACCATCAGGCTCACCCGGAGAGTACGGCGTACAACGCCGCGTTGGCCCTGCTGGTGGCCTCTCCCGTCGACACCGCGGTACTCCGCGCGGCGTTCTCGGCCGTGCTGGCCCGGCACGAACAGCTCCGCAGCGGCTTCCAGCAGGGCCCGGACGGGCGCCCTCGGCGTACCGTTCCCCCCACGTACGAGGCGGAATTCGCCGTACACGACACCGACGGCAGCACGGCCCACACCGTCAGGCCGCGGGTGCAGGAGTTCGTCGACCGGCCCTTCCGCCTGGAGGAGCCCGCCGGCTGCGTCAGGGCGGGCTTCTTCAGGCTGTCGGCCGACGAGGGCGTCCTGGTGGTGGTCGCCCACCACATCGTCACCGACTTCCTGTCCCACGGCAGGATCGTCGAGGACCTGCTGACCCTCTACGGCGCGCTGCGCACCAGTGCGGAACCGTCCCTTCCACCTCTCTCCTCCTCCTACGCGGACTTCGTCCTGGAGGAGATCCGCGACGCGGCGGCCCCGGACACCACACGGCACGCCGACGCCGCGCCGGAGGGACCGGACCCCGGGACAGTGGGCCTGCCCGGCCTCGTACCCCGTCGGCGCCGGACCGGGACCGGCACCACAGAACTGGACCTTCCCGCCGAACTGCTGCCACGGCTACGGGCGGCCGCACGCTCTGCGAATGCGAGCCTGTTCCCCGTCCTTCTGACCGCTTATCAGGAGGTCCTGCACAGACATGCCGGCGAGCCGTCCGGCGGCGTCACGCTGGTCTGTCCCGTCACCTCCGCGCGGCGGCGCCACTTCCCCGGCGCCGTGGGGTACTTCGTGAAGCCGCTGCTGGTGCGTGCGGCCAACCGGACCGAGCAGCCGCTCGCGCATGCGGTCCGGAACGCCCAGACCCTGGTGGAGTCCGCACGGGTGCGGCCTCAGCCGTCCCTGGCGCAGATCGCCGCCCGCCTCGGGGGCGGCGCCGGCGCCGGGCCGGTCGAACAGTTCGGCTTCGGCTACCAACGCACCACCACGCGCCTTCCGCTACTCGACCTCTTCGCCTCGGGCGAGTCGCCACGCAGGCTGGAACTTGCCGGTCTGACACTCGGCGCCTACGACGTCCGGCACCAAGAGGGACAGTTCGACATCGCCGTCGAGGTGGTGGAGACCTCCACCACCTCAAAGCTCGTCGTACGCCACCGTCTCGACGTGTGCGGAGCGGACGGAGCGCGCACGCTCGCCGCGCACTTCGCGGCCATGCTGCGGGCGGTGCCCGACCACCTTCACACGCCGCTGCGGTCGGTCCCCATACCGGTGCCGGAGGAAGACGCACTGCTGCGCTCCTGGTCGACCGGAGCAGCCGCCCCGGCACCCGGCCCGCAGGTCCACGAGCTCATCGCCGAACGCGCCGGGCGGGATCCGTCCGCTCTCGCGGTCCGCGCCGCGGGCGCGGAGTGGAGCTACGCCGAGCTGCACCGGCGGGCGGAGCAGATCACGAAGTTCCTGCGCGGACGAGGGGTCCGGGCCGGAAGCCGGGTCGGCATCTGTCTGCCCCGGTGTCCCGAGCAGGTTTCCGTCATGCTCGGTGTCCTGCACGCCGGGGCCGCCTTCGTCCCCCTGGATCCCGCCTATCCGGCGGACCGGCTCTCGTACATGGCCCAGGACGCGGACGTGCACTGCGTCGTGGCGCGCCGGGACGCGGTGCCGGAGGGTGCCTTCCGGCCGGAGAAGCTGGTCTTCGAGGAGGAGTGGGCGCACGAAACCGGCCCGGTCGCTGCGGTGCCGACGGCGGCGGGCGGTGACGACGCGTACGTCATCTACACGTCGGGGTCGACGGGCCGCCCCAAGGGTGTCGCGGTGGGCCACGTCCCGCTCTCCCATCTGGCTTTGTGGCAGCGCCGCCACTTCGGGTTGCGCCCGCAGGACGTCGTCCTGCGCTTCGCTCCTGCGAGCTTCGACGCCTTTGTCTGGGAGGTGCTCCTCGCACTGACGGCCGGCGCCTCGCTGTACGTGCCGGATCCCGAGGTCGTGCTGGCGGGCTCCGGCCTGGCGGAGGCGATCCGCGCCGGAACGGTCACACATGTGGCGCTGCCTCCGTCCGTTCTGTCGGGGCTCGACCCGTCCCAGGTACCGAGCCTCGCGGACATCGTGGTGGCCGGGGAGGAGTGCGCGCCCGCGCTGGCCGCCCGCTGGGTCGCGGACGGCCGACGGGTGTCGAACGTCTACGGGCAGACCGAGACCACCATCGGCGCCACCCTCTACCGCGTCGAGGGCGACGAGCAGTTTCTGCCCCTCGGCCCTCCGAACCACAACGTGCGGGTCGAGGTCGTCGACGGCGAGCAGTCCGCCGTGCCCGTCGGGGTCCCGGGCGAGATCCTGGTGTCGGGGGCGACCGTGGCCGGCGGGTACCTCAACCAGCCAGAGCGCACGGCCCGTTCCTTCCTCCCGGCGACGGCGCAACGGGAACGCGGCTACCGTACGGGCGACCTGGGCTGCTGGACCGCCGAGGGGGAGCTGCGCTTCCTGGGACGGTGCGACAGCCAGGTCAAGGTGCGGGGCTTCCGCATCGAACCCGGCGAGGTCGAAGCCGTGCTCGCCACCCATTCCTCGGTCCGCGACGCCGCGGTGGTGGCCGTGGGCGAGGGGGGACACCGGCACCTCGTGGCCTTCGTCACAGGGCCCCGCGGGCAGGCCGTACCGGATGCCGCGGTGCTGCGCGGATGGCTGGCCCGCCGGTTGCCCTCCCACTTCGTGCCTTCGGACATCGTGGCGATCGACGACATGCCCCGAACCCCCAACGGGAAGATCGACCGGGCACGGCTGGCCGCTGCCGCGCCCGCCGAGGGGGCGACCCCCCGGTCCGCGACCTGGGCCACGGACCTGGAGGCTGCCGTGGCGTCCGTATGGACGTCGCTGCTGCACCGCCCGGTCGGTCCCGACGACGACTTCTTCGCCCTGGGCGGCCACTCCCTGCTGGCCGTGGAGGCCGTAGGACTGCTCCAGGAGACCCTGGGCCACGAGGTCCCACTGCGGCTCGTCTTCACTCATCCCACCGCGGCCTCGCTGGCCGCGGAACTGCACGACGCACGGCCCGCCGCCACCTGAAGGCCTTTGGAACGAGATGACGGGAATCCAGACATGACCTCTGTTCAGACCCACTCGCCCGACCCCGCCACCTGGACGCGTGGCCCGGTCGCGGACATCTTCTCCTCCTACGTGGCGGCCACGGCCCTGTCGTCCGCACAGGAGCTGGGACTGCTCGACCTACTGGCGGAGACGGGCGCGGCACCGTTCGGGAACGGGGGCGACGAGCGACTCAACGACGAGGTCGTGCAGAGCGTGTATCGCGCCCTGCACTGGGCCGAGGTCGTGGAGATCAAGGACGAAGAGACCGTCGTCACCGGCCCCGCGTTCGACGCCGCTTTCGCGGCCCGTGGGTACTTCTACTGGCTCGTCCGTGGATGTGGCGAGGCGTTCTCCGAGGCGCCCCGCCTGGCCCTGGAGGAGGTCCGCAGCGGCGCCTTCTACCGGCGGGACATGCGGGCGGTGGCGATCGGCTCACGGCTCATCGGCGACGGCGAGGTCGAGGCGCTCTTCGACGAGATCCTCACGCGTACTCCGGTCCGTAAGATCGCCGACCTCGGCTGCGGTTCCGGACAGCGGCTGGTGCGCGTGGCCGGCCGCCATCCCGAGGCCCGCTGCGTGGGTGTCGACATCTCCTCCGCCTCGGTCCGACTGGCCGCGGACGCTGCCCGGGAGGCCGGACTCGGCGAGCGTATGACCGTCCACCAGGGCGACGTGCTCCGGCTGGAGCCCCGACCCGAGTTCGCGGATGTGGACACCATCAGCTGCGTGTTCATGGGCCACGACTTCTGGCCGTACGACTCGTGCGTCGCGACCCTCGAACGACTGCGACGAGTGTTCCCCCGGGCCGAACGGCTGCTGCTGTGCGACGTGGTGCGCACGCAGGAGGTCCCGCGGACGGACACCCCCATCTTCCAGCTCGGGTTCGAGACGATCCACGCCCTGATGGGGGTGTACCTGCCCGCCTTGGAGGAATGGCACAAGGCGTTCGCGGAAGCCGGCTGGCGATGCGACGCCGTGCACTCAACCACGACGCCGCCCAACGGACACCTCTTCGAGCTGTCGCCCACGACCCGGAACTGAGATGCCGACAGAGGCGGCACTCACACCGCCGCGCGCGGGTGACTGCCACCTCTGGGTGTTCCAGGCCGAGCACCTTCCGCCCCGGCTCGCTGCCCGGGCCGGGTGGCCGGACGGTACGGCACACGAACCGAGCCGCCCGGACCCGCGGACCGCCTCCCGCGCGATTCAGCGTCTGCTGATCGCGCGGTACCTGGCCATGGACCCTCGGACCCTGCGCGTGGAACGCACGTGCACACGCTGCCGTGCCCCGCACGGCAGACCCTTCGTCCGCAACGGAGTGGGACTCGACTTCTCCGTCACTCACGGCGGCACGGTGCTGGCCATCGCCTGCACCGTCGGAGGCGTGGTGGGCCTCGATGTGGAGCCCCTCGACAACCGCTCGCACGCGGCGACGGCCCGCCGTGTACTGACCGCCCGGGAACACGGACTTCTGGAGCGGCAGCAGCGATTCGGGCTGCGGGGCGCCTTCCACCGGCTGTGGACGAAGAAGGAAGCGGTCGTCAAGCTGACGGGTCACGGTCTCGGCCTGGGGCTCGGCGGCTTCGACGTAAGCGCGCCGGACGGAGTCGTGCGCTGCCCGCACCCCGTGGCGGGGTGGCCGACGGAACCCATCCACGTACGCAATCTCGACATAGACGGCTCCCATGTGGCGGGACTCGCCCTCACCGGCACGTCACAGCGGGTCGTCCTGGCCGACGGCGACACCGCGCTCCGCCGATGGATGGCCTGACGAGGCGCGTCGAGCGTTACGCGGGCGGGATCAGGCGCACGCCCCAGGACCCGAGCCGGACTTGATGAGACCTGTCAGGACCGGACAGTCCCGCCTCTACCGATCGACCCGTCGAAGGCGATCGCATTTCACCCGTCGCCCCAGGGGCACTGGTAGGCCACTGATGGAGCGTCATGCACGCCTGTCCACCGGTTGTCCACCGAAACCCATTGCGTATGCCTGACTCGCCCCTCCACGATGAGCAAAAGCCCAGCTCAGAGGCTCAGACCTTCCACGCGGTCACGAAAACCACACCTCCGACCTACGCATTACGATGCAGAGACCCCAGGTGCCCGATTTACCCGAATTCCAAGGTGAACCAAAACAAGAAACCCCAGGTCAGAGGCCTGACCTGGGGTTCACCATGGAGCCGCCTTCGGGATTCGAACCCGAGACCTACGCATTACGAGACCATGAGCGATCGTGTTGCCTGGTACCTCGTCGTGCTGTGTGGTGACGTTTTTCCTGATCAGAGCACGTGCGACAGGTTGACCCGTGCCACCCTGTGATGCACTGTCCAAAGGCGTCTGTCCACCGGCTGTCCACCGGCGGAGTCGCTGCGGGGCCGCCAGAGAAACGCCCTGAAGCTAAAAGCATAGCTGTTCCGGGGGCCGGTAGCGCGGCCAGGATGCCTTGTCAGTCCCCTACAAACCAGGGTCGCCCGAAGACCCGGGGCACCAGGAACACGCGCCTGTCAGCCCTGACGCCGCCGGAGACGTCAGGCTGGTCAGCCCAGGTCTTGACGAAGACGGCGGAGGTAGGCGTCGATCTGCCCCAAGCCGGGCCAGTCGCTTCCCCGGAGGCGGGAGGTCTCCGATCGCAGCCGGTCGCCTACGTGCAGTGCCTGGGGGAGGCTTTCCGCCGCGGCATGCAGACTCATCAATCGTGCGAGGGCGTCCAAGTAGCGGTTGACGGCGTCCTCATCGTCGGGCGCAGGCGTGTTCTCGCTGACGCGGTCGAAGGCTTGGATGGCGGCGGTGGCTTCGCCGAGTTCCATCCGGCACTGCGCGGCGTAGTACCAGCACAGCTGGGCTTGCTCGTCGCGGTCGCCGTAGCGGTCGGTGTAGTGGTGGGCGAGCGGCTCGAAGAGCGCGAGAGCCTCGCGGTGGCTTCCGGCCAGAAACTTCACCTGGGCGAGGCTGAACTGCATGCCCTCTCGTAGCTCCGGGTCAGCGGCTCTCGCGATGGCCTCGGCGAGTGCGTCTGCGGCCTGGGTGAACTGGCCATCCTGAGCCAGCCGCGCTGCCCGGTCGGAGACCGCGTCTGCCTCCTGCTCGGTCAGTGCGGCAGGGCCTGGCTCCGGCCCCTGCGGTGCGGCTGCTGGTGGAGGCGCAAGCGGCGAGCGAACGACGACAGTGGGGGTGTACGAGGCGGCGCCCCTGGGGCTGTGAGCTCGGCCGCCGAAGGGTCGCAGGAACGGCAGACGGGGGTCGAGGATGCCCTCGTCGGTCGTGGCGGGGGTGCCCGTGGAGGCATGAACGAAGGGCAGAAGGGCGTCATAGACCTCCATCGCGTCCATGCGTTGCTCGGATTCCTTGGTGAGCATCCCCAGCAGGAGCTTCTCGATGTCGGCAGGCACATCCGGGCGCAGGACGCGGATGGGCGGGGGCGGGGTGTGGACGTGGTGCCACATGTGGGAGCGGCTGTCGTCGGGGGTGAACGGCGGTTTGCCGGTGAGGAGTTCGTGGAGCACGCAGGCGAGGGCGTAGACGTCTGCGGCGGGGCCCACGGCGTTGGCCAGGCTCTGTTCGGGGGACATGTAGGGCGGGGTGCCTACGGTCATGCCGACCTGGGTAAGGCGGGGCAGGGTACCGACTCCTCGCAGGGCGGCGACGCCGAAGTCAAGGACCTTGACCACGCCGCCGGGGGTGAGCATCAGGTTGGACGGTTTGATGTCGCGGTGAACGACGTCGTGATGGTGCACGGTGTCAAGGACGGAGGCGATCTGGGCGCCGACGGCCGCGGCCCAGGAGACGGGGACCGTCTCGCATTCGTAGTCGGTCTCGTCGATGAACGTCTGCAGTTCGCGTCCCTGCAGGAGCTGCATAACGACGAACAGCCGTCCGGTGGCCTCGTCGGCTCCGGTGTCGTAGACGGCCGGCACACCCAGGTGCTCGATGCCAGCGGTGATCTGGACCTCGCGCAGGAATCGGGCGCGGCGGGTCTGCAGGGTCTCCTCGAAGGCCGCGCCCTGGAACCCGGGCGGGACCGGGCTCTCGGCCAGCATCATCTTGACGGCAACCCGGCGGTCCAGTCGCTCGTCGTACGCCTGCCAGACCTCGCCCATGCCGCCCGCGCCGATGGGCGTGTGCAGCCGGTACCGGCCCGCGATCACGCGGGCCGGTACGCCAGCGTCGAAGCTCGGCGTGCCGCCCTGCACCATGCGAGGTCCCTCTCTGTGTGGTCGGAGCGTGACCACCCCGTTCGGCCTCTTGCCTGACGTGCTGCAGAGCACAGGCTATGCGGTCGGTGGTTCCGCCCGACGGCTTCCGGACGACTTGAGCTCGGCGGCCCGCTGCTGGGTGGCCCGGCGCTCGGCCTCGCGTCGGACCGGCCGCCGGATGAGCTGGTACGCCTGCTGGGTCGCGACCTGCTTGAACAGGCGGTTGACGTCGGCGTCGTCGAAGTAGCGGACCATCAAAGCGTCGTTGGACGCCGCTTGGTCGATGACGATCCGGTCGAGGTCCTTCTCCAGTTCTCCGCCGAAGACGTCCTGGTCCTGGTGCAGGGCGATAGCCCGAAGTTCGGGGTCCTCGCTGACGGCGACAACGAGCTGACCGAGCAGGATCTGGTCGGTGGTGGAGAGCCCGGTCCCGTACTCGTCGTTGACGGACTGGATCACTTCGGCCAGTGACATCTCCTCCGCCTCGGCCACCGCTCCGGCAGCCTCGGGTACCAGGCCAGGCAGTACCTGCGCGCCCGCTGCCTCCAGGCGCAGTTCCGGGGTGCCCGTCTGAGCGATGCGCATGTGACTCGGTGCTGCCGTCCCTATGTCGGCGCCGGCACTACGAGGGGGCGCCGGCAGGCGGCGCAGTAGGAAACGTCCGTACTGGTAAAGCCGTTCCAGTTCGAGGTTCTCAAATCCGATCACGTGGGAGAGCCAGCCGTATGCCTTGGTGTAGGAGTCCAGGGCGCGGCGGAACTCGGCAGCGGTGTCCGGTTCTGTGGCGTTGAGGGCGTTAAAGCGGTCCAGAGCCGGCTGCAGGTAGCCGTAGAGGCGGGCGTGGGCCTTCATGATGGCGGTGTCGGTGGCCGAGCCGCCCTGGAAGGCTGCGAAGTACGCGGTGACGAAGGCTTCCATCTCGGCTTCGACCAGGAGCTGGTAGGCCATCACTTCGCGTTCGCGGTCGAACAGCAAGTTGGGGTCGGTGGGCTCACTGACCGACGCCTCGTAGTACTGCTGGAAAGCCTGCTCGATGTCTTCGGGCCGGTTGGCGAAGTCGAGGATGAACAGGTCCTCAGTGGTCTTGAGCCGGTGGGTGCGGTTGAGCCGGGAAAGCGTCTGCACCGCGGCCAGCTTCACCAGGATCTTGTCCACGTACATGGTGGTCAGCAGCGGCTGGTCGAAGCCGGTCTGGTACTTCTCGGCAACGACGAGGATGCGGTGCTCGGGCTTGGGGACGGAAGGCGGGTTCGGGTCGTCCGCGCGGGTGTAGCCGAAACGTGCCGGCAGTTCGCGTTCGGGGAAGCCGTTGAGCTTGGCCTCGGTGTACTCGATCCCGTCGAGGGTCAGTGCCCCGGAGAACGCGACCAGGGTGCCGCAATCGGTGAAGCTCCGCTGGTCGATGTAGGCCCGCATGGCCTGGTACAGCCGAACGGCGTGGTCACGGCCAGAGGTGACCACCATCGCCTTGGCCCGGCCCCCGAGACGCGGGCTCGAGTGCGAGCGGAAGTGGTCGACGATGATCTTCGCCCGGGAGGCCATCGACGCCTCCGACATCAGCGCGGCCCGCACCAGCTTCGAACGGGCCTTGCGCGGGTCCACCTGCTGCTCCGCCTCCTCGGCGGCAGCTTCCTGGAGCTTGAAGTACGTAGCGTAGGTGATGTAGTTGCCGAGCACGTCGAGGATGAAGCCTTCCTCGATGGCCTGCCGCATCGAGTAGACGTGGAACGGCCCCTTCTCCTGCTCCCCCGAGCCGGGCTTGGCGTAAGGGGTACCGAACAGGTCGATCGTCTTCGCCTTGGGAGTGGCCGTAAACGCGAAGAAGGACAGGTTCGGCTGCTTGCCGCGCGCAAGGGCCGCGGCCGTCAGCGGGTCGCCGTCCTCGTCCACCGCGTCCGAGCCGAGACGTCCCAACGCCTTCTTCAGCGCCGCCGCGCTCTCCCCACCCTGCGAAGAGTGCGCCTCGTCGATGATCACTGCGTAGCGCTGCCCGCCCAGCCCCGCAACCTTGTCCAGAACGAAGGGGAACTTCTGCACCGTGGTGATCACGATCCGGGCCGTCGGCCCGGTCAGCGCGTCCGCGAGCTGCTGGGAGTTCTCGTCGATCCGCACGACCACGCCAGCCTTGTGGTCGAACTGGTAGATGGTGTCTTGGAGCTGCTTGTCCAGTACCCGCCGGTCGGTGATGACGATGACCTTGTCGAAGACCAGCTTGTTCGCCCCCAGGCCGGAGGCGAGCGCGGCGGGCGCGATCAACCCAGGGTCGTGGGAGGTGTGCAGGCTGGACAGGTGGTGCGCGAGCCAGGCGATGGTGTTGGACTTGCCCGAACCGGCGGAGTGCTGGATCAGGTAGTTCTCCCCCGCGCCGTGGCGGGCCGCGTGAGCGATGAGCTTGCGCACCGCGTCCCACTGGTGGAAACGCGGGAAGATCAACGGCTGCGTGTGCGCGCTGCCCGGCTTGTGGGACGGCGCCCGGCCGGCCTTCGCGGCGGCGTCCTCAACGTGCAGGAACCGCTGCAGCAACTCCAGCCAGTTGTCCCGAGCCCATACCTCGTCGAAGAGGTAGGAGGTGGGGTACTTTCCATCGGTCGAGGCCGGGACGTTTCCCGCTCCGCCCATCTGGCCAGGGCCACCGGATCCGGTGTTGAAGGGAAGGAAGCGGGTGGCGTCTCCGGCCAAGCGAGTCGTCAGAAATGCCAGCGTCGGATCGACCGCGAAGTGGACCAGGCTGCGCTTGGCGAAAAACAATTCCTTCGGGTCGCGGTCGCGGCGGTACTGGCGCTTGGCATCCTCGACGGTCTGGCCGGTCAGTCCGTTCTTCAACTCCACCGAGGCAACGGGCAGTCCGTTCAGAAAGAACGCCATGTCGAGGCTGTCGGCCGGGCGCGCGGCGGAGTAGTGGAACTGGCGCACGAAGGTGAGCCGGTTGGCGTTGTACTCGTCCAAGGCATCGGCGGCGAGGGTGTGCGCGGGGCGGAAGTACGCAAGCTGGATCTTCACGTTGCGGTCGTTCACGCCCCGACGCAGCACGTCCAGCAGGCCGCGGGAGTCAATCTCCCGCGCCACCCGCTTGGCGAACCGGCCGATGGCCTGCTCTTCGTCCTCGCCGTAGGCGGCCTGGAGCGCCAACCACGCGTCGTTCTGCGACGCGCCGAGGAACGCAGCCAGCTCGGAGGTGTCGATGCCGAGCGTGGGGTTGTAGGTGTTCGACAGCCCGCGCTGCCAGCCGCTGCGCAGCAGCGCCGCTTCCACGGCGCTCTCGAAAGCCTTCTCGGTGTACACGCGGGCATCATTCATCTGAAATCCCCCTCAGAGGCCGTGGTCGTGCGCGGGGCGGGCGGTGGTGACGTCGAGCTGACCGGTGACGGCAGCGGTGATGAGCGCCTGGCGTCGATCGGCAAGCAACTTTTCCTGCTCGTTCAGTTTTTGCTCCAGAATGTCCAAGGCACCGGTCTTCTCATCCAGCGCAGCAACGATCTCTTCCTGCTCGACGAGAGGGATCGACGGGATGGAGACCTGCTTCATCGACCCGACATTGAAATGCGCCTGAATACTCCCAACGGAGTTTTTCGCAACCTGCATTCGAACCCAATTTGAATTGAGCGCGTACTGCAAGTAAGCGGAGTTCAGCTTCCTGCCGGGACGCACAAGGATGAGGTCAATACAGTTGGCGCCATCCAATTCCTCGGGAACGACTGCCGCAGCCCCGGCCTGGCCCGTTCGAACGATTACCACGTCACCAGCAACGAGCCGTGACTTAACGTTCTCGGCATTCCCCTCACTGCTGATCGACACAAGATTCTCGGTGTCGATCAGACCTGGCTTGACGTTCAGTCCACGCAAAGCTGGAACCCCGCCCGATTCCACGTACCACTTGGCCGGCGTGATGACAATGCCAACGGTCACTTTTTCCGCCAGATATTTTAGCGGGGTCATGTACCGCCGGGCGTTTTGGTCAATCCCCAACTCCGACTCGACGATCCGCTCCCGCCTGAGCGCCAATAGATCTCGCATCTCGCTGCGCTTCGCCACGAGTCGGTCGATGCGAGCAGTTTCGACGTCGAGAAATTCGGCGATCCGACGCTGTTCTTCCAGCGCGGGAAGCGAAATGGGGAGATCACCAATCTCGCTCGGGCTAATGGCCGGGTAGCTGACGCCAACAGAGCGTGCAACTACGGCATCAATGAACTGACTCGAGCGACAGTGGTACGCAAGATACCTGGAATCCACTCCCGCCATCGCCTCCAGGACAGCAAACCCCGTCGAAAAGACCAACGGGTCGTCGCCCTCAGGCACTGACGCGATCGCTTTAAGATAGGTCCGCACAGTTGAGACGATGACAGACCCTGCTGGCGCGAGTCGTCTGGCGCGGGACGGCGCATTCTCGAATGCTACGTCTTCTTCCGGGATAAGAACATTCCCCAATCCGTCCACTGCACTGATATCAATGTAGCGGAACCGGAATTCCTCATCGGTTCCCTCCGGGAGGACTCGAGAATTAATGCGAGCAATGTTCTTGATTCGGTAGGAAGTCACCTAGTCACCTCCCCTAGCAACTCCTGGATCTCGGCCTCCAGCGTCTTCAGTCTCTCATCGATCTCGTCCAGAGGTTTAGGTGGATTGCTGACGTAGAAGGTGCGGGTGAAGGGGATCTCGAAACCAATCTTGAATCGCTCGACCTCCTTCGTCTTCGGGTTTTTGATCTCCGCGATCCAGGCATCCGGCGCATGCGGGAGGACTTTCCGGGCAAGGTACTCGTCGACGTCCTCGTGCAGCGGGACGTTCTCGTAGTCGCGCAGATCGGGGTCGGGCTCAGGCTTGCCCTTGACGAGCTGAACCTCGCCCTCCGGGTCGGTCACCCCCACGGCATCACGCAGGGCCTTCTGGAACGGCGCAGCGGAGGGCCACAGCACGCCGCTGGCCACCATCGCCGTCCGTAGGGCGTCCCATGCCTCAGCCTTGGTGGACCACTGCGATCCGAGCAGCGGCTTGAGCGCGCCCAGCAACAGCTCGACCGCCGCTTCGCCCCCGACTGCCTTCTTCACGGCGGCCGACGCACCGAGTTGAGCAAGGCTGTGATCAGTCAGCTCGAAGCGGAGCTTGAGCGGCCGATCCACGGTGATGCGCTGGTAGCCGAAGTCTCGGTTGGCGAAGACCTTCACCCGCGCGTGATCCGGATGGGCTTCGTCGCTGGCGATGTTGAGCGCGTCGCGGTAGGTCGCGCAGATGTACCCGATCTGGGCCCGAGTCATTTTCTTGCGCTTCTCGCCGAGGGACTTGCGCATCCTGGTGCACTGATCGCGGGCGTCGAGAAGGATCACGCGGCCCTTGCGGTCGGCGGGCTTACGGTTGGTGACGATCCAGAAGTACGTGAAGATGCCTGTGTTGTAGAAGAGCTGGTCCGGGAGAGCGACGATCGCCTCCAGGTAGTCGTGCTCGATGATCCACCGGCGGATCTCCGATTCACCCGACCCCGCGCCGCCGCTGAACAGCGGGGAGCCGTTGAAGACGATGGCCAGGCGGGTGCCGCCGACCTCGTCGCCCGCCGCGTCCTTCTTGAGCGGCTGCATCTTGCTCATCATGTGCTGCAGGAACAACAGCGAGCCGTCATTGATCCGGGGCAGGCCGGCTCCGAAGCGGCCGTCGTAACCGCGGTCTTCGTGCTCCTGGCGTACGACCTTCTCGACCTTCTTCCACTCCACACCGAAGGGTGGGTTGGCGAGCATGTAGTTGAAAGTCTCGCCGTCGTGGCCGTCCTGGCTGAAGGAGTTGCCGAAGCGGATGTTCTTGGCGGTATGGCCTTTCAGCAGCATGTCGGAGCGGCAGATAGCGTACGACTCGGCGTTCAGCTCCTGTCCGAACAGGTTCACGCGCACGCGCGGGTTCAGTTTCCGGATGTGTTCCTCTGCCGCCGAGAGCATGCCGCCTGTGCCGCAGGCTGGGTCGAGAATCTTGACGACCTGGCCCTCCCCCGTCAGCCGGTCGTCGTCCGGGGCGAGCAGCAGCTCGACCATGAGCTCGATGACCTCGCGCGGGGTGAAGTGCTCACCGGCGGTCTCGTTGGAGGCATCGGCGAACTTGCGGATCAGCTCCTCGAAGACATAGCCCATGTCGTGGTTGTCCACGGCTTCGAAGCTCAGGTCCAGGCCGGCGAACTTCCGCACCACCTGGTAGAGCAGGTCGGCGTTGTCCAGACGGTCGATCTGGAGGTGGAACTCGTAGCGGTTGATGATCTCGGTGGCCTCCGAGGAGAATCCCCGGATGTAGTCCTTGAGGTTCTTCGCCACATTGGCCGCGTCGCTGCTGATGGTGTCGAAGGTCTGCTCGGAGAGGTTGTAGAACTTCAGCTTGGAGGCTGCCAGCAGCAGTCCGTCCTTGTTCTCTCCGGTGTAGGAGGCCGCCCGGTCCCACACCGCCTGCCGGGTCGGGGCCATGACGCAGTCCAGCCTGCGCAGCACCGTCAGCGGCAGGATGACCTTTCCGTACTCCGAGCGCTTGTAGTCACCGCGCAGCAAATCGGCCACCGACCAGATGAAGTCAGCCAGTTCCTGGTTCTTACTCAAAGCGTCCTGTCCTCTCGCCCCACTGCGGCGTCTCCGTCGTTTGTCGTGCTTTGGTGTTCACCGTTGGCGCCCGTCACAGGCCGGCGGCGGATCGAGTGCACCTCCGGTGAGGCCGTCGCGGGCGAGCCGCGCAGCCCGGTCGCCCATGCTGGCGAGTTCGGCAAGTTCGCGCTCGAAGGCGCCCAACGAGCGAAAGGCGTCGCCGTAGCGGTGCTGTCGCTCGACGTCCATGCGGGGTAGGCGCGCCGCCTGCAGGTCCGCTCGGAACGTACCCGAGGAGGACGTGCTACGACGGGCGTTCGCCGCGCTATTGGCGAATCCGCGTACGTAGTCGGGGTCCAACTGGTCGCTGGCGGAGATGAGCTCGTCACCGTCCAGGCTGACCAGGCCGGCGGCCAGTAGGTCACTCACCGCGACCGGGACGCCTTCGTCCAGGGCGTCAGCCCGGCCGCGTGGTGGCAGCTCGGGAAGTAGCGCCCGCAGACGGCTCAGGCGAGTGTCGAGATCCTCGCGCAGCTTGGCGTACTCCACCGCGTAGTCGGGTTCCGGCTCGCGTACGTAGCGGCTGGGCGTGAGGTCCACCTCGTTGTCCAGCAGATCAATCAGCTGCACCTCCGCCTCTTGGTGCGGCTGAGGCTCCCATGGTCCCTCCGGGCTATTGGTGCTGAGATCCACCATGCGTACGGTCCCCGCCGCCCGCCCAGGGCCAGAGGGGCGACTCAGCAGCCACAGGTGTAGCGGAAGTGCGTGGCTGGCGGCGAGGCCCGGCGGTAGAGCCACCACCGCGGCGACGCAGCCGCGACGCACCAACTCCGCCCGGATTCTGCGACCGGAGCGGCGATGGGCGACCGATGTCGGCAGAACCACCACGGCTCGCCCGCCGGGTGCCGTGTGGTGGTAGCAATGCTGAAGCCAGGCGAGTTCGCTCTCCCCTCGCGAGGGCACACCCGCCTCCCAGCGCGGATCGACGAGCAACTGCTCGCGACCCCAGTCAGCCACGGCGGTCGGTGGCTCGCACACGACCACGTCCGCGCGGAGCTCGGGGAACGCGTCAGCCCGCAACGAGTCGCCCGCCACGATCTGAACCGGCGCCGCCGCCCCGGTGGCGGCCAGGGCCGCGCGCACCCGGGCCACGCGCGTCGCGTCCATGTGCGTGTCTTGCCCCAGCCTGCTCCCGACCGCATCACCACCCACCGCAACGAGAAGGGAGCCGATGCCACACGCCGGGTCGAAGACGGTGCCAGAGGTCTCACCGGCGAACTCTCGGACGGCGCGGGCCAGCTGCAATGTCGAGGCCCCGTCCAACGCTGCGCGCGCGGTGGAATCCAGCAACCGAGCGACCAGACCGTCCATCACCTCGGTGGGCATCCGGTCGGCGACCAGCCCAGCCACTGCGTCGCGGGCGGTCTGGTCGCTCAGCTCGTCCGCATCACCCCGGAGATGTTCCCCGACAGCAGCCAGCGCCCTGACCATTTCCTCGCCGTAGGTGCCACGCAGCGCCTGCCAGAGCCGGACCTCCCCACTGACTTCTCGCCCTTCGCGCTGCCCTTCCAGCCACTGCCGTACCTCGGCGAGCGAGAACAGGGGACTCGCCGAGGTGCCGCCGACGGGTGCGGGAAAGTCCGAGCGGCGCCTGCGCCAGTTGGACACCGCAGCGCGCGTCACGCCCGCCAACCTTGCGATCTCCGCAGCGGTCACCGTGGCATCGGATACCTCGTTTTCTCCGACCATGGCACGACCGTACACCGACAGCACTCCGATCACCAAGTTACATTCAGTTGACGGCGCTAACACACTCCTGTTCACTGGGTATCACGCGCCAGGAACTCCGACGCACCGCACAGCGCCCAGCGCCGAGAGGAGATCCGGGCATGAGCACGAAGTCACGCGGATCGAGGAGAACGGCCCCGCGGACACCGACTCCGACACCTCGACTCGAAGGAGCATGACGTGACCGCCAAGCAGAAGAGCAGCACCGGCACCCGCAAGTCCACGCTGCACCGACTCACTGTTCCCAACGGTGACGAGGTAGAACTCCGCGCCCTTGTGCGCCCCCACTATCTCGACAGACCCGGTTACCAAGTCCGCGAGTTCGCCCGGGAGGGCGTCACCGGGCTCCTGGTGAACGGGGGAATCCCCAGGGACCGCGCCGACTGGTGCCCGGCCGTCGAGCGGATCACTGGCCTGGAGGTCAACGAACGGAATCACTCCGCTGCGGGCCTGGTGCTCATGCGCACCGAGCGCGGCCTGTACGCCCTGAGTTACGGGGTCGGCCAGCACATGCTGGACCCGTACTACCGCGATGATGAGTTCGGCCTGGAGTTCGCCACCCGCTGCCTCGACGAGGACGGCATCATCAAGGTGCGCAACCAGATCATGGACGGACGAGGGCGTGTCGACGAGTACTCCGTCGCCCGGGGGGAGCGTATCGACGGCTTCGGGCTCGACCGGTTCGGCGCAGTCGTACGCCGCATCTGTGGAACGGTCAGCGGCATCCCGTTGACTTCACTGCCTTCCGGTACCTCCAAGCATGTTCGGGTCGAGTGTTCCGAGTCGACCATCAAGCTGCCGCTGGCCACCACCCCGGAGGAATTCCTCAACGACCTGCGCGCGATAGAGGACGTCTGCTCACGCCCGGATCCGCTGCCCGAACTGGGCTTCGTCGATCGGCTCCGCACACTGGACAACCGCAGCCGCAAGGCGGTAGACGCCCAGGCAGTCCTTGAGCGCATGCTCGCCGACCCGAGTCACCCGCGGCTCACGCTGGGAGTTCCGGAGAGCTGCCAGGAGGGCTTCGGCTCCGCCCAGGCGTTCCGGATCACCTCGGGTAGCCGCAGCATCGACGTCACCGACCTAGACCTTCCTGTCCTCCTCGAGTTCGTCTCGGACAAGACCGAGGGCGAGCGCCTCAAGGCGCTCGGTCAGGTACGGGTCGTCATGTTCAGCGACGACGACCTGAAAACGCCAGCCAGCGCCGCGACCACCGGCAAGGAGTGGCTCATCGCGGACGTTCCCGTGGGAACCACGCGGTACTTCTACGGCCACGGAAAGTGGTACGAGGTGGGAGCCAGATTCCTCGAGACGTTGGAGGAAGAGCTCCGGGAGCTACTGGGCAAGCCGTCCAGCGTCCAACTGCCCGCCTGGCCGAAGGGAGTACCGAACGCCAAGAGACGAGACTCTCACGATGAAGATTGGTACAACAAGCAGGCAGCAGGCCAGGAGGGCTACCTCCTCTTCGACAAGAAGAACATCGTCACGGACAAGTTCAACGGTGGCGGACTGGAGGTCTGCGATGTCCTCGGCCCAGACAACCAGCTGATCTGCGTCAAGAAGGCCACTAGCAGCGACGGGACCGCGCCGCTGAACCACCTCTTCGCCCAGTCGGTCACCGCCGTTGAAACCCTGCGCAGCGACGAAGCCATCCGTAGCGCCTTCCTGAGGCAGGTTGCGGACCGTACCCCCGACCACCGCCTCCTGAGCGACTTCGGCACGCTGAAAGTCGTGCTTGCCATCCTCCTCAAGGACGGAAAGGAGATCACCGTCGACTCGCTCTTCGCCTTCGCCCAGGTCTCCCTACTCCAGTCGGCACGTCGCTTGCGCGCGATGAACGCAGAGGTCGAGGTCGTCGCAATCCGACGCTGAACCCACGCCGCCCTGGGGAGACGATCCCCATACCCCCTTCGCGAGCGCCGTGACGCGTCCAGCACCTGTCCGAATCGGACAAGCGCGGCCCAGCTGATCGTCTTCCCTAAAACAACGCCGAGGTGTCCACACCGGCCGAGAACAGCGAGGGGACAGCCCCCGACGAGGCATGACGCGCAGGCATCCATAGGAATACCCGCAGGCCGGTTTCGATTGCTCTCCCTGTAGTGATCACGAAGGGGGACGCTGGTGAGCGAACTGAAGCTGTTCCGGCTCGATGCCGACGGCCGGGATGTCGAGCTGCGCGGTTCGACGGTGGCGCTGGAGGTCGAGTTGCAGCGCCGGATCGAGGCTGGCATGGAGGCCATGCTCGGCATCCGGTTCCTCGCGTCCGAGTACCCGACGGGGCCTTGGCACCGAGGCCGGATCGACTCGCTCGGCCTGGACGAGAACGGCACACCTGCGCTGATCGAGTACAAGAAGGGCGCCGATACCGGTGTCCTGTCTCAGGCCGTCTCCTACCTGTCGTGGTTGGACTCCGCACGTCACGAGTTCGAGGCACTGGTCAAGGAGAAGCTGGGTTCCGAGGCCGCCAAGTCGATCGACTGGCGGAACCCGCGGATGGTCTGCATCGCGGCCAGCTTTTCGCATCACGACCGGGTCGCGGTAAAGCGCCTGCGCGAGCGGGTCGACATGGTGCGCTACCGCATCTTCGACGGCGGGCTGCTGAGCTTGCTGCTGGTCGAGTCCGCCTCTGGGTCTCCCAGCCCCACTCCACCTCGGCGACAGAGTCGGCATAGAGAGGTGGCGGTCGGCGCTGGCGTCGGTTCGGTTCAGCCGCCCCCGGGGGCGGCTCCCGCGTGCCTGCAGGACCTGTACGCCGAGCTGGACGAGGCCCTCACCGCCTGGGGCGAGGTCGAGGTGGCTCAGCTTCGGCACTACATCGCCTACCGCCGAATGGTGAACGTCGCCTCTGTCATCTTCCGTCCGAAGCACGAGGCGATCCTGGTCTACCTGAAGGTCGACCCGGACACGGTCGAGTTGGAGGAGGGCTTTTCGCGCGACATGCGCGGCATCGGCCACCTCGGGACCGGGGACCTGGAGGTGCGTATCGCCTCGGCAGCCGACCTGGAGAAGGCGGGCCCGCTGATCCGGAGGGCGTTCGAGGCGGCGTGACGCCTGACGCAAGAGGAAGGGCGGCGGGTGCATCGGTTTCTCGATGCACCCGCCGCCCTTGTCCGTCTGCGGTCCGTTGGCCCCGGTCCGGTCGCTCTCATACTCATGCCTCCGGTCCTGCCAGGACGAAGTCGTCCTGGGTCAGCTCCGCGCGGAGCCTCGCCTCAGCGACTTCTGCGTAATGCGCGGACAGCTCGACTCCCACAAACTGCCGGCCCTCGCGCAAGGCTGCGACGCCTGTGGAGCCGCTACCGGTGAAGGGATCCAGGACGGTGCCGCCTTCTGGGCAGATCTGCACGAGCTGCTGCATGATCTCGACCGGCTTCTGGGTGATGTGGACGCGGTCCTTGCGCGGCTGGGAAGCGATGAAGTGGCCGGGCAGGTAGAGGTCCCGGTCCTTTTCGAGGCTGCCCTTGACGCCCCAGACGATGAACTCGGCCGACTGCTTGAACCCGCCCTTGCGGGGCCGGCTGGCGGGCTTGATCCAGGGGATCGTGCCACTCCAGGTCCAACCCGCCATCTGCAGGGCGTCGGACGTGGTGGGCTCCTGGCGCCAGTCGGAGAAGACCATGGCGACGGAGTGCTCGGTCGCGGCCCGGTACGCCTCGGTGAGCAGTGCGGTCAGCCAGCTTCGATAGCTCCGCTGGTCCCGGTTCTCGCCGGGGAAGTTCTGCAGGTCGTGCGCCGATCCGGCCGTGACGTACTTGGCGCGGGCGGTGCGGCCGGTGCGGTCCGAGCTGGTGCGTCCGCCGGAGTTGTACGGGGGATCGGTGATGACGGCGTTGACGCTCTCGTCCGGGAGGGTCTTCAGCACGGTGAGGGCGTCGCCTCGGTGCAGCGTGTAGCTCATGTGCGGGGCCTCTTTCAGGGCACGACGGGACTGAGCCCGCTCCGGACGGCGGTCAACAGCAAGCGGCCGGAGTGGGGTTGCGCCGGAGGTTAGCCGCGATTTCCGGCCGCACCTAACGAGCCTGTGCCGTAGTTCGGGCCCGGGTTCGGCGGTCGTTTGGTGCGGCCGGAATCCCGGTCTACTGTCTCGCCACGTCACCGAGGCGGAGTCCAACTCCACCCCTGCTGACCTGTGCTGATCCGTGTTTCCGCGTCCAAAAACGCGGAGCAGAAGGCACGTTGACTCCCCGTTCCCGAAGCCGTGAGGAGGCCCGGTGCACCGCCTGAGATTACGAGCGCGGCTGGCTGCCGCGCATGACCTGAACCCGGTGTCCGGGAGCTACCAACTCCCCTGACCCGGGCCCGCCCTGAGAGGCGGATTCACATCGGCGCGGTGTCGACGGCTTTGCACGAGAAGTCGGCACCGCGCCTCCTACGAACCGTGAGGAGCCGCTGCGATGCAGCACGCCCTGATACGCCCACGCCCTGACCCAGCTCCGCTGCCCGGCCGGGTTCTCCGCCCCGGCGAACGGCGGCGGCGATGAAGAAGACCACCGGAGCGGTCGTAGGTCTCTTCGCCTCCGGTCCGCTCCTGCTGGCCGTTCCGGTTCTCGCCGTCGGGGCCGGGACTGCTACGGCCTCCTGCTCGACCGGCGGTCCACAGGCTGTGGATACCTCGGCCGTTGCCGCTCAGGTGAAGGCGATCCTGGACGGCGGCGGCAAGGGCACGGTCTCCGTGCCGGGCCTGGCCGACCCGGCCGAGCAGATCCCCAACGCCAAGACCATCCAGGCCACCGGCGTCGCGATGAACATCCCGGCCCGCGGCCAGATCGTGGCCCTGGCGACCGCGCTGCAGGAGAGTGGCCTGCGGAACCTCACCTACGGCGACCGCGACTCGCTGGGCCTGTTCCAGCAGCGGCCGTCGCAGGGGTGGGGCACCGCGAACGAGATCCTCGACCCGGTGCACGCCTCGACGAAGTTCTACGAGGCGTTGGGAAAGGTCTCGGGCTGGCAGTCCCTGTCCGTCACCCAGGCTGCCCAGGCGGTGCAGAGGTCTGGCTTCCCCGAGGCTTACGCGAAGTGGGAGCCCTTGGCCACCGCCTTGCAGCAGGCGATCGAGCCGCTGTTGTCGAAGGCCGGCGGCACGTCGCCGAGCCCTTCGCCGTCTGGCTCGGACAGCACGGCCAGTGCTGCGTCGAGTACCGCGGGCGGCTGTACGGCCGGCGGGGACGGCACCGACTTCGGAACCATCCCGCCCGGCGCGGTGCCGGCCGGATACAAGATCCCGGCAGACGCTCCGCCCAAGGTTCAGACGGCGATCCGCTGGGCGCTCGGCCAGCTCGGCACGCCGTACCAGTGGGGCGGGAGTTGCACCGACTCCCACGGGAGCGACCCCATGGGCCGCTGCGACTGCTCCTCGTTGATGCAGCAGGCGTACAGGGCCGCCGGGGTCACCCTTACGCGGACGACGTACACGCAGGTCAAGGAGGGCAAGCCGGTATCGGTGGACGCTCTCCGGCCCGGTGACCTCGTCTTCACCGAAGGGACCGCCAAAGTCCCGGAGCACGTCGGGATGGTCGTCGGCCAGGGCTTGATCGTGCACGCCCCGCGCACCGGGGACGTGGTCCGCCTCACGACCCTCGCGTCCTGGAAGTCGCAGATTCTCGCGGCCCGCCGAGTCGTCTGACCGGCGCTTTTCCCTCCCCCTCCTGCACTGGCGCTTCGCCCCCTCGGGCTTTGGCGTGCACTAAATCAAACTGGAGTTCACAACTATGTACCTCGTCGACAAGGTCGTCCAGCTCGCCTACGACCCCGGGATCAAGCCGAACGAGGGCGGGCTGCCGGGTCTGTCGGTCCTCAAGCAGGTGATGGGCTCGATCAACCTCTTCGGGATCATCGCCGTGGTCGGCGCACTCGCCGTCAGTGCGGGTGTGTGGGCCTGGGGCCACCACTCCGGCGGTCACCAGGCCGAGGCCAACGGCAAGAAGGGCGTGCTGGTCAGCGCTGGCGCGGCCCTCCTGCTGGGCGCCGCGAACGGCGTGGTGGCCTTCTTCAGCACGCTGGGGAGCCAGGTCCGCTGATGTCTCCCCGCTCCACGAACCCCGGCGGCGCTTCTCGCGTGCGCCGCCGGGCGCTGCTCGGCACCGCTGTCCTGGTGGTGCTCGTCGCCCTCGCCGGCCTGGCCGCCTACCTCACCCGCGACGGCAGGACCTCCTCCAAGGCTCCCGCACCGCAGGTGAGTTCGGCTTCCCCCTCCTCGACCGCTTCTGCTTCCGCTTCGTCACGACCGCACGGCAGCCGCGGCGACCTGCCTGTTCCCCCGTCCACGCACGACCCGATCGCCTTCGGCAAGGCGGCAGCCGCGGCGCTGTGGTCGTACGACACCCGCGCCTACTCCCAGCGCGAGCTGCTGGCTGCCCTGCGCGGGTGGCTGACCAGCGAGAGGAAGTACGCCGACACCGCCTCGGTCGACGCGCTCGTCCCCTCGCGCGTGCTGTGGAAAGAGATGGCCGCCAACGGCCAGTTCGCCACCGCCAAGGTGAACGAGGCGCACTTCCCCGACTCGTTCACCCAGGCCCTGCAGGCGGACCCCGGGGCGATCACCACCGCGTACGTCTACGCGGTGACGGTCTCCGGCAAACAGTCGATCGCCTGGAAAGGCTCGTCGCACGGCGGCGCCGAGAACCGCGTCACCACCCTCGCGGTCCAGTGCCGCCCCTCCCAGCCCTGCGCCCTGGCCGGTGTCCTGTCGGCCGTCGCTCCCTGACCCCAACCCAGAAAGGAGGTACCGCCATGGGAGTCTGCGACTTTCCGCTGATGGACAAGGTCTGCGGCGCCGTCGACTTTGCCGCCAATCCCGCCGGGACCGTCACCGACGGCATCGGGGCGTGGATCGCGAAGTCAGCGGGTGAGCTTGCCGCCAGCGCGGCCGATCTCGCTGCCAGGGCCGTCAACGAGACCACCGCCATCGATCTCAACGCCGGTTGGTTCCGGGACAACTACGAGCTGCTGTTGCCCATCGGTCTCGCCTTGACCGTCGGCACGTTCTGCATCCAGTTGATGCTCGCGGCCTGGCGACGGGACGAACGCGCACTCGCCCAAGCCGCGATCGGCACGATGACCGGCGTCCTCTTCTCCTTCTGCGCCGTCGCCTTCACCTCCGTCGCCATCACGGTGGTCGACGCCCTGTCCGACGGCCTGTTCCAAGCGGCCAACAGCTCAGTGGACGACGCGATCCGCCGCGTCATCAAGGTCAACCAGTTGGGGCCGATGTACGCCCTCGGCTGGACCATCCCATCCCTGGTCGCCTTCGGCTGCGCGATCGGCGCGTTCATGTACTGGGGCGTGATGGTCGCCCGCAAGGTCGGTGTCCTGATCATGGTCGCCCTCGCCGTCTTCGCCGGAGCCGGTGGTGGCTGGGAGGTCGCCAAGCGCTGGCGGCGGGGGTGGATCGAGGCAACCGCCACCCTGGTCGTGTCGAAACTGCTGATGACCGTGGTCTTCCTGATCGGCGTCTCGGCCATGGGCAAGTCCGACGCCACGGACGGCATGGCTGCCCTCTCCGACGCGATGGCCGGCATCGTCGTGATGGTCCTGGTCCTGCTCTGCCCGTACGCCACCTACAAGTTCGTCCACTGGGCGAGTGACGGCGGCGGACACGACGACCTGCACCGTACCGGCGTCGCCGGCATGGCGGTCGCCGCAGGCGCGGCGAAGACCGCGGGCAGCCTCGCGATGCAGGCCAGCACCGGCACTCCCGCTCCGCAGGGGCCTAGCAAGGTCCCCGGCGCGGGCAGCGACGGTGTCGCCTCCGGCATCAACCCCACCGGCGGAAACCTGAGCAAGGAGGGTATCGACGCCGGACCTCCGAAGCCGCAGACCCGCTTCCGGTACGGCGAGGACCCGAACGCCTCCGGCGACAAGGGCCGCGCCCTGATCCAGCGCCCCGGCATCCCCGCGCTGATCACACGGCCTGCCGACACCGAAGCAGGGGACTCCGAGGGCGCTCCCTCCGCCCCTCAGCCCGCTGGCGCGTCGATTCCGGGCGGCAGCCTGACCCGCGTAGGTGCCGCTCCGCCTGATGGTCCCGCCGCACCACCGCCGCCCTCCACCGGTCCGTCGGCGACCGGCTCCCCGACTCCGACGAGCTGGGTCTACCCCGACCAGCCGCCGTCCGGGTCCTGACCCACCACCACCGAGGGGGCGGGCTGCTTCCCTCCAGCCCACCCCCTCCCCCGACCACACGGGTGGAGTCCTGCGATGACCTCCAGAAGAGCGCCACGCCTCCGCCCCTGCCCGCCCGCTCCCACTGTCTGGAACCGCCATGTCTGACAACCGCCAGGCCGAAGCCACCACGGCCACCGTGAAGTTCCCGCACCGCAGCAGGCGCGGCATCCTGCTCGGCCTCACCGCCCCACAGCTGATCGTCGTGAGCCTCACCGGCCTGCTCCTGCTCGCCGTGATCCTCGCCCGTGGCGTGGTCGGCGCTCTCGAACTCATCCCGCTGTGGGCCGCCATCGCCCTGCTCGTCTTCGTCCGCTACCGAGGCCGGGCCCTGGCCGACTGGGCGCCGATCGTCACCCGGTACGCGCTCCGCCGGATGCGGGGCCAGTTGATCTGGCTCGTCCGACCCTCCCGCCGACCGGTCCGCGAAGGACTCCTCCACCTGCCCGGAACCGCCGCAAGCCTGCGCGTGGTCACCGCACCCGACCGCCGGTACGGCGCCGTCCACAACCCCCACACCGGCACTCTGACCGCCGTCGTCAAGGTGTCCTCCCGCGCCTACGCGCTGCTCGACCCGGGCACCCAGAACGCCAACGTCAACGGCTGGGGCCGTGCCCTCGCCGCACTGGCCCGCACCGGCCAGGTCGCCCGGATTCAGGTGATCGAGCGCACCGTGCCGGACTCCGGCGACGCCCTTCGCCGGTACTGGGAGGAGCACGGCCGGCCCGACGCCCCGGTGGCCGGCCAGGTCTACAGCGAGCTGATCCAGAGCGCCGGCCCGGCCGCTGCTCCGCACGAGGCATACGTCGCGGTCTCGCAGGACGCCAAGGCCGCCAGGCGGCTGATCAACCAGGCCGGTGGTGGTCTGACCGGGTCCTTCAGCGTCCTGGCGCAGTTGACCTCGACCTTCGACCAGGCCGCGCGCACCGCCGGGCTCAACCCCACCGGCTGGCTCACCGCCCGCGAGATCGCGGCAGTCGTACGAACGGCGTACGACCCCAAGGCCCTCTCCGCACTGGACCGTTGGTCCTCTTCCGGGCGCCCCGAGGCCGACGCAGCCGCGGCCGGCCCGGTCGTGGTCGTCGAGAAGTCGGACCACATCGCGACCGACTCCGCCGTCCACTGCACGTACTGGGTGGAGAACTGGCCCCGCACCGAGACCTCAGCGGGCTTCCTGCACCAGCTGCTGTTCACCGCCGGAGTGCGGCGGACCCTGTCGCTGTCGTACGAGCCGAAGGGGCTGGACGCCGCCCTGCGCGATGTCCAGCGCAAGAAGGCCAGCGTGATCGCGGACGCAGCCGAGCGAGCGCGGCGCGGCCAGGTCGACTCCGAAGCGGACTCCATCGAGTACCACGACATCAAGTCCCGAGAGCGCCAGCTCATCGCGGGCCACGCGGATGTCGCCCTGACCGGCCTGCTGACCGTCTCGGCCGACTCCGAGGAGGAACTTCGTTCCGCCTGCGCGGTCGTGGAGACCGCGGCGGTCGGCGCCCAGCTCGACCTCCGGCCGCTCACCTGGCAGCAGGCCGAGGCGTTCACCGCCGCCGCCATGCCGCTCGCCCTCGCCGTCTGATGCCGGCCCTCCCCCCTTCCGAAAGAGCACCCCCATGTCCCGCACCGCCAGCCCGACCGCGCAGGACTTCGTGCCCTTCGCCACCGCCGCGCTCGACTTCCACCGCGCGCTCAACGTGCCAGGCGGTCCTCTCGTCACCACCCGAGCCGAACTGGACGCCCTGCACGCCCACCTCGTCTCGTTGCACGGCCTGCTCGACGCCCACGCCGCCCGAACGGGCCAGCTCACGCCGATCGAGGGCGACCAGCTCAGCGCCGCCCGCACCCGGATCTGGCAGGCCGCCGACCATGTCCACGCCGCCTACCACGCGGCACCTCGGCCGGACTCCGGCAAGGTCCCCGAACGCGAGGCGTGCCAGGCCGGCCTGCCGGAAGGCGCACCGGAGCTGACCATCTGCCAGCGCCACCAGCGCACCGCGCACCTGGTCCGACGCCGTACCACCCCGGCCGACCTCCACGCTCCGTTCACCGGCCTCGTCCGCCACTGACCCTGCCTTCCGTCTGGAGAATCGTTCATGCCCCGTACTCGCGCCAGCGCCTCCCCCTTGTTCGTTCCCCGCAAGTCGTCGCGGGCCGAGCAGCGCGCCGCCCGCGCCGGTTTCGCCGAGGCCCGGCGCCAGGCCCGCCTCGCAGGGACCCCGCCCAAGCGCCGCGACGAGGAGACCCTCGACCCGGAGCTGCGGCCGACCTATCCGCCGTCTGGACGCCCCGGCCCGGCCTCGGCACGAGGTGGCAAGCTCAACCTGCCCGCCCACCGGATGACCACCGCCACCGTGTCCGGGGCCTATCCCTTCCTCGCCGAGGGCGGACTGGGCGCGGAGGGCATCTTCATCGGCCGCGACGTCCACGCGGAGGCCGCGTTCTGCTACGACCCGTTCTCGCTGTACAGCAGCGGCCGGGTCGAGGGCTTCACCAACCCCAACGCGGTCCTGGCCGGAATCATCGGCATGGGCAAGTCCGCACTGGCCAAGTCCATCGCCACCCGGGCGATCGCCCACGGTTACCGGGTCTACGTGCCCTGCGACCCCAAGGGCGAGTGGACGGCCGTCGCGCAGGCTCTCGGCGGCTACAGCATCGCGCTGGGCCCGGGGCTCCCGGGCAGGCTGAACCCCCTGGATGCCCCGGCCCGGCCCGCCTCGGTGAGCGAGAACGACTGGTCAACGGAGGTCCGCAAGCGCCGTCTCCTGCTCCTGGCCGGCCTCGCGCGCACCGTACTGAAGCGCGATCTCCAGCCGATGGAACACACGGCCCTCGATCTCGCGCTGGACCTGGTCGTCACCGAAGCCGAGGCAGGCGGCACCGTGCCCCTGCTCGGCGAGATCGCGCACACCCTCGGCGCGCCCGAGCGCCTCGACCGGGCTCTCGGCGACCAGGCCGGGCGCATGGGGCCCGCAGCGCAGGACCTCGCGCATGCCCTGCGCCGTCTGGTCCACGGCGACTTGAGCGGCATGTTCGACGCGCCCTCGACCGTCGCCTTCGACCCGACCACCCCGATGCTGTCCATCGACCTCTCCCGCCTCGGCGGCTCGGGCGACGACACCGCGCTGGTCCTCGCGATGACCTGCGCGAGCGCCTGGATGGAGTCCGCGCTCGCCGACCCGGCCGGCGGCCGACGCTGGGTGATCTACGACGAGGCATGGCGCGTGATGAGGCACGTCGGCCTGCTGGAGCGCATGCAGAGCCAGTGGAAGCTCAGCCGAGGGCTCGGCATCGCCAACCTGATGGTCATCCACCGCCTCAGCGATCTGCTGAGCGCGGGCGACGCCGGCTCGCGTGGCCGGGTGCTGGCCGAGGGTCTCCTCGCCGACTGTTCCACCCGCATCATCTACCGCCAGGAGCCCGACCAGCTCACCGCAGCCGCGTCGCTGCTCGGCCTGACCGGTATCGAAACCCAGGCCGTGTCCGCCCTGACCAAGGGCCGGGGCCTGTGGAAAGTCGCAGGCCGGAGCTTCATCACGCAGCACATCCTGCATCCGGCCGAGCGCGAACTGTTCGACACGGACGCCCGGATGCATGCAGACCCCCGTGAGTTCACAGTAACTGACGGGTCCTCAGTTCCTGGATCAAGCAGGGAGGCGCGACAGTGAGCCCCCATGGGGTGTCGGGTCCCCGGTCCGGGCTCGCCCCTGGTCTCCGGTTCGGTGCGGTCGAGGATGCCGCCCCGCTCCAGCGCCACCCGACGGCCGGCCCGGCCACGAGTCCGGACGGCGGCTCACCGGCAACTGACGGGAACGACCGCCTCGCCGCAGCCCGGACCGAGGAGTTCACTGACCTGTTCCGCGAGGCCGTCACGGAGGACTTCGGCGCGGTGGCCCGCCTGCACCAGATGCTCGAAACCGCCTCCGAGTGGTGTCGCGTCCACGGTGCCCGAAGCAGCGCGTCCGAGCTGGACGCCATCGCCTCCCGGTTGACCGACCTCGGCGAGGAGCTGCATCTCGTCGCGGAGAACGTCGACCACGAGGTCCGCTCCCGGGCGTACCAAGCGGCAGCAGCAGCCCGTCTCTCGCCAGCGGCGTCGGCCCGGGGAACCTCCCCCGGCCAGCGGAACGACGCTCCGGCTCCGGTCCCACCTTCCGTCACGCGCTCGCTGCCGCGTTCGCGGTGAGGCACCCGTACAGAAACGAGTAACGACCATGCCTACCTCTCCCGGCTCCTCCGCCACCCCTGACTGCCAGCCGCAAGACGCCGACAAACGGGCGGCATGGCGGGCGCGTGTCCAGGCCCTGGCCTCCGCCGCCGACGGCATCAGGCAGGCTTCGGACCAGTGGGACGCGGTCTCCGACTCGTACTGCGACGAGGACGGCTGGCCCGTCGATGAAACCGGGTACGCCGACGGCAAGGTGGCCCGGGACGCCGCCGCCTGGGAGCACGTCGAGACCTTCCTGGCCCACGGCCCCGAAGTCCTCGCCAGTGTCCGGGCCGCCGCGCAACCGGCCGACTACGTGGACGGCCCGATCAGCGCCGACCTGCTGCGCCTGCGGGGGATCGACTCCGTACTGGAGCGAGCAGGCGAGATCCGCCACGAGTGGGATCAGGTCATCGCGCTCATGGAGGGGTCCATGCCCGGGTCGCGGGAGCTCTACGAGCAACGAGCCCGCGAGATCCGCAACTCCGAAGGCTGGCACTACGCCGACGAACTCAGCTACGGCGGAGCGGCGTTGGCCAGGGCTGCCGATCACCTGACCGACCGGATCGGCGATGACCAGTCCGCGCACACCGGGCGTGTCCAGGCGGCCCTGGCCCGATCCGCCTCCGGCCAGCACGGTACCTCTCCCACTTCGCCGCCCGCCTCGGCGACGTCCGACGCCCCTGCCGTGCGCCGCTCGCGCTGACGCATCTAGCACCGACGTCCGGCGGGGCCAAACCGTCCGATCGCCGGATCCTCGACGAACGCCACCACCCCTGCAGTCCCCGCCCGGCTGCGGCTTGCCGCCGCCGTCGACCGCTGGGGACGGCCGGCCACGGAGAAGCCCACATGCGCCCCGATCAGACCCTGGTCACCCTCCAGCGGGAGGGCACACGCATCACGGCGCGCACCAGCGAACGCTGCATCCAGGAAGCCACCGCTGGCACGTCGGAGCATGACCACCCGTACAGCCACCTGACCACGCCGCTTCGGCAACGCGGACTGTCCTGCACCGTCGAGTACGGCCTCAGCGACTACATCGTCCACGCCGAACTCCCCGACGGCAGCGCCCTGATCATCTCTCCGCCCCAGGAACCGCCCACCGACCACCCACCCGGGTATCCGGAGAGCTGGTTGGTGACGCGCGGGCATCCCGACGACTCCACGCTCCACGAAGTGATCTACGACTCGGAGCCCGACGGTCCCCATGTCCGGTACGGCGGCAGCATCCCCCGCCTGCTCGCCGCCATCGACACGCGCCTGGATCAGCTCGGCCTGCCGCCCCGACCGGAACCGCGGCGACCTGCCCAGGAGAGCGGCGCCGACGCGGTGCTCCACCGTGCGGGCTTCGTCCCGGTCGTGCTGTTCCGCGAGCGCTTCCACCGGCTGCCCTCCGCCATGACCGACCCGGTCGAGCAGCGGCAGATGGTGACCCGGGCCGTCGACATGCTTCAGGCCGAGGGCTTCGACGTCTCGTGCGATCCCGGCCTGCTCGACCCCAGCCTGCCGCCCCCTGACCATCAGGGACTCAGCATCGGTGACCGTCTCGGCCACCTGACCCATTCCATCCAGTCGGCGTCGCACACGGGCGAGGTCGTCGCCGCACTGAGCGAGCTGACCGCTCCCGGTGACGGCGTTCTCCAGCGCGTCGTGGAGTCCCTCAACACGACGGCCGGCTGGTGGGAGGGCCTGGGCGAACCCGCCGATCCCCACTACGCGAACCGGCTCCGTTACATCGCCCAGAAGCTCGACTCCTACGCGTTGGACATTCGGTCCATGCGCGGCGTGCTGGCCGACCGGCACACCAACCACCCCGGCAGGCTCCAGGCCCGGGTGGACCAGCTCGCCCCGGAGGAACCGGCGGCGTCCCGGGTCGCCGCCGCTCTCGCGGTCTCACCGACCGCACAACGCACGACCCCAGCCGCGCCGCCGTCAGCTTCAGCCGCACCTCCCTCCCTGCCTCCCGCCCGACCCTCGTCCGCGCCCGGTCGCTGACCGCCGCCCACCTTGGAGCCCGCCATGTCCCGCACCAGCAGAACCGTCCCCGCCCTCGACCGCCCCGCTCCCCCTGCGCCCATCGGATGGACCCGCCATGCCCACCCCCGAGCACGACCCGCTTCCCGACATCGCGGTCGGCCGCCACCCCGACTTCGGCATCGTCGCCGCCAACCCCAAGCAACTGGCGGCAAGCACCTGGATGTTGAAAGGTTTCGACTTCCACCCCGTCCCCGACCACCCCAACCTGTACGCGCTGGCCAACCAGCAGAATGATGGGCAGGGCCGCACCACCCGGGCCATCGCGCTACTGCGCAAAGCCGGCTACCGGGTCGACGTGGACGCCGCGTTCGACCCCTCGCTGACCTCCGGACCAGCGCCCGTCCTCGACCGGCCCGCGCGCGTCGAGCCGGACGTCGCGTTCGCCGAGCACCCGCAGCTCGGTGTGGTCGCCGCCACCGCCGACGGTTCCTCTGCTCTCGGCGGCCCGCTCATCCTGGAAGAGCACGGCTGGCGGCTCAACCCGGGCCTGGACATCTACACGCTGCACATCACCACGCACCGCAGCGAGGCGCTCGACAAGGTCGCCACCGCCACGCTGGCGATGCACCGGGCCGACCTCCAGGTGGCCGTACAGCCCCTCCTCGCCCAGGAGATTACTGCGCGCCAGTCACCCGCGCCTACGACGGCAGCGCGCCACCAGCGCGATCAGGGCTTCACCACTCAGAAGCTCCCCATGAGCGCCGCCGCGCTCGCCGCCAGTCCCGCCCGCGCCGGCCTGCCAGGTAAGGCGCCGGTGGCCGCGCCCGCCGCCTCCGGCCCGGGAACCCGCCCGGTGGACCCTCGCATCGCGTTCTCCCGTAACCGCTGACCCAACTCCCGTAAGGAGCAGTTCCCATGGCCGTGAAAACTCTTTGGCAGATCACCCATTCTTGTGGGCACCAGGCTGAGCGAAACCTGTCCGACCGGGCGGCCGACCGTCGCGCGGGGTTCGCCGAGTGGGCTCTCCAAGCAGGAGTGCACCGATTGCTGGCGGGCCGCGAAGGATGGCCACGAGCAGGAAAAGGCCGCCTGGCTGGAGGCCAATCGCGCCGAAGAGCAGGCCGAGTCCGCAGCCTGGTCGCAGCAGTACCGAATGCCGCCCCTCGAAGGCCGCGAGCGGGCCGTCGCCTGGGGCGTGCGGTGCCGCCACCGGGTCCTGGCTGCCGCGTACACCGCTCTGGTCCTCGAAGGCGAGACCAGCGAGGCGGAGTGGGAGGAGATCGAGGACGCGGCTCGCACAATCACCCGCGCCGGCTGGTGGATTGATCAACGCTCCTCCGAGCCCGGCGACCTGACCTAGCTTCTCGAGGCAGCCACCGGGGCCGACCGGCCCACGGAGAACCCCCACTTCTGACGCCCGGTGCCCCGCTTCGGCGGGCACCGGATCGCTCCGCCTGCGCGGACTCCGCCTACGACCAGGGCCTCAACGAGCCGCAGTGACATCAGGCGTCTACCACCCATCTCCGGCCGGGCCAAACCGCGGATTCCGCGGATCCTCTCTCCCCCAACGGCCCGACCACCCGGGCTCCCGTTCACCACTCCCCTTCGAGGTAGACGCCGTGATCGCCCACCTGCAGCGTGCCAGCCATACCGCCGGCCTCCTGGAGTACCTGTACGGGCCAGGCGAGCGCGGCAACCACACCAACCCCCGCCTGATCGCGGGGGACGGCCACGGTGCCCCGATCGAGATGCTCGCCCAGACCGACGCGCCGGCGTACCTGGCCCACGCCCTCGACGCACCCGTCGAGCGCCTCGGGACCCGAGCTCCCGAGCGGCCAGTGTGGGTCTGCTCGGTCCGCTCCGATCCCCGGCACCCCGACCCGACAGACGCGCAGTGGGCCGAGGTGGCCCGCCGGATCGTGGCGGCCACCGGCATCGCGCCGGAGGGCGATCCGGACGCCTGCCGGTGGATCGCCGTGCGCAACCAAGCACGGCAAGTGCACGTCGTGGCCACCCTCGCCCGCGAGGACGGCAGCCTCCACAACACCTACCGCGACGCCTTCCGTCTCCAGACCGAGTGCCACCGCATCGCCAGCGAACTCGGCCACCTGCCCCCGACCCCGCGCCCGACACCCCGCGCCCAGGAGAACCACGTGCCTGCCTCCTACATCACCATCAGCGCAGAGCCCAGCGGTAGCGTCTCGGCGAAGGGCGCCAGCGACGACCTGTCCGCCACGCTCCTCAAGCACGCCGGTTTCCAGCAGATCGAGGACTGGTACGGCCGCCGCCACCGCCTGGCGACCACCACCCCGCAGGCTGAGCGCGTCGCCATCGCCTCCCACGCAGCCGAGATGCTCCGCGCCGCCCGGTACAGCGTCGATCTGGACCCCGACCTCGACACGAGGCGGTTGACCAGCCCGGCCAACCCTCTCGGGCTCTACACCGCCAGCGCCGAAGTCCTGCGGCTGACCGACCAGATCAGGGCCGCCGAGAACGGTGCCGACCTTGCCCAGGCGGTCGGTCACCTCCTTCATCCCGAACACGGCGTCCTGGAACGCCTCCGGGAAGCTCTGGAGACGGCAGGCGAACAGATCACCGACCTCGACGACGAGTCGTACGCGCTCGCCGACCGGTTCGGCTTCGCTGCGGAGTTCGTCAGCGCGGCGCAATCGGAACTCGTCGGAGCGGGACGCGAACTGCACCGTGTCAGCGGCTCGCGCCAGGACCACACTGGGGCGCAGACGCAGTCCCCATCCCCGCCCGACGCACGAAACGCGGCTCTCGCCACGTCACCCGCGGCGGACAGGGCCAAGGCGTCTTCGGCGCTTGGAACTCCGTCGCCGGAGGTCGGTACAGCCGTAGGTGCGCCGCAGGTCACAAGTCCTCGGACCCGTTAGACCGGCCAAGGTCCGAGGGATCTGTCCAACCCACCCGGCACCGACCCAACTCCCCGCCCAAGGAGGAACAGTGCCCGAGTTCTACCCGAGCATCGGCGACGCCGTAGGCGCCGCGATGCAGCACAACATCCGGCTTGCCTACAGCGGCAAGGCGCCCGGCTCCGACACGCCCCCGCAGGTCCGACACCTGCCCCACCCGTCGGCCGACCCGTACTCCGTCCCGGGGATGACAGCCCGGCTCACGGAGACAGCGACTCCCCATGAGGTCGCCGGAATCATCAAGGAGGTCAACGGAGCGCTCGGGGCCCTCCCCCAGCTGACCGAACTCGTGGCCGCAGCGGCCGACTGGACCCGAGCCCGGCTGACCTTCGAGAACCCGCACCACAACCCGACCTTCGAGACGTGGACACGGCTGGCCGCCGCCACTCGCATGCTGCGGGACGTCCAGGAGGAGCTGGTGGTCGCCGAGGACATGATCGGCACGTGCCCTGTGCAACTCAGCGACCCCAAGTACCGCGACGAGGTGCCTGCCCTGCGGACCGGGGAGCCGCTCAGCGATGTCCTCGGCAACGACGCGGTCGCGGACGAAAAGCCGCCCGCCACCCAGAACCCGGAAGCGGACCGACAGCGAGCCGCCCGCGCCTCCTCCCCACACGCCGGCACCCAGCGGACCGCGCCCTCCGTCGACGCGACATCCGAAGCACCCACCAGCGCCTCACCGCCCCGGTCGCCGCGCACGCGATGACCTCGGCCTGACTTCGACCGCCGCCCCCTTCCCGGAGCAGGAGCTGCCCCGATGACCAGCAGAAGAGCGCCGCGCGCCCCGCCTCGCCTTGTCCGTTCTCCCCCCTTGGACCCGCCATGTCCGCACCACGTACCAGCGCGCCCTCGACCACCACCGGCTCCGACGCGCTCCTCTACCTCCTGTTCGGCGTCCTCGGCGCCGCCATCGCCTTCGGCTCCCTCGCCTGGCTGACCGGCAACCTCACCAACTCTCTCGTCGGCACCGGCCCCTGGGCGCCGTTCGAGGCCACCAACTCGCTGTTGCACCCCGACGCGCTGTGGCCGCACCTGAGCCCCACCGCTCTGCTGGTCGGCGCGCGGCTCGTTCCCGGACTGCTCTCCGTCTGCCTCACCGTCACCGGCCTGGTTGTGTGGCTGCGGCTGCGCGGCGGTGCGAAGAACGGCCTCGCCCGCAGGCGGGATCTCGCCCCTCTGATGAACAAGGAGATCGCCGCCAAGGCGAAGAGCCTGCGGCCGAGCCTGTCCGGCCTCAAACCAAAGGAGGTCGCTCCCGCGGACCGCGGGATCCTCGTCGGCACGCATTCCCCGGGCCGGGCCGAGGTCCGTGCCTCCTGGGAGGACGTGATCGTCGCGATCATGGCCCCGCGCTCCGGCAAGACGTCCGGGCTGGCGATCCCCGCAATCCTCGCCGCTCCCGGCCCGGTACTGCTGACCTCGAACAAGGCGGCGAACGACGCCTTCACCGCGACGGTGGACGCCCGTGCCGAGGTCGGCACGATCTGGACGCTCGACCCGCAGCAGATCGCCCACCACCCGCGCGAGATGTGGTGGGACATCCTGGCCGACGCCCGTGACCTGGCTGGGGCGAAACGTTTGGCCGGGCACTTCGTCGCCGCAAGTGTCGACGAGTCCAGCGGTGCCGACTTCTGGTCCACCGCCGCGAGCAACACGCTGGGCGCGTTGTTCCTGGCCGCCGCGAGCCATCGGCGCCCGATCACCGATGTCCTGGCCTGGCTCGCCTCCCCCGCCGACCGCACGCCGGTGGACCTGCTCACCGATGCCGGACACGAGGCGGTCGCCGCCCAGCTCCAGGGCACCGTCAGCGGGGCCACCGAAACGCGGGACGGCATCTACGAGACCGCTCGGCAGTACGCGAGCTGTCTGCTCGACCCAGACATCGCCGCCTGGGTCACACCCGACAAGCGCCTTCCCGAGTTCAAGCCCTCCGCGTTCGCCACCTCCCGCGACACGTTGTACCTGCTCAGCAAGGACGGCGGCGGCTCGGCATCGGCGATCATCGCGGCGGCGGCCGACGCGGTGATGCGCGCGGCCGTGGTCGTCGCCGAGCGCTCCGGCGGGCGGCTCGACCCGCCCGCCCTGTGCGTCCTCGACGAGGCCGCCAACGTGTGCAAGATCTCCGATCTCCCCGACCTGTACAGCCACCTGGGCTCACGGGGCGTGATCCCGATGACGATCCTGCAGTCCTACCGGCAGGGCCAGCGGTGCTGGGGCGAGGCCGGCATGGACGCACTCTGGAGCGCCGCCACGGTCAAGATCGTCGGCTCCGGCATCGACGACATCGACTTCGCCGACAAGCTGAGCCGCGCGATCGGGGAGCACGAGGTACGGACCGTCTCCGTCTCCCGCTCCGACAGCGGCAAGTCGACCTCCGTGTCCATGCGCACCGAGCGGATCCTCGCCCCCGACGCGATCCGTGCGCTGCCCAAGGGCAAGGCACTCCTCCTGGCCACCGGCCTACGCATCGCGCTGCTCGACCTCAAGCCCTGGTACAAGGAGCCGTCGGCGAAGACCATCGCACCCGCCTCCGCCGCCGCCACGGCCACCATCACCGACCGCGCACTCGCGAAGGCGAACGACTCCGGCTTCGGGCGTGCGGCATGAGCGGGGTCTGGGACGTCCCCGCCGCCGAACGCGTCGCCGCCCTCCGGCGCGAAGCAGCCCACCATCCCGAGTCCGGAGCGCGGGAACTGTCGGATCTGGAACTCCTCAACCGGGCCTACGAGTCCGTCGTCCGCGACCGGATCGACACCCACGACGCCTACATGCGCCTGCTCACCGATCTACGCCACCACGACGACCAGGTCCGCACCGGGGCCGTGGCCGGCTTCCGCCCCCAGATCGACCGCATCGCCCGCCACGTCGTCAACGAACACCTCAAGCCCTACTGGCAGTTGGTCCACCGCGTCGAACACCTACCTGAACGGCTCTCCGCCAGGGACATCGAATCGCTGCGGTCCCAGGCGGCGTCGGTGCGGCACTGGCTACGCCAGGACGGGCCCGCCGAGGACCGGCTCGACCCCGGCGACGCCCGGGAACACCTCAGCACCCTGCGCACCGTCCTCGCCGCGCTCAAGGGACGCCAGGACGTCTCCACGGACGATGCGCTGCGGCTCATGGACGCGGCACTCAGCGACGGACCGCTGCTCGACATGTTCGAGGTCGGCACACCCGAACCGCTGCCCAAGCCCGCCCCACCCGCCTTCGCCGGAACCGGCTGGACAGTCCACGCCCACATCTGGACCTACCAACCGGCACCCGACGACGGCTTCGTCACCGCCGTCCGACTCGGCGACGAATGGCGTATCGACCTGTGGTCCCCCGCCGGCCCCCTCCTCGCACGCGGCACCGCACCCGAGAACGACGTCGCCGCCCTCGCCGAAGCCCTCGTCGCCCAGGCGCCAGCCTGGACCGCGGACCGCTCCGACTACGCCTGGCGCCGCTTCACCGACACCGCCAACGCCCTCCAGCACACCGACGACACCTCCCCACGAGTCCGAGCCGCCACCACACGCACCACGACACCCCACCGCCCCACACCGCACACCCCACCGCCCACCACGTCACCCCTCCCGGCATCCGCGCAGACGGCTCTCGACCGCGGCCGTCGCCGCTGACGGAGGTCACGCCGCTACTCGGCCAGGCGTATCCGCACCGCAGTCGCCGGCCTCTGGACCAGGCACCGATCGACCGGGTCACCGCCCACGAGTGGTCCGGACATCAGGGCGACATCTCCGACGCGCTCACGGACGCCGAACCGGAGAACGGCCATCCGGACGGCTTCCTGCCTAGTCCTGCCGCTCCGGCACCCCCGTCCGGGCCGACATCGGCTTCACGGCCTGCCCCTCCCCTCTACCTGCTCAGGAGTCCCCTCATGTCCTCGCGCACTCCGTCCCCTCCTCCGACGCGTTCCGAACGCCTCGCCCGGTCACCGGTCGTCCGACGCGGTGGCCAGTGGTGGCTCGTCACCGGTTCCGAATCGATCCTCGCCAAAGACCCGACGTTCACCAGCGCGCTGGACCGCTTCGCCGACGCGATGACCGCCGCCGACCAGACCGTCGCCGATCTCCACTCGCAGCAGGACGACCCGCCGACTCCCCGCCCCGGGCGGCGGCGATGAACCCGCTGCTGAGTGCCGAGCAGGCGGTGCTCGGCTCGGTGCTGCTCGACCCCAGCCAGCTCGCGCACCTGGACTGGCTCGCGCCCGATCACTTCTACCGGCCCATCCACCAGGCGCTGTTCGCCGCCTTGCGCAAGCTCCGGACCGAGAGCCATCCCGCCGTGGCGACCGGAGAACGCGTGCCGCTGTCCTGGGTGACGGACGCCGTCGCCGAGGCCAGTCACCATGTCCGAGGGCTGACCGCCGTGTATCCCCACATCCTGATTTCGGCCTGCCCGCGACCCGAGCACGCCCCGGTGTACGGCCGGATGGTGCTGGAGGGAGCGATCCACCGCAGCGTGACCGCGCACGCGATCCGCCTCCACCAGGCAGCCCGCGCCGACGCCCTCCAAGGTGAGGTGAAAGGAGCGCTGCACCATGCGGACGTCCTGGCCGGGGTGCTCGAAGACCTCGCGCGCCGCTGGGGGTCCGAACCGCGCCCGGTCGCCCCGGCGACACCGCCCCCCACAGCTCCCGTCGCGCCGCCGCCGGTACGAGCGGACCAGGTCGCCGAGGACGAGCAGTTCCTGCTGGCGGTCCTGGTCGAGCAGCCGAAGGCGATGGACGAAGTGGTCGGCTGGCTGCGACCCGACGACTTCGCCGACCCCGCCCACGGCCAGCTCTACCGCTGCCTGGGAGCGCTGCACCACCGCGGCGAACCCATCGACCGGATCACCGTGCTGTGGGAAGCCCAGCGGCGCGGTCTCCTCGCCGACGGCACGCTGACCGCCGAACAGCTCACCGCCATCTGCGACGGCGTCGGCGCCGGCAGCGCCGAGTGGCTCGGCGAGCAGATCATGCGCTCCTCCGTCGCCCGTACGGCCGCCGCCTCCGCCCGCGCCATCCGCGCCCTGGCCGAGAACGAGACCCTGGCCCCCGGACGGCTCATCAGCCACGCCCTGCACGCACTCGGGCCGCTCGACAACGTGCGCGCCCGCTGGCAGACCGCGAACGGCCACCCCACTCCGGCGCCGCCCGCGCCGCCGACCGAGGGGCCCCCGACTGCGCAGGTCCACGCCGCCCTCGCCCGCAGCACGGCGCGACCGGCCGCACGGCCCTCGGAATGCCCAGGCTCTGCCTCCACATCATCAGCAGCACGACCGCCCTCGCGCACCCACGGCTGAGCCGTCCTCCGCCCTCACCCAATCACCAACCAACCCAGCCCATCCGACCGTCCCCACCTTGGAACGCCCCGTGGACAACACCCCACTCTCCGACGCCCTGGCCCTGCGCGCCACGGCCTCCGCCTTCGACGCCCAGCGCGGCAAGCTGCCGGTGCCGGGAGACCCACACCGCTCACCCGACGTCGTCGCCGTCGCCCGCCAGATCTCCGAACTAGGAAAGCTGGTCACCGCTCTGGGCGACGAGGTCCTCTTCCGCGCCGCCGACCAAAACCAGGCGCCCCACACCGCTCGCGTGATCACCAACTTCGCCGCCGCCGTCGAGCCCGCGGGCGAAGCGGCTTCCGCCCTGGGGGCGGTAGCCCACCAGCTCGCCTTCCTGAACCAGAGCGAGAGTCTGCGCGACCAGCCCGACGCCAGGGATGCCCGGGAGGCAGCAGTACGGGTGATGGAGGAAGCACTCGCCACCGCCGGCGCGGCACTGCACGACGGAGCCAACTCCCTGTACGCCGCATCGGCAACGGTCTCTCCCCCGTCCGCGCGGCTCCAGGCTGCCCGCAGCCGGTCCGCGACCACCGCGCGCTCTCCGGGGCCTCCGCCGCCCAACGTCACCACGGCCCCGGCGGCCCCCTCGGACCAAATCGCACGGGGCCGGTGACATGGAGACCACCACCGCACAATCGCCGTTGATCGGCTCGCTCTGCTCGGGTTACGGCGGTCTGGACCTCGGGGTCCAGACCGCGCTCGGCGGCAGCCTGGCCTGGCACGCCGAGATCAACCCCGACGCCGCGCGCATCCTGGCCCGGCACTGGCCCGGCGTGCCCAATCTGCAGGACATCACCGCAGTCAACTGGGCCGATGTGCCTCGGGTGTGCGTCCTGACGGCCGGCTTCCCCTGTCAAAGACGTCTCCGTCGCCGGCCGCCGGGCCGGACTCAACCCCCACACCCGCTCGGGGCTGTGGCTGCACGTCGCCCGTGCGGTCGAAGCCCTCCGACCCTGCTTGGTGGTGATCGAGAATGTCCGCGGACTCCTCACCTCGCCCGCCGGTTCCCCTGGCGACGTGGAATTCTGCCCGTGGTGTCTGGGAGACGACCCAACCCAGCCTCCTGTGCGGGCACTTGGTGCCGTACTCGGCTCCCTGGCCGATCTCCGGTACGACGCGAGGTGGCTCGTGCTTCGTGCCTCCGACGTCGGAGCCCCCCATCGTCGCGAGCGCACCTTCCTCGCCGCCTGGCCCACCGAGCACCCTGCTCAAGACCCCCACGAGCAACATCGGCAAGAACGGCGGCTCCCAGCACCCGTCGAAGAGGAAGAGCGGCGGCCACGGCCCGAACCTGGCCGACGAGGTGGAGTGGCTGCTGCCCACGCCGAAGGCGTCGGACGGGACCAAGGGCTCGCCGAACCAGCGGCACGGCAACGGGGACATGACGCTGCCGAGCGCGGCAGCGTCGCTGCTGCCCACCCCGAAGGCGAGCGACACCGGCACCCCGGGCCGCCGTCCGGGCAAGGACTGGCGCCCGCCTCTGTCGGCGGTGGTCCTGCCGCTGTGGGCGGAGGCGGCCCCGGAAGCGGAGGGACCGACGAGCGATGGGGAGCGTACGCCTCCGCCATCGCCCGATGGGAGAACCTCACCCGCCCCGCGCCGACGCCCACCGACTCCGCCGGACGCCTGCGCGCCGACTTCGTGGAGTGGATGCAGGGCCTGGCCCCCGGCTGGGTGACCGCCACTCCGGGACTCGGCCGACCGGCTCAGCTCACCGCGCTCGGCAACGGCGTGGTCCCCCAACAGGCCGCCCGCGCCGTGCAGTTGCTGGCACCGGCCTTGCCGGACTGCCCCCGCTGCACCGCGCCGTAGCGCCCCAATAGCCGGTTTCCCCGGCCGCGCCAAATCGCGGAATCCCCGCATCCTCCTGCCCATGCCGACCTGCGAAGGGAGCACCACCGTGACCTCCAGAAGAGCGCGCCGCACCTCGCCCCCGCCCTGCTCGCTCACTCCCTTGGATCCGCCATGTCCGACCCCAGCAAGGCCACCCCCGAGCCGTTCCGCGTTCCCGACGGCGACCTCGACGATCTCGCCAGCACCCTCGCCAAGACCATGGCGGAGGTACGCCAGCACGGCGTCATCCTGGACCGCCTCGGCTCCGAGCCCGTCTCCACCCCTCAACCCACCGCGGACACCTCCACCGCAGGTGCCGTCGGCGCCGACAAGGCCGCCGCCCCGGCCTCGGTGTTCATCCTCGCCTTGGGCGGCGAGGCGTACGCCGTCGAGCTGGCCGCGCTCAGCGACTGGGTGAACTACCTGTTCCTGCCCGTCTACGGACGGGAGATCAGCACCACCCGACCGTGGTGCGACCAGTGGCACGAGCACCCCGAGGCCGTTGCCCGGCTGCACGCGCTCTGGCTCGCGTGGCAGCAGCTCACCGACGCCGAGGCCGGCCTGTCCGGTCCCTCGACGTGGCACCGCGACCACCTCGACCAGGCCCTGGTTCATCTCCGTGCCCCCGACGGCCCCTTCGCCGCATGCACGACGAGCCCGACCCGGCCCAACCACCGCGTGCTGGCCACCCCGGCGCCCGAGCTGACGGGAGCCACCCAGTGATCGCCGAACCCGACTTCCGCCTCGCCGACTTCGAGCCTGCCGACGCCGCCTCCGAACTCGCAGAGAGCAGCATCTGGGCCGGAGACCTGACCGTGCTGGCCGAGCACCACACCGCCCCGGAGGGGACGCACAGCTACCTCGTCGCCCACGACAGGTCGATGACCTGGGGCGTCCCCGGTGATCCGGCGCTCGTTGCCATCAAGATCACGCGGGACTTGCGCGAGCGCACGTTCACCTTCGAGACCGCGAACCACGCCAGCCTGGCGTTCGCCCAGAACTGGCTGATCGAGCGTGGCTGCCCGCCCGAGCGGATCGCCCAGGCCAAGGGGGACTTCCTGAAGCCCGCCGACGATCTCACTCTCTGGGTCGAGCGGCAGATCCGGGAGTCAGGCTCTCGTTACAAGGTCCTCGACAGCTGGACCTCGGACTTCGCCCCGTCCGAGACGTGGACGTTGACCCGTGACTCCCGCGCCGCTCAGGCACCGATTCGTGTCTTTCTCGAAGAGGTGAACCCCGACGCCCATACGTACACGATGCGCGAGGGCGCCTTCGCCGACGAGGCCGCTGCCCGGCACTGGCTGGAAGACCGCGGCAGTCCGCTGCCGCAGCCGCCGGACTACCGCGGTGAGGCCGCCGCCCGGCTGACCCGCGCCGCCCTCACCCGTTCAGCGGGTGCCTCCGCGATCCCGAAAGCCGGCCTCGACACGGGCAACGCGCCGTCGGCAGGAACGGGTCAGCGCCCGACTCCCCGGAGGCCGATGTGAGCCGCGCCCGCTTCGCCTTCGCCGCCCACCCGGACGCCATCGCGGACCTGCGTCAACTCCCCGACGAGATCCGCGACTTGGCGCTGCTGGAACTGCAGAACCTGGTCCACGGCAGCGACGACTGCCTGCCGCTGACCGGCCGCCTCGCGGGCTTCCACAAGGTCTACGTCGACCCGGGCGTCTCCTACCGGATGGTCATCCAGTTCCGCCCGGCCCCGCCCGCCTCGACCCACAAGCGCGAGATCTACCTCGTCGCGGCCGGTGCCCGGGAGGACTACGCGGTCTACCGCACGGCCCAGCTCCGCACCAACCGGACCGGCCTCAACCGGCCCGCCGACACCGACGCGGCGGCCGAGATACGGGTCCAGGCGGCCCGGTCCCGATCCCCCCACGCGATCGACCCGACCGCGTCCCTCCCAGCCACCGCACCGGCGGCAGCCAGCCCCGCCGCCCCGGCCGCCTCCCGAAAGGCCTCCATGCGATGACCGCCGACCGTGCGTTCCTCGACCGCACCGAACTGGCCGGGCTGCTCACCGACGCCGCGCGGAGCGTCTCGGAGGTCCTGACGACCGAGTACCCCACCTCCGCCGGCCGCTCCTATCTGCATCCCGTCCTCGGTCCGCCGGTCCCCGGGTTGTCCGCGAACTGAACGACCGGCTCGAAGAGTTCGTCGTCGAGGAGTCGCTGCCTTCCACCCCCGCCGGCCTGTTCACCCTGGCGTCCTACGCTTCCGCGCTCGGCTGGCTCACCGAGTCTCTCGCCGAGCTGACCGCCTCCGTCGACCAGATCTGCACGCGCGTCGGCATCCCCGCCGAGCCGCCGGACCCGGCCTTCGTCGCGCCCTCGCCAACGGACCAGGACGACGAGTTCGACTTCGCGTTCAGCGCGCTGGAGTTGGCCGCCATCCGCACAGCCGCCGAGGCTGCCGACCTCAGCCCCGGCGACTACGTCGAGGTGCTCTCGCGGTCCCTGCTCGCCGCCTCCCGGATCACCGACGCCTGCATGGAGATCTCCAGCGGCCTCCTCGAAGACGCCGCGTACGTCCTCAGTGAGGCAACCGATCACGTCCGAATTGGCGAGGGCCCCGACAGCCTGCCCACCCTGGTGCGCTCCCTGCTCGCCCGGATGGACGCTGCCGAATGAACCCCCACGACAGGGCGAAGCGGCCCGGCGCGCACCTGGTCGCCGAGAAGTTCTGCGTCGAGGCCCCTTGGCGCTGAGCGACGACCGTCCACCCCGCGACCCGCGTTCCCCCGCCGGCCCGACCGCCAAGCCCTCCCGCTCCCGCTGAAATCCTCAGGAGGAAGACCCCCATGTCCACCGTGATCTACACCCGCCACCTGGTCGAGCACCGGTACGGCCGACCGCTGGAGGACCTCCAGCGCCACAGCGCGCATGGCGGTTCGGGAGATCCCGTTCTGCCCATCGTGCTGCGGCGGCTCGACGGCCTGGCCACTACGAACGCCCATGCCCGTGCCGCCCGCCGCAATCTCGACGCGGCCTGGCAGCGCTGCCGCTCCGGCCACCACGCCCTCGACGACCTCGTGCTGCGGTACGCGGCCGAAGTCGTGGACCTCGAACGCCGCGAGCAGTCGGAAGCCGAGGCAGTCTGGGACCTGCTGGACGTCCGCCTCCTCCTGGACCAGCCTGCCGCCCGTCGGCCTTCGACCGCCCGGCGAACCGGCCCCGCGCCGGGCGATGAGGACCTCATAGCCGTAGCCCGCCAGGTCGCCGCCCGTCTGCCCCGGCTCAACCGCGAAGCTCTGCGCCAGGGCCTACGCGCCCGCGGCATCCACGTCAGCAACCGCCGCCTCGGCGCGGTGCTCCAGCGTCTCCGTGCCGAGCGCGACCTCCACTGATCCGCACCCCGCCGCCCGATTCCCCTTCGCCCTAACGGAGTTACCGCCATGTCCACCCCCACACAACCCGCAACCTCCCAGATCGGCTCCGTCGACGCCCAGCGCGTCGAGGACGCACTGTCCCTGATAGCGCCGAAGTGGACCACCTGGTCGGCACAGACTCTGGCCCAGCAGGGCGGCCCCATGCGTGTGCGTGATGTCGCCGCCCGCCTCCCCTTCGTCAGCGAGCAGTTCGTCGGCAAGCGGCTGGCCCAGATGCACGATGACGGGCTGGTGATCCGAGCCGGTGATCGCCACGGTGCCCCGTACCAGCTCAGTGGGTTCGGCAACGCCCTGTCTTCGGTACACCGTGCGCTGTCCGACTGGTCCCACGCGCACCTGCCGCTAGGCAAGGTGGCCGGTGCCGAGCGCGTCGAGGACGCCGTGCGCCGGCTGCACCTTCGCCACTCGACCGCCGTGATCCAGGTCCTCGACGCGGGCGGGCCCATGCGGTTCGTCCACATCGCCGAACAGGCAGGACTGGACAACAGCTTCACCCGGCAGCGCCTGATCCGGCTTCAGCTCGACGGCCTGGTCACCCGCACCGGACCGCGCCACGGCGATCCGTACGTCCTGACCGCAGCCGGGCGGGCGCTCGGCCCGGTCTACGCAGCCGTCGAGCACTGGAGCATCCCCGTCGCCGCACCGCGTCCCGCCCCTGTCCGGGTCGCGGCGGCCACGCGCACCCACACGGGCATCCCGCCGGGGTCGGACGGCATCCGTACCTCAGCGGCCCTGCGGCGGAGCACCGCCGCGCCCAGCTCCCTGTTCAGCCACGCCCCGCAGCCACAACCGCGGGTGCCGGTGGCCGTGGCCGCTCAGTCGGCCTCCTTCCGGGGCCGGTGATCCGGGTGGCGCTGAGAGTCAGCCGCTTCACGCCGTTGCCACGGCGCCCCCGTGCAGTCCAGCCGTTCGTTCCTCTGCGCACGCGGGCGCGTTCCCCTCCTACACCTCGGAGTCTCGACCGTGAACACCCAGCCCTACGACCAGCATCCCTATCAAGAGGTACTGGTCAGCCCCATGTACCTGGCCGGCTCCAACGGGACCGGGGACGCTGGCTTCGCCCCTGTCAGTCACTGGCCGCACCACTATCTCGACGAGGGCCCCTGCCAGCTCCTCGTCACCTCGCCCGACCAGCGAATACGGATCGGCTGGTTCGGCGACGACTTCGAACTGTGGAAGATCACCGCCGCCGAGGACGCCGTCTCCGCACCCCGCTGGACGGCAACCTTCAACCACGTCATCCCTGCCGAGATCGTCGCCGGGCTCACCAGCGCTCTGGCCCGCGACTACGCCGAAGCCGAGGCCACCGAAGGCAACGCGCGCTTCTTGACGAGCCCGTCGTTGTACTGGGCTGGTGCCGTCCGGCCGCTGACCAATGCCGGCTGGACCACCGACGGGGCGGCCGAGCGCGGCACTGTCGAGATCATCGCCCCCGACGGACAAGCGGGCGTTCTGATCGACAACCGCCTCTCTGACTGGGACGCCGAAACCGTCAGGCTGTGGGCCGGTCCTCCGGGTTGGGGCACGCGCGCGGAAGCGGTCTTCACAGCCCGCACCCCGACCCACCTGATCGCGGCGACCGCAGCCGCCATGTCGGACTCAGCCCCGGCGATTCGTGAGCGGCACCAGATCAACCGCAAGGTGGAGCACCTGGTCACGCTGGCTCCGGTCGGCCAAGCCGCCGATCCTCAGATCTCTCGTGCTCCGACCCCACTCGACGTGCGCCGCACCGCTGTCGCCCAGGCCGTCCACCGCGCCGCACGCGCCCCGCAGACAGCAGCCGACCTCCGCGTGGTGGCCGCTCGCAGTCGCACCGCGACTTGGGCACAGAATCTATCGGGCAACCTCGCACACGCAGCTGCGGCCAGGCCGCCGGCCAGCCCGTCGGCCCCACGGCACAGCCGCTGACTCCCGTCCCCAGCCCCTCCGAGACGTCGCCTCTGACCGAAGCAGCACCTCCGAATACCGGGAGTTCCGCCATGCCCGACGCCACCGCACTCGACCAGGCCGACGCGATGATCGAGAAAGCCTGGGGCCGCCCCATCGAGGCGCTGGAAACCCTCGCGGTTCGCCGCCCCGTCGAGGATCCGCTCCTGCGCTCGGCGATGCATATCCGTTCGAGCCTCGTCGTCTCGAACAACGCGGTCGCCGTCCACCAGGACCGTCTGCACGCCCTCACCCGGCCCGATCATGTGCCGGCCTTCCACGCCCTGGAGCGGATCACCAGCTCGGCGGTGGACCTGCGCGTCGCGCAGGCCGAGAGCCGCATAGCCCTGCAGGCGATCAGCCACGTGATCGAGGCCCGCGAAGCCGCCGTGACCACGGACCGGGCGCCGTCGCTCAGCCTGGTCCAGGCCGCTGTCGCCCGCTCCGCGCACGCGCCGCGTGCCCTGGGCCAACCACCGGACCAGCCCGCCCCGTCGGCCGCTGTCCGCCCCACGGTGGCCACGACCGGGCCCGGAAGGTAACCGGTCAGCGGGAGTCTTCGTCGCGATGGGCCGCGCCGGACCAGGAGTCCATCGCGCGGGCCAGCTCCACCAACGTCAGCTCGACGCGCCGGCCGTCCGCGATCCGACGCTCCACCACGGCTTCCCCGCAACGCTGCCTCCGCGCCTGGATGCCCACGGCCCACTGCCTGTCGGCCACCATCGCTATGTCGCCCACCGTCCACGGCCGTCCGGCGACACAGATCTTGCGCTCCAGCCCGGCACCGTCCCAGTGTCTGCTCGACTCCGCCATGGCCTGCCCCTTCTGCTCTGTACGGCCCCGCGCCGCAACCCGGTTACGACAACCGGTCGCGCCGGTCCATTCCCCGGCCCGCCGGCCTCCGCTCTCCTCGACGGCCAGTTCGCCCACGGCAGACCTCACCTTCCGGGAAACAACTACGTACTTCGGCACACCGCATGTCAACGTACGGACGTCGGGAAAACCCGCAGGTCAACGAAGGGACGCCCACTCGTGAACGCCTCCAGCACCCTCCTGCCAGCCGTCGTCCGCCCCGCCGTGGAGGAACGCGCCTGGCTCTCCAGCGACCACTGTGCAAGCCCGGTACTCGAACTGCTCGGCGGGCTCGGCTGGGCGATCGTCGACACCCCGGAGGCCAACGTGCACTGCACCAGCCCGGACGGCCGGGTGTACGTCGGCTGGCTCCCCGAGGACACCGCCGCCTGGAAGCGCGGCATCGTCTGGCAGGTCCGGGTCTGCCCCTCCGACGCCGAGCCCTGGATCCAGGAGTTCGGCCCCGACACCCCTTCCGAGGGCGTGGCCGGTTTCCTCGCCGCGCTCATCGCCGCACTTCCCCGGACCTCTCAGTAACGACGGCCAGACCGCCGCACTGCCGTCCGGCCCGACCTCGCGAAGGAGTCATCGTGGCCCGCACGCTCGGCGCTACCCGCCCCTACCGCCGGACCTGCCGATACGCACGGAAAGGCTGCACTTGCTACCTCTACCCCTCCACCATCGGATCGAAGGCGAAGGTCCTGCGCCGCCGCGCACAACGGCACGCAGAGAAGCGACGACTCCGCACCTTCTGACCTCGTCAAGCAAGCCCCCCACCAGCGCAGACCCGTTGCACATGTGCACGGTGACCTGCTCCGCCTCGACGCCTGGTGACCATCCACCAGCCGCACCGCTTCACCCTCTATCTCGCTCTCGGAGATCTCCCGTGCCCCAGTGCCTGACCGTCGGCCACCTGCTCCGCCAACTTCAGAACCTCGACCCCGACCTGCCGATCCGCCTGGCCGTCAACCCCGACTGGCCCTTCGCCCACTACGTCGGCACCGACGTCGTCGTGGGCGACGGCATGGCGTTCATCGCCGAAAACGGCCAAGAGGGCTACCTCCCGGCATCGGTCCGCAACGCCCTCGCCTGGGCCTGACCCGCCGTACGGACCTGTCCAGGAGGCCCCGATCTCACCGCGACACCGCCCTTCCACCGCCCACCCTCTGCACGCCCTCGCCGTGCGGCCCATGCCGCCGGGAGCGAGCGGCGCACTGGTCCAGCGCGTCTCCGCCCTCCCGGAGGGACCGCTCGACGTCTCCTGGCTCCCAGCGGACACCCATGAACTCCCGCTCGGCCGTATCCGTCTGCACTGGGAGCCCGCCTCCCGCGCGGGCTGGGACGTCACCGCCCACCTCGGCCTGGCCACCACCGAGGTCCTCCTCGCCTCCTGGCCCGCCGCCCCCGACGACTGGCCGCGCCTGGTCCGCCCCACCATCCACGAGGTGACCGGCCTGTGCGCCGCCCTCGCGGTCGCCACCAGCGCCCTGGACCTCTCCAACCGCCTCGCCGGGGTATGACCGCAACCGCGCTGGAGGCCCGCCACCTGGCAGGGCTGGCAGCCGGTCGGCCGAGGGTCCCGCAGCGACCCGCCCGACCCGACGGCACCGCATCCGACTGACCGGCAGTCGGTCCCACCCATAGGCTGCGGCCATGACGACCGACTCGCCGATGCCGTCCCCACCGTTCCCCTCGCCCGACAGCGCCGTACTCCGGCTGATTGTCGGCAACGCCATCGCGGCGGTCCGCAGCGGCGAAGCCTCGGTGGAGGAGGCGATCCTCCACGCAGCCGTCCACGGTTGGTACGAGGGCCACGTCCAGGGCGAGGACAAGTGCCCCGGCTGCGACTTCCGGGGCGAGCTACCCAGGTACGGCAACCGCGGCTGAGCGTGGCCGGATCCGTTCACTCCTGCTCTTCGTGCTCGACAACAAGAGGGTCGTTCCGTGGCGCGCCATGGGCCCTGGGAGCGTGGACGGCATAGCCCACAACCAGCGGGCACGCACGCCCGTGTAGGCGCGCGTCCTTCCCCCAGCGCCGGTGGGCGTACGAGGACGACCAAGTGGGCGTCGGAGCCACGTGACCTGTGGCAAGCTCATCTCCTCGGGGGAGAGGAACAGCTGATGACCCATTACCAATGCGGATCGTGCTCGTTTCAGAGCGACCATCTCGGCGAGACTGAACAGCACTCGCAACAGACGGGCCACGTTTGCATCGGCAAGGACGGTGCCGGGCCGGCCGGAGGTAAGTTCGGCAAAGCCAAGGTCCTGGTCAAGGCCGGCGTCGGCGTTCTGGCCACCACCGCCATCGGGGTCCTCGCCTGGAAGTACAAGGGACTTCAGGAAGAGCACGAAGGGCTTCAGGAAGAGCACGAAGGGCTTCAGGAAGAGCACGAGGAACTCCAGACGAAGCACGAGGGGCTCCTGTCCATGGCTGCCGGCCTGGTCACGCAGTTGGCGGAGTCGACGGCGGAGAAGGAGAGTCTGAAGTCGGAAAACGACTACCTGAAGTCAGCCACCGGTGCCTCGAAGACGCTCAAGAGCTACGACTGCTGAGTGAGAACTTACCGCGGGTGGTGCCACTGGGTGGACGGGTGCCCCAGTGCTCGATGCCGTTGAAGGGTCAAGTGGGTTGTGATCTCGTGGACCCCCGGTCGGGGAGGGACGGGGGCCACGAGATCACAACCCCGCACAGACCCTAGGAGGGCCTGTCTGTCCGTTCTTGGAACTCTGCGAGGGCGGGTGCTGGCCCTGCCGCCACGGCGGCCTGGTAGCGCTCCTCCACCAGGTTGACGAACGTACGGTCACGGCGATCACCCGCGCTCATGGTGCGGCGCCATCCAGGCCCTTCGCGCTCCCACTGTTCGCGCGCGATCTCGCCGCGGAAGTGGCTGTCGAGCTTCACGGCGAGCTTCTGAGCGGGTAAGTGACCGATGCGGAAGCGCTGCAGCAACTCGCCGAGAGCAAGGGACGTGATCAAGTGCTGCTGGTGCCTCTTCAAGGAGACCGGCGCGTTGGGCGGTGACCACGCTTGGAGCAGATCCGGGTTGCTCAGCGCAAGCGCCGCGAGTTGGAGGTGGCTATCCCTGATGGCCTGCTCGTTGCTCGTACGGGCCTGGCGAACCTGGTAGAGGAGCGAGAGTGCCACGCCGGCAAGGGCTACGGCCGAGAACACGACAGAGACGGCCCCGTACGTCTGACTGACGTCACTGAGCTTTCCCCAGTCCGTGCCTGCGGGAGCCATCGCGGCCAGCAGGAACGGGGTGAACGCGATCAGTCCCATCACCCCGAGTCCGAGTAGGCCGTACGCCAAGCCCGTCGAAAGCCTCCGGGCGCGTTGAGTGCTGCCCCTGCCGGTCGTCACATGTCCCCCCTGGATACCCGATTGGCGACGCTCGCCGACCAGGATGAAGCTGGCTCCGACCCGCGACAAGTAGGCCCGGCGAGCCAGCCAGGGAGCTGACGATCAATAACTCCTCTGTTTCTGTGGCCTGTTGGTCCGTAGGGTGCGGGTGTTACGGAGGGGTTGAAGCGGCACCGTAGGCGCGCACGCGAACAACGAGATCAAGGAGTTGTTGATCGACCGCTCCCTGCCGTGATCAAGCTCAGAAGCTGCGCAAGAGAGTCACCCGTGAAGTACGAGCTAGATTCCGGTGCCCGCGGCTCGGCCAAGCGCTCGCGCCACCCGCCGCACCAGTGTGGTCGGCTTCAGGTTCCGTTCCACCCTGAGCAGGTAGCTGACCGGAGAGCCAGCAAGCTGAGTGTCGCGTGCCTCCACGGTGGCCTGGCGCAGGGTCGCGGCGGCGATCGCGAGACTTCCTCCGGCGATCGGCACGTTGCCTGCCCAGCCGCTCGCCGCCGCGGCGAGGGCGGGCACTTCGAACTTGTAGTTCAGCGCGCTGTAGAAGGTTTTGAGGTTGAGGCCGCTCATAGCCTTCCGCAGGTCCTCAAGTGGCTGGGCGATGCTCTCGTCGAATGTCATCCGGAGGTGGTGTTCGAAGGCTGCGCGGTCTTCGATGCCTCCCACCTGCTCCCGCAGGTCTGCCGCAGCCTTGTCGACTGCTCGCCTGAAGGCACTGAATTCTGCCTTGTAGTCGTTCCGCAGTTGGATGATCTTCGCCACCGGCACCGAGCGCAGGCCGTCCGGGAGGACGCACTGCACGGCCATCAGCCCGAGTCGTGTTGTCTCGCCGGAGCTTGCCGGTCGGGGCGGCTCGCCCAACATGGCGGCAGCGATCCGGTCGCTGTCCCAGCCGTCCGTGGCGCTGTGGGCCGCGACCTGGTCGGTGATCGGCGCGTAGCGCGTACGGCGGGCCAGCTCCTCGGTGAGCACGCACTTGTAGATCCAGGCCAGGACCGGGTCCATGGCCAGCCACGTCACGTCTGCGGATCTGGCGATGCGCGACCGCATGGCCGACACGGCGAGACCGGCACCGCGTAGGGCGCCGGCAAGCCCTGCGTCTACCTCGTGCGGGTAGAGGCCGGCGAGGGGGCGTTCGTCGCGCGGAAGCGTTCGCAGGTCGTCCGGCGAGGTCGGCTCGGCGTTGATGATGCGCTCTCCCATCAACAGCTCAGGCCGGTTCCCCTGATGCGTGTGGAAGGGTCGTGTGTCGGCCGTTGCCAGAAAGCGCTGCCTCAGTTCGGTGCCGTGGTCCTCGACAGCCTTCAGGAAGGCTGGGGCGACAGCGGCTGCCGCCTCCCTGGGGTCCACGTCGGTGAGGAAGTTGTCCAGCCCGTCGCGCAGGGCCTTGACCAGGTCCGAGTCGTTGACACGAAAACCGCGTGGTACGACTCGGGCCAGACCCGGCCAGTAGAGGGCGGCGGCCTTGATCCACTGCTCCTTGCGGAAGTGCACGTACGGGTAGTAGAGGCCGATCCGCTGCACTGCTGCCCTTTCACCGCGTCATGTCGGCCTCACCGGATGCGTCCGGGGGCCGACAGCATGCTACGCAAGCGGTGTTCGCTGCTGGTGCAGGGAGCGGAACCGCGCTGCCCTACTCCAGGTAGGTGCCGGCGAACGCGCCGTCGAAGCCGAGTGCGATCAGGCCCTGTCCGACGCTGGGGTACGTCGTCCCGTCCGGGATGGCGATCATGGCGTCAAAGTCGGCGCGGCTGATCTCGGGCTCGAGCCACTGGTTGCCGCAGCGGCAGCGAACCCAGACATTGCGGCCGTGGTTGATGAGCAGCCAGTCGCGCCGGGCCCGGCAGGCCGAGCACAGCACGGGGATGCCGCGCAGGGCCAGCTCCGGCGGGTGGCTGAGGCATCGCGTCGTTCCGGGTCCGCTGGGCGGCTGCGTCTCGTACTGGAGTTGCAGCAGCGGATCACTTCCGGCGGGGGCGGCGGGCAGGACGGGGGCCGTCTCTACGTGGTTGTCGGTCGTTCTGAGCACGAGCGTCGTCTCCCGGTCGAGGGCCTTCTCTTCATCCGTAACAGCCGGTGGAGCGGGTTGTCCAGGTGTTTCGCGCAGTCCGGCAGAATGGTGGCGGGCTTGCCGGACTGCTGGTCAGCGACGCGGCGGGCGGCTGTGCGGGTCCGGTGCGGCGGGCCGAGGCGAGGGCGGGGGCGCGGTCCGGACGCCGATCCGATTGGAGGGAGGTTTGGCGCGGCCGGTGCCGAATTGGGTTCGTCGAGTGGCTTCGCCTGGGTGGGCGGGGAGCTGGGCGAGGCGGCGCAGTCGCCAGACCAGGACGTCGTTCACGTCCTCGGCCGTGTCGAGTTCGCGCATGGCGATGGCCTCCTGCAGGAGGGCCTTCGGGTCGTGGCCTGCCTGCTCGGCCTGAGCCAGGGTGGCGGCCAAGGCGTCGTTCTTCGTGCTCGTGCGGGGTCGGGTGCGGTTCTCGGGCAGGGCGGCGCGGATGGTGGTCTCGTAGGTGCGGCGCTGGGCTTCGGGCAAGGCTCGGCCCTGGTCGCGCAGGGCCTGCATGGGTGCGGCGGCGGCATGGCGGTAGGCGGCGCGAAGGTGCTCGGCGGCCTGTCGGGAGGCTTCGGCCTGCTGGGCGTGACCGCGTGCGGAGTGCCAGCGTGCTGCGGCCAGCGCCACCAGGACCAGGGTGGAGACGAGCATGGCGGTGGTGCCGCCGTCTTCTCCCCGGCCGAGCGCGCCACCGGCCTGGATGATGCCCCGGGCCGCCGAGCGGATCGCCCGGGTGTCGGCGCGTTCGGCTCGGACGTGGCTGCGGGTGGCGCGTTCGAAGGAGCGGGCGGCAGCGCCGAGTTCGGCGCGGGTGGCGGCCGGGGAGGTCTGGGCGACGGCGTCCAGGAGTTCACCGACTCCGACGAGTTGGGCTGCGGCTTCGTCGTCGTCGCTGTCCAGGAGGACTGCGGCGCGCTCGGCGATCCCGGTCGCGGTGCGTCGCCCCCGTGCGGACGGCGACCAGTCCAAGCGGACGCTGTCGGCTTCCAGCAGCGGGCCCGTCTCGGGGGTTCCGTCGGCAAGGCGGCGCTGGATCCTGGGATAGGAGAGGTCGGGGGCCAGGGTCGAGCCCGCGAACCAGACCGGCTCGCGATCACGGTTGCGGTCTCCGGGCAGCGCGACCGTGTAGCCGAGGACGGCCCCGGAAGGCGCGTGCCGCAGCTTGACGCGCAGGCCCGCCTCGCGAAGGCGGGTGAAGAACTCGGCCTCGCTGGCGGCTCCGGCGACGGCCTGACGGACGGCTTCGCGCAGCGTCTCGCGCGCTGTCTCGGGTCGGCCGACCCGCTCGGCCTTGAAGCGCTCGGCGCTGGTGGGCGTCTTGGCTCCGGTGCCGTCGCCGGGCTTGAGCCGACGCAGGCCCATCTCCTGTTCGATACGACGGCATTCGGCCTGGGCCTTCTTGAAGTCGTAGTTCATCCTCGGGCGGCGCAGGTCGCCTCGGACCATGGTGGCGAGGATGTGGATGTGGTCGTCGGCGTGGCGCACCGCGACCCAGCGGCAGCCGTCAGGATCGCCTTCGGGGGCGAGGTTGACCGCCTGGACCAGGCGGCGGGCGACGGTGTTCCACTCGTCGTCGGTCAGGGTCCGGTCGCCGGGGTCGGTGCGGACCGAGCAGTGCCAGACGTGCTGGGTCGGCGCCTTGTCGCCAGCCTGCTTGACCCGCAGGTCCAGGGCGGCGGCGAGCCGGGCGAGGGTGACCTTGGGGTCGGGGTCGGGGCTGGTGTCGCGACCGGGGTCGGGGGCGAAGCCGTCCCAACTGCCGACGAGGTGGGGGTCGGTGTGCTCGTCGCGCTTGCCGGGGCCGTACAGGTAGACGAGCAGGCCATGGGTGCGCGAGCCGCGTCGGATCTTGGGGACCATCAGAGGCGCTTCTTCACCAGGGTGTCTGCCGCGTCGTCCACGCGGGTCAGGACGCGGTTCACGGTCGTCAGGGCGCGGTCGAGTTCGCCGGGGAGGGGCTGTCCTCCGGCGTTGTAGACGAAGGCGATCTGGTTGATGTTGTTGCCGACACGGGAGATGGCGGTGCGCAGGGCGGCCAGCTCGTCGATGGCGGCGTCGAGCTGTTCGTTGGTGTGCACGGTGGTCGAACCGCGGGCGACGGCGAGGCCGGCGGCGGCGAGGAAACGGGCGACGGTGACGGCGCGCTGCTTGGCGGCGGCAGTGATCTCGCTCTTCTCGGTGTCGGACAGGCGGGTGGTCGTCTTGTGGGTGCGCTGGCTCGGGTTGCGGGTGCGTCGGCGCGGCTTGCGGTCGGGGAACGCGGGTTGGCTCGGGCTCTGCTGCTCGCGCGGGGCGCGGTCGTCTGCTTCTCCTCCCACGACCGGCGCCCCCTGGTGCCGGGAGTCCGGCCGGTCCCCGTGCGCCCTCGCTCGGGGAGCAGCCGGACTTCCCCCGCTCCCCTGGGCGGGGGCAAGTGCGTACGACGGGCCGTAGGACCGTCGTACGCGACAACTTGCTCCGCCTGGAGCCGAGTTGGAGTCACGCGGCGGTCCGGAGGTGCTGGCCGTCGGGTCGTTGGCGGTCACCGGCCCGTCTCCGCGTCCTGCTGGTGGATGTCGCGGACGATGTCCTCGATCCAGTCCATGGCGAGGACCGGGTGGTGCAGGGTCCAGGGGCGGCTGTGTCGATGTCGTTGCACGGTCCAGGTGTTGTCGGGACCGGATTCGGCGCGGTGGAGGTGGCCGCGCTGGTGCAGGACCGTCAGCCAGGTGTCCACCTCGGCGGGTGTCGCGGGTTTCGTGCGCATGGCGGTGCTCTCCGGTTCACGGGAGGACGTCGTGGGGCGGGCCGTCCGGGCGGGTGACCGACCGAGGTGTCCGACTCGGTCACCCGCCCCATGGGGTGTGCGGTCAGTTCCGGGGGGTGGTGACCGTCTGTCCGTGCTGCTGGCGGAGCTGGACCATCAGGGCGGTCAGCGTGTCGCTGGACAGCGGGATCTGCTGACCGCGGATCGCCTGGGCGACCACCTTGCGGGTCAGTTTGTCCTCGGCCCTGACCGCTGACCGGGCGATCTCCAGCAGCTCCTCGGTGTCCGGGTCAGGTCGCCGGCCACCGGTTGCCCGGGGGGTGCCGTCAGCGACCGGTGCCGGAGTGACCGGCCGGTCGTTAACCGGCGAGAGGTTGTTCGGGTAACCAGTGACCGGCTCGGTGACGGTCTGTCGGTCACTGACCGCCGGGGTGGTGTCCGGCTGTCCGCCCAGGTCAGCGGCCTTGGGCTCCCAGCCATGGTGACCAGTGTCCGGACTGCTGCTGTCCGCCGGGGTGCTGTCCCCGCTCGGTGTCCGGGCATCCGGGGTTTGCTTGTCCAGAGACAGGCGGGGCCGGTCGGTCAGGGCGGTGACCGGCTGTCCGGCGCCGACCTGACCGGGCTGCGGCTGCTGCTGACCTGCCCGGTCAGTCCGAGTGACCGCGATGCGCTCGGGCTGACCGGCCTGACCGAGGTCATCGCGGTCACCTCGGTCACTGTCCTTGACCGGCCCCCGGGCGATGAGGATGTACAGGTGCACCGCACCGGCCAGGGCCAGCGGGGCGATGGTGGACAGCACCGCGACCACTGCGTCTCCGAGCCGCAGGCCGGTGGCCGAGGTGTTCTCTTCGTTGAGCCTGACCGCGTGCAGCGCGTTGGCCCAGATGCTGGCGGCGGTGGCCGTGCCGAAGAGCGTCCACACGTAGAACCGGGCTCGCAGGGGGGCGTTGCGCAGGACCAGCAGGGCACGGATGCCGTACGCGATGAACCCGTCGATCACCAAGGGGAAGAGGTAGGTCAGCAGACCCCGCACGTGGATGGCGACGGCCATCTGCTGCAGGGCATCGTAGGACAGGGCGCATCCTGCGCCGCCGAGGGCTATGACGACCGCGCGGTCCCAGCCGGTGACGTGCGCCGTACTTGGCGCGCTCGCGATACTCACGCCGCCGTCCCGAAGTCGTCGCGGCCCAGGTGCTTGCCGTCGGTCTCAGGGGGTGAGGCGGTCTTCGTGTTCTTCTCCAGGTCGCGGTTGCGCAGGGCTCGGCGGGTCTCGCGGTAGAGCTTCTGGGCGTGCTCCTCGCTGATCTTCAGGAGCCAGGCCAGGCGTTGTTCGGTGATGCCGTGGCGGTAGGCGGCGCGCACGACCGCGCGGCGCTCGGCCTTGGTGAGGTGCACGTCGCGTCCGGCGATGGTGGCGTTGACCCGGCTGTAGTCGAGGCGGCTGGCGAGTTTCCCGTGCAGCAGCTCGCGCTCCTCCTCGGTCATCCCGCCCCGGATGCCGTGGGTGTCGCCGCCTTCCAGGGCGGCGTCCAGGCAGGTGCGGCGGACCGGGCACTGGCCGCACAGCGTCTTGGCTGCTGTGATCTTGACGGTCTCGTCGGGCTCGGGGAAGAAGATTTCGGGGTCCACCGGGTTGTACTCGGTGCTCTGGCAGACGGCCTGGTCCTGCCAGGTGTGGTCACCGAGCGAGCGGTGGCGGGCAGGGCTGATCGTCGTGGTGGTCATGCGGGTTGCTCCGATCGCTCTCCGCGCGCAGGGGCGTCGGCGGAGGGGTGCGCTTGGTCGGGAGGTGCATGGGGCGGCGCGCTGAAGGCGCGGCCCGGCGGTACGGCCGGCGGTGGGTCAGGCGGCGGGGCGGTGGCGTCTGCGGTCGACCGGCTCGAACTCGACCCGGGTGGTCATCTGCGCGAGCCGGGAGGTGACGCGGTCGCCGAGGTGGGCCCGGAGGTCCTTGATCGCGAGGTTGGTGGTGATCAGCGTCGGGAGCATGTGGTTGTACCGGCGGTTGATCAACCGGTAGGTCACTTCCTCGACCCACTCGGACGCCTTCGCCGCGCCGAGGTCGTCGATGATCAGCAGTGGGCACCGGCTGACCGCCGCCAGCTCCTGCTCACTGTCCACCCCGGGGCGAGGGCGCAGGTCGGCGTACAGGTCGGCGGCCGTGGTCGCGCGCCACCGCACGCCCACTCCGGTCTGCACCAGCTGTCGGACCGCCCCGTACGCCTGGTGCGTCTTGCCCGCGCCGACCACCCCGGCCATCAGCAGGCTCGGGCCGGTGGTGACCTGCCGCCGGGCTCCCCGGCTGGGGGCGACGGCCTGCTGCGCGACGTCCCGCGCCCAGGCCAGGACCTGCGGGTGGTCGGCGACCGCGCCCTGGTAGCGCGGGGGCATCGTGGCCAGCAGGGCGTCCAGCGGGGAGAAGGGTTCGGGCTCGTCGGCCAGGGCAGCGACGGCGGCAGGGTCGATGTTGCGGGCGGCCAGGATCCGGGCCATCCGGTCCAGGGTGCCTGCGCCGCCGAGGGTCTGCGGGTCGCGGGTACGGGTGCGCATCACAGCTCCTCGGCGTAGGCGGCGGCAGCGTCGACCGGGTTGGTCCACGCCTGGTGAGCGGGCACGTTAGGCCGGATTCCCGGCCGCGCCAAACCGGCCGATCGAGCGTTCATGGCGTCGTTGACCAGGCTCGGCAGGCGGCTGGGGTGGCCCTGGATCTCCGCGAAGCGCTTCAGCCCGGCGCGGACGTGCTCCGAGGCAATGCCCTCGCCGAGGAGCTTCTTCGCGATCCGGCCAAGGTGTCCGATCACGTCGCTGGGCGGACGCTCGTCGCATGCGGCGACGTACTCGCCGATCAGGTCGTTGGCCGAGACGGTGGTGGCGGGCGCTGTGCGCCCCGTAGGGAATGAAGATCCAGGATCCAAGATCCTTGATCCAGGCGCCGAGCCCTCCGCGAGACTTCGGGGAGGCTTCGGGGAACCTTCGGCGAATGCCTCCCGACCTGCAGCTTTCTTGTCACGGCGATCAGGGGTCTCGGCGAGGCCGACCAAGGGGTCCTGCCGGGCGGCCGGGGCCCCGCTTCGGGGTATGGGAGGTGTCGGAGCGGCCTGCGTGGGCGGGTCGAGGGTTCGGGGAGCGTTCGCCGAAGTCTCGGCGACTTCTCGGGTAGGGGTGGGCGACGCTTCGGGGTGCCGGGTGCAGGTCCCCTTACAGGGACCGCACCGGGCTGCCGCGTGGTGCTGCGGGCAGGAGGGCAGCCGGGACTGGCTGGGCTTGTCGATCTTCTGGTGCTCGGACCAGGTCACGACGTGGAGGTAGCGGCGGCCGTCGCAGCCGGTGTACCGGCAGAGCAGGCCGGCGTTGGCGAGCTGCTGGAGGTCGTCCTCGACGTGGACCGACGTGTGCTCGGCCCGCAGGGGCCAGAGCAGCCCCGCGATGATCGCGGCGTTGTCGCGATGGCGGCCGTGGTCGTCGGCCTGGGTGAGGAGGCCGAAGAAGGTCCGCTCCGCCTCGACGCTCACCTCGGCGAGCGACTCGGAGAAGAACGCCTCCGGCTTGATGGTCCGGATCCGTGCCATGTCAGCAGCCCCGACCGACAAGGTCGCTGCGGGTGAGGGTCGCGGTGGCGAGGTCGAAGGTGTGAGGGCGGGTCCAGTTCACGTCCGGCCAGACCCGCATGATCCAGCGTGCCGCGACCCTGGCGGTCGTCCGGCTCAGCTCGACCGTTGCCCCGCCCGCGTCCTTGGCGATGGTGTGGGGGTGGGGCCACGTCTGTGCGGGGTCGGTGAGGCTGACCCGGATGGTGGCCGCGCCGGGGATCATGTCGGCGAGCTGGGCAGCAAGGCGGTGCTGGCGAGCCGTGTCCGGGCATGCCGGCGTTTCGCTCGGCGTGGCGAGCATGCGATACTCCGTTGTTCGTAGGAGTGCGGTGCGGCGGTTCTCGTGCAAAAGCCCCGCCGCCCGCGAGATGTGAATCGGTGCCCTTCGGGGCGCCGGCCCGGCGCTTGGGAGTTGGTAGCTCCCGGGCGCCGGTTTCATGTTCGGCTCGCACTGCGGCCTCACGGCCCTCTGAGCGGCGGCGTTCGCACCCGCTTCCCCCTTCGCTTCGGTCTGCTCCTCGGAGGCCACAGCCTCCTCATTCGCGCCAGTCGATGGCGACGCGACGACACTAGACCAGCAAATATGGATCACGTCAACTGAGGAGAATGGAACGACCACAGCAGGACGTGTATCGTCCACAGCAGTCGATACAACAAGAAACCAAGCGAGCTACCGAAGGACCCCGAAATGAGCGACGGAGCGCCCGCCGAGCCGCGCACCCTCGCGCAGAAGCTCGACCATCTCTTCAAGACGGTCCACCCGAAGAGCCGCGGTGAGTACACCTACGAAGAGGTGGCGCAAGCGATCCAGGAGTCAGGGGGGCCAACCATCTCGGCGAGTTACATCTGGACCCTTCGGAAGGGCAAGAAGGACAACCCGACCATGAAGCACTTGGAGGCTCTCGCCGGCTTCTTCGGTGTCGCCCCCGCCTACTTCTTCAACGACGAGTCCTCCGAGCGGATCGCCGCCCAGCTGGAGCTGATCGAGACCATACGAGACAACGATGTGGTCGAGGTCGCCACCAGAGCCTCCGGCTTGTCGGTGGAGACCCTCAAGACGATCAAGGGATTCATCGAGCGGGCCCGCCAACTGGAGGGGCTGACCGACAGCGAGGCGTCCAGCCAGTGAACCCGCGGCGACGCCGGGATGTCGGTATACAATCCGACAGAAGGTGTGACGCAGGTCACCCATGCGGGTCCATTTACGCAGTTCGCGGAGCCATCCACGTGCACGGCCGCCCAATTCAGCCTTGATCAAGTGACGCCGAATCAGGCCCATTTCTTGATCGTCGCGGCGTTGAGCATGATTTGAGCATGCTCCCGGCATATTCCCTTGAAGGTTGCCGTATCGTTCCCGTGCCGGAATGTTGGATTCCGGGGCGGCCTCTGCCGCAGACACGTACAGCGCACCTGCGGAGCCGAGTTGTCGTTGCGTAGCCGAAGACAGCAACCGGACGACGGACGTCAGGACCGCCCGGACATCGGGGATGTGCTCGCGTCAATCGACATCCCGGACCCGTTCGACATCCAGGTCCTCTGCGACCGGATCGCTGCACAGCGCGGTCGTCCGCTCCATCTGCACAGTGTCCCCGGCGTCTCCGGCACCGACGCCCCGTGCGGGGTATGGATCGCCACCGAGAAGGCCGACCACATCTTCCACGAGGCGGCGACCAGCCCGCTCCACCAAGACCACATCATCCTGCACGAGATCGGTCACATGCTCTTGGGCCACCGGTCGATCCTCGACGGCGTCCAGGCAGACGGCGGCGGCCTGTTCCCGGACATCGACCCTGCCACCGTGGTCAGTCTCCTCACCAGAGCCAGCTACGGTACCGAGGACGAACGGGACGCCGAACGTCTCGCAGGGCTGATCGCCGGCAGAGCCGCAGCCTCCCGCTCCAGCAAGACGCCACGCAGCAGTGTCCTGCGGCGCCTGGGCGACGCGCTCAGCGACTCGTAAGAACGCCCCGGAATGATCGACATACTTCCCGCGGTCCTGCTGTGGCTGGTCACGGCGTGGCGCACCCCGGCCGCATGGCGCGATCCCAGCAAGAGAGTCCTCTGGATCGCCTTTCTCGCTCTCGCCGTCGCCATCACTCTCAGGGTGCCCTCCGTCGCCGCCCCGATGGACGCCGCAATCGGAGTCAACAACCTGAGCGCCCTGGTCAAGCACCTCGGCTGCATCGTTGCCGCACATGCCGTGCTGACCTTCGTCCACGACATGGCCCAGGAGAATGCATCCGGACTGAAGTCCTCCCGCCTGCACCTCGTCTTCCCGTCGGCCGCGGCATCCATCGTCATGGTGCTGTTCTTCGCCACTCAGCAGCCGCGCGAAGCGGTCGACCTGCTGACCGAGTACTCCTCCGACTGGCGCATCGCCGCCTACGGAGGGGTGTGGACGGCGTACCTCGGAGCGGCTCTGTTCAGCGCCTCCCGGCTGTGCTGGCGCTGGGGCCGACAGCCGGACGCCGGCCTCCTCGGCCATGGCCTGCGTCTCACCGGCATGGGCACCACCATCGGCATCGTCTACGCGACGCAGCGCGTGGTCGTCATCGTCCTGGGATTCCTGGGGTTGAGCCCCGTTCCGGCCAGCACGAGCGAGATGATCGGCGGCCTTCTGCTCTTCGGTGCGCTGCTCTTCATCGTGACTGGCAGCACGCTGCCCGCCGCCGGGCGACTGCGCCGCTGGAGCCGCGAGTACCTCGACCTGCTGCAGCTGTACCCGCTCTGGCTCAGCCTCACGGAGGCCGTGCCCTCCGTACGCCTCGACCCGGCGCGACGCAGAACCACCGAGATCCTCCACCCCCGCCGCGTTCAGGACCGGCTGTATCGCCGCACCATAGAGATCCGAGACGCCGTCCTCACCCTCAGCGACCACGCACCCAGCAGCCTGCGTGACCAGGCCCGCGACCACGTCGTGGCCTCCGGCCTCATCGGAGCCCAGGCGGACATCGCCGCCGAAGCCTGCTGGATCATCGGCGCCCAACAAGCCCGGCAGCGCAACGAGCCCTTGTCCGGTGAGGCTCTCCCGCCCGCCAGCGGCGGCCGAGACCTGCCCAGCGAAATCCATGCGCTCAAGCAACTCGCCGAGGCCTACGCCTCCGATCTCACCCGCGCCTTCGCCGCCAAGCTCGACGATGCCCGAACCCTGGAGACGACGCAGTGACCCTTTCCCGCACGGCCCGCCTCATCACCGACACCCTCGCGCCGGCCAACCTCGTCATCGCGATACTTCTGATCATCGGCTGGCACAGCACAAGCAGCGTCACGGGGCTCGGGTGGGGCGTGCTGGCGGCCCTGTTCTGCGGCGGTATCCCGTTCGCCGTCATCATGCTTGGCGTGAAGCGCGGCAACTGGACCGACAAGCACATACGAGTCCGTGAGCAGCGCGCCGTCCCCCTCCTCGTCACGATGACGTCGGTGGTCGTCGGCATCTCGCTGCTTGTTGCCTTCAAGGCGCCCCGCGAGGTGTTCGCCTTGGTCGTCGCCATGCTCGTCGGCCTCATCGTGACCATGATCGTGACCGTCTGGTGGAAGGTCTCGGTGCACACCGCCGTCGCCAGCGGGGCGGTCGTGATCTTGTTGCTCGCCTACGGCATGAGCATGGCGCCGTTGCTGCTCGGAATCGCCGCCATCGGCTGGTCCCGTGTCGCCCTCCGCGATCACACCCCCGCTCAAACCGTTGTCGGCGCCCTGCTCGGCGGGCTGGCAGCCGCCGTTGTGTTCAGCCTTCTGCGCTGACACGCCCGCCCTTCAGCCTGACCGCAGCACCACTTCTGACGAACGGAATTCGGCGAGCGGATTGGTGACGGCCTCCCGCCATCGCTCCCGGTGACCGTTGGCGTGGAGCCGGTAGTACACGGTCTCGCGTCGCCCCTCGCCGGCCACGCCGTCGTGACCGCCGATGTTGTGAGCAAGTAGGTAGTGTGCGAACAGGACGCTGCCGGTGGGACCGACCGCCTGCGTCGGCTCGCCGAGCTCGATCTTGGGATACGGGCCCGGATTCATCTCCTCGACGCGCGCGAGGGTGTCGGCGCCGCGTTCGGCGAGGTACTGACCGAATCGCAGATGGGTGCCCGGCCACACCCACAGGTTTCCCCGGTGCCGGTGGTCATGGCCGGTGAGCCACACGCCAGCCAGCAGTGAGAAGGATCCGGGACGTCCGTCCGGTTCGGTCGGCGTCAGACCGTCGACGTGTGGGCCCCCCGGCCGATGCGGCCAGGGCGGAATCGTGGTGGCCACCTGCGCGAAACCAGGGTCCTGCACATCCAGATCCGAACGCAGCAGCTGGCCGGCGAGAGCCCCGACGCCTGTCTCCCGGTAGAAGTCAAGCAGTGGATGGCCCTCCACGGCGAAGCGCGGCCACAGGAAGTACGGTCCAACGTGATCGTCGGCGTGAGGCTGCCGCTCCAGCAGCGCAGCGACCAGTTCGCGCCCGTCGGCAATCTGCTCGGCGCTGAGAACCTCGGGAATCACAACGAACCCCTGTTGGCGGAACGCGGTCCTCTGCTCGGAGGTGATCGTCACCATGCGGTTCAGTGCAGCAGGCGGCTCCTTCTCCAGCAATCGAATTATCGAGCGGGCGCTGCCCGCTACGGAGCTCTCCGCAGTTCTTCGCCATCTGTGCCGATCGGCGCACTAGATGTCGGCTTCACCATCAGGGTCTACCACTTCGCCGGCCGCCCAGCGGTCTCGCTTCCCATGCCGATGACCCTGCTGTCCACCAGCTCCGGAGAGCACGTGCGCCTCGTTCCGTTGGGACGACGCTTATCAGGTTCCGAGCAACCGTGGCACGCCGAGGCCGCACGCCTGATAGCGGAGTTGATCCCTTGCGAAGCCTTGCTGGTGGTAGTTGAACGCTTCTGCGTCTCAGGTGCCTCGGACGTCGCGTCCCAAGGCTGCCGAAATGGCGCGCTGATGGACAAGGCCGGTTCGTACCAGCTGAGCCTCTGGCGTGAAGCAGTCCACGATCGTCATGTGGTTGGCAGCCGGGCAGATGCCGCCGTCCACGATCACCGATGCGACCGCGCCCGTTGTTGTCAGGAAGTGGTTGACCTCGTCGAGGGTGATGGCCGGGCCGGGGTCGTCGGGTCCCGCGTCGCCGGAGATATTGACCGTGGTCGCGGCGACGGGGGCGGTGGAAAGGGACGCCAGTCGGCCGAGGAGACTGGAGTCGTAGGTGGTCAGCGCGGGGGAACCGACGGCTGTATGCCTGGCGGCGTCGGCGGGATCGCGCCATGCCAGGAGGAGTGCGAGATCTCCGGGCCAGAACGCGTCGGCGAGCCGCCTGGCCTCCGCCGTGAACTGGAAGCGTTCCTCGCATGCCTCAAGGGAGGGCAGGACGAACGCCAGTGACTTGCCGGGCGGGCGCTTCTTGCCGTCGAAGATGCGCTTGCAGGCATCCGGGTTTCCGGCGTCGGCGCAAATCATGTACCAGCGCTTGGTCGGCACGATCACCAGCTCGCCAGCCTCGATCGCGCGTGCGGCGATGTCGAGGTCGGTGGGGTGAATCAGGCGCATGGATGGGCTCCTCACAAGGTCGCGGTCGGTGGTCATCGGGCCGTCGGGGCGGTAGCCGTGACGGCGGCGAGGGGTGGGTAGTCGAGCCACGGGTCGCGGAGGGCTTCGAGGCGGTGTTGGGCGTGGCGGGGGTGCGACACGCGGAAGTACGCCATGACTCTCGACGTCGAGGTGTGGTTCCGTCCCACCGAGTGCGGGACGAGGTGGTGCATGAGCAAGACGTCACCCGGCTTGCCCAGGAAGGGTGTTCCGCTCTCGGTGTCGATCTGTGGCGGAACCTGCTCGGTGACGCCGAGGGACCACTCGGTGCCGAACCACCGGGCCATCGTCTGGTGCCCGCCGGGCAGGTAGCGCAGCGCCCCGCCGTCCGGATCGCTGATGTCGGAGAGCACCACGCCGACGAGCAGCGAGAACGTGCGCAGTTCCTCAGGATCCAGATGCGGGCAGGCGACTCCGTCGACGTGCATCGCCTTCTCGGGCTGCGATGTCGCCAGCGCGTCCTCGGGTAGCCGGATCTGGATCTGCGTTGAGGTGACCGGCTGGATGTCGCCGAGTAGCTCCGTCGCCAGTTCCTCCGCTCCCGAATTCGAGAACAGCGCCAGCAGGTCCGGGTGTTGGCCGAGTTCGGGTGCGAAGGTGCGTTGTGTGTATGCGGAGATCTGCGAGGAGTCCATCTGCTCGCGGACCCAGCCGTCGATGAGGGACGCGGCTGGGGCGATCAGGTCCTCGGGGACGAGGCCGCGTCGGACGGCGACGCCGTCCCGTACGAAGCAGGTCTTCTCTTCAGGGGTGAGGGACATGGGTCCTCCGGAGGGTGTCCGGGACATCGGTGATGGGGTCTGTGAGGCGGGCGAGGACCTCGGCGCCCGCTTCCAGGGCGCTTGCGATGATCGAGTGGCCAGCGGCGGCGCTGGCTTTTCGGGGGTCGCCGCCGATGATGCCGAGTGAGGAAATGGCCGGGTCTCCGGATGACCATGGCCATGTGGTGCCGCGTCGGAGTATGAGCCGCTCGATTTCCTCGCGTCGGCCCGGATCGGGGGTGTGGTCGGCGGGGATGCGGCCGAGGTGCACCGTGTCCGGGGCGAGGGCGAGCATCATCGAGGTCTCGCGGACGCCTGCGTGGATTTCGGGCAGTTCGCTGTCAGTGGCCTCGGGCGACAGAGAGACAGGGTGGATGACGCAGACTGCGATGGAGTGGGTCCGCTGGAGTTCGTAGGCCAGCGTTTCAAGGACGCCGCGGTTTCCGCCGTGACCGTTGACGATGAGGAGCCGACGAGCGGTGGTGGCGCTGACGTACTGACCGACGAGGGTGTCGAGCAGGCTGCTGAACGTGGCGATGTTCAGCGAGACGGTGCCGGCTGCCCAGGCGTGCTCAGGGGAGAGTCCGTACGGCAGGGCGGGCAGAGCCCACAGGTCGTGGTGGTCGCCGTAGCGTCCGACCAGCATCTGGGTGAGTCGGTCGGCTATGACGGTGTCGGTGTTGAGCGGCAGGTGGGGGCCGTGCTGCTCCGTCGAGCCGATCGGCAGGACCAGGACCGAGTGGCGGCTGAGCCGCGCCGGGATGTCCGGCGCGGTCAGCAGGTCGTACCTGCGGGATCTCCCGGTTGCGCTCATGTCCGGTTCCGGCGGCCGATCCTGATGAGGAACTCGTTGTCCTCGCCGAAGGTGTCGTTGTCGCTGAACTCGGTCAGCGTCGTCTTGACCCTCGACTCGAACTCGTCCAAGCGGGTGCCGAACAGGTGCGGGGCCGCGAAGGAGGTCGAGTACAGGTATCCGAGGATGCTGTCGGTCGTCCAGGTGCGCTGGACCGGAACTCGTACTTCCTCGACCTGGTTGAAGGGTGACTCCTCCATGATCTCGCTGTAGGGGCGTTTGTGGTGCTGGAAGGTCCCCTGCCCGGCCCGCCGTTCCTCGCCGAGGAACTCCTTGATGACGCCGCGCACGGCTTCCTTCCAGGGGCTTCCGGCTGCCCAGAAGCTGTTGTCGCCGAAGACGGCGACGGCTCCGTTGGGGGCGACCTGTGCGTCGAGACCGGCCAGGACGGCTGCCTGGTCGAGCCAGTGGAAGGCCCGGCAGATCGTCACGAGATCCGCCCTCCACCCGGACGGCGGGGTGAACTCCTCGGCCGTGCATTCGACGAGCGACAGACTCGCGCCTTCCGGAAGTGCCGGGCGGAGCGCCGATTCGGCGGCGGCGAGCATGTCGGCGTCGTTGTCGATGGCGATGATGTCGTCGAAGCGTTCCAGGAGCGCTTCCACGACAAGGCCCGTCCCGGTACCGACGTCCAGCAGCCGGCGTGGGCTGTTGGTGGCCGTCGCCCGGTCCAGGACGTCGGCCACTTCGGCCGGGATGCCCGGACGGTACTGCCGGTAGTAGCCGACGGTGCCGGTGAACAGGCTGCTCATGGGTTTTCCTCCATGCGTGAGAGTGCTTGGACGTGCTGGGCCGCGGCCGAGAGGTCCTCGACGACGAGCACACGGTGATCAACGATTAGATCCGGCTCGGGAGTTGGACGGCCACGCGATATCCAGACGGCCCCGACTCCGGCGTTGACGGCCCCGACCACGTCGCAGGCCCAGTCGTCACCAATGTGGAGGATGTGCGCCGGATCTACCGCGCAGTGTTCGGCTACTGCGTGGAATGCTCGCCGGTCCGGCTTGGCGTACCCGATACGGCACGAGGGGAAGAAGTCGCTCACCCATGGCGCTGTTCGGCGCCGGAGCCCGTCGGTGTCGGCGTCCGCGCAGGTCACATTGGACAGGGTCACGACCGTCGCCACTTCGCTCAGCATGCGCAGGGCGTCCATGGTCCCGGGGAACAGCGTGAGGGGAGCCGGTGGTAGATCCCGGGGGAAGTCGGCGGGTGCGACCTGAAGGGCCTCGCACACGTCGGCCACGACGGCGTCGCCGAGTGACGGCTGCGTGTGCAGGCGGTCGCGCATGATCTCGCGCGCCTGCTGCGCCGGCAGGGGGGATGCCGCGGTCAGCCGCATCGTGAGGCCGGGGCCTTCCGCGGTTCCCAACGTTCCGCCGACATCGACGCTGATGAGATGGGGGCGTCGGCGGGTCACGCGGCGCTCCTCGCGGGAGGCAGTGCTGAGATGATGGCCGCGATACGAGCCGTACGGATCTCGCGCGTTGTGGCCTCGGACAAAAAGGTGAGGGCGTAGCGCAGTTCCGCGTCGTCCAGGGCCCCGAGGGTCCGCCCCTCGGCTTCGGCGGCCGACTCCAGGTCCCCCGGCGCCGATTGCGGACGCAGGCCATGCGGCAAGTGCAATGTCCCGGACCAGCATGCTCGGAGCACGGGCAGGGTTTCGGGGTCCGTGGGGTGCAGGACGGTGACGTCGTCCAGGGTCATGATGCGTACCGGGATGTTCGTACCGTCCAGGTCGAGACGTCCGGACAGAAAGGTGTCGTGCCCGCCGAGGCGTTCGGCCAGCACCAGGAGCGGCCCGTCAGGCGTGCGCCCCACGGATCCTTCCACTGGGAGGCTTACGGATGTTCGCGGCATGAAGCCCTCCTCGGGGTGGTGCCGAGACCGGGAGATTCCGGCAGGCGTAGGTGTCCGTGTTCGGGAAGCCAGGCGTGGTCGTAGATGCGTTGTCGGCCCGGCTCCCACTGGAGGCGGTACTCGGTCGCGGGGACGGCCTGGGGGAACGCGGCGGCAAGGTGGATGCCGGGGATCAGCGAGCGGCCGTGCGGATAGACCGGCACCTTGCGGGCGCGAGCAGCTGCCAGGACGTCGAGAGTCCTGGTGAGACCGCCGCATCCGACGACGTCGAGCGTCAGGGCCACAGGGCGAATCGTGTCGAGGACGGTGGCGGGGTCCTCGCGGAGCGAGAGGCGCTCGCCTATGGCTACGGGCACGGGCGTCGCTGCCAGTTGACCGTATACCCGGAGGTCGTGGCGTGGCAGAGGATCCTCCAGCCAGATCAACGCGGACGGATTGACCCGTTCGGCGAATGCCAGGGCCAGGGAGGGTGTCCACGTGCCCACAGCGTCCGCGGCAATCCGGACCCCTGTTTCCTCGGCCGCGTGTTCCACGGCCCGGACGAGAGTCCGCGCCGCCTCCGTCGGGCTGTGCGGTGATCGGCAGCGGAGCCCCCACTTGGTGAAGGCCCAACTGCCTGCCAGGACTTCGCTCAGGACGTCAGTCTCGACAGAGTCGGTCAGTTCCTTCGTCAGCCACGACGCGTACGCCGGTACGGTTCGGCGCGCGGTCTTCGGAGTCAGGAGGTCCGCCACCGGATGACCGTCAAGGCGCCCGTGCAGATCCCACGCCGCGCAATCGATGGCGCCCATGGCCCACGGGGCATGCGGGTCCGGACTCGCGACCGCCGGCCCCAACAGGCGCTGGAGGAGGGCCTGATGGTCTGTGGCATCGGCTCCGATCACGGTCGGCGCGAGGACCTTGTCGGCGTAGGAGGCGATGGCAGCGCTGACGGGGCCGTACCAGCCCGTCTCACCAGCCGCGTGCAGGGCGATGAAGGCCGTGTCATCCCCCGCGGGTTCGTCATCCCGTACGTCGACGACTTCGATCCGGTCGATGCAGATCGCGCTCATCAGGCCGGCTCCCGGGACGCGAGAAGACGATTCGCCGCCTGGACCAGGCCGGTGGGGGTCAGGCCCAGCTTGTCGGCGAGTTTCGCCTGGGGCATCGGGCCCGCCGGCTCCTGCCAGCCGATGACCTCGGTCGGACGGCGGAGCCTTCCCGCCAGCAGCCCCCAAACAGCGGCTGGATGGCCGAGGGTGACCACGAGTACAGCGGCGTGCCGGCCGAAGTATTGAGCGATGTCCCTGTCGGACAGCCCTCGCGGCCAGGTCGCGGGATCACCCAGCACGGTCAGGTCGAGGAGATTCACCGCCCGGACGCGGTAGCCACGGTTTCCGCGAAGCAGCGGGATCGCTTCGGCGGCGACGGTGGCCGGGAGGTCGCCCGCGGTGACGATGGTGATGTCCGGTTCGCCGTCATCGCTCAGATGTGGCCAGATGGCGAGGCCGTACGCCTGCTCCTCATGCATGGTGTCTGTGGGGTGGGCGGTCGCGGTGTGCTTGCCCGCCACGACGACGTTGACGCGTCCGTCCGAATGGAGCGCCTCTTCCAGAGCGGCTGCGGTACGGGTCGGGTCGGCGGGTGTGAGAACTCGGACAGTGGGGTCGCCCATGGCCAGGAGTGCTGTGGCGAAGGACGGATCGCCGTGTGTGAAGACGTTGTTCCAGCCGTACGACGTCAGCAGCAGGTTCAGGCTGGGCAGAACCGGCGCCCCCGTGAGGCGGCGCTGTTTGAGGTGAGCGGCGACCCCGCTCAGGAGCAGCGGAGCGAAGGCTTCGTAGGAGACCAGGACTCCGCGACGACCGCTGGCTGTCCAGCCGGCGAGCCACTCCAGCAGGACCTCCTCGGCCAGCAGCTCCTTGGTCCACGGTTCATCGGCCAGGCCCCCGAGACGGTTGGAGGCCAGCTCGTCCGGGCTGAACACCTGGAACCCGCCGTCCGCGGCGTGGTCGCGGAGCACGGTGGTCACGGCACCGGCGAACGTGCCGAAGCCCTCGCAGCCGAGCGGTGTTCGGCGCTCGGCCGGCCCCTGTTCGGCGTGCGTCGGGCGTAGTCGGCACCACCTGGCCGCCGCCATCGCACGAGCCAATGAGCCCTGCGGGCGGCCGTCGGGATCGAACAGCTCGTGGGGCGCGTACCGGGCGAGCCACCGCTCTAGGAGTTCCAGCTGGTCGACGACGCGTCCGGGGGCTGACAGCGGGGTCTTGTGGGCGCGCGGGGTGCCGAGAACTCGGCGGCCCTCCACCGTCTCCGGCCCACCCCAGCCCTTCGTGCACCGCAGGAAGACAGCGACACGGCAGCCACGGATGGTCGCATCCAGGGCCTCCTGGAACACCTCGTGAAAAGCCGCGTGCTCCTCCTCGGAGCCCTCGACGACATGCACCACTCGGCCGTCCCAGCCCTGGCCGGTGGCGTACGCGCGCAGCTGGTCGTCGGTCATTCCTCCCAGCAGGCTTCGACCACCCATCCGGAATCCGTTGACGTGGATGACGGGGAGCACCTGTGCGTCCGGCACGACGCCCGCGGCCAGCCACGAGGCCGCCGTCGTGGGCGTCTCGCATTCACCGTCTCCGACGACGGGGACCAGAACGCGGTCGGGCGTGTCGAGCGCGGCACCCTGGGCGAACGCGAGCGCACCTCCGAGCCGTCCTCCGAGGTAGTCACCGGCCCACAGGGCGGGATGGGCCTCGGCACCAAGTCCGTCGACGTGTGGGAACGCCCGTACAAGCCGGGTCAGGCCGTCCGCATCGGGCGTGAACTGGGGGCGGATCGAGTGGAGTTCTCCGCTGAGCCAGGCCATCGACAGCTGGACGATCCCCGCATGGCCGGCGCCGAGGATCGGCACCACGACCCGTTCCGGGGACGTTTGGCCTGCGGCCAGCGCGACATGGGCCAGTGCCCAGGCTGTTCCCGGAACGGTGCCCCAGTGACCGGAGGGGTCGGGCTTCACGTGCTCGTGGGACAGGGGCTCGGAGAGCAGCACGTTCCCACGCAGGTGCAGCTGGCACACCGAGGCGTATGTCGTGGCTCGCCAGAGGGCGTCGGCCAGGACCGCGACGTCGGTCATCGCCCACCGACCAGGCTCTCGTCGGCGAAGGTGAAGTACCACAAGGGCCGGTAGCACTCCCAGGCCACCGGACGCAGACCGCTGGAGCCCATGATCTCCTCGATGGCCCTGCGGGCCTGGAGGTAGAACTCCAGGTCCTGGGCGCCTTCGGACCGCAACCCGGCCATGATCGAGTTGTGGGCCTGGTACACCTGGAAGTTCGGGAACTCGGTGACGTACGGCGCGAGAGCCGCGACGCCATCGCGGAGTGCTTCGAGGCTGTCCAGGCCCACGATGTACGTGAACGAGGTGCCGTGGCCGACGCGCAGCGCGCGCTGGAGTACCTGCGCCATCTCGGAGGTCGCGAGTGTGGCCTTGCTGGCCTTGAGCAGCAGGTCGCGCCGGGTGAAGCACTCGGCGGTCAGGCGCAGCACAAAGGGGGACGCTTGCGCGGCGATCTCCTCGAACGCTTCCTCGGTGCGCAGCACCGAGGTGAGGAAGCCGATCCGTGCGTTGATGTTGTGCTCGGTGAGCACGCTCCGGAGCGATCGGAGGTGGTCGGTCGCTGCCCGCTCGCGTTCGAAGCAGCCGGTCGAGACTGTGATCTCACGGAGTTCGGTCAGGTCACCGCGAGGATGCTGTTCCGACATCGCGGCCAGCAGTTCGGTCAGCTCCCGCTCCTCCGACAGGCGGGGATCGGCAGCGGCCTCCAGGGTGTTGGGGCAGAAGGCACATCCGACGCAGCGGCTCCGGGCGTTCGGGTTGAGCGTCGCCGCTCGGCCGCCGTCACGGAAGTACCCGCCAACGGCTTCGTCAGCATCGATGCGTTCGACACTGCCGATCAACTCACCGCCGATCGTCAGCTGTCCGCTCTCCAGACGGAACGGCGAACGATCCGCGTTCAGCGGGACGATGACCTGCCAGGGCACGGACGGAGCGGTGGCGAGGCGCACCAGCACACGTGCCCGATGGCGTGGGATGTCCGACGAGATCCCGTGCAGGTTGATGGAAATGAGCAGCGAGTCCTCGATGGGAACGCCGTATCGGGCCGCGAGGCGCTCAACAGACGTGAGCGAAGCCGTTGATGCGGGTAGTTCACCAAGCACTGCGGACATGCGCACACTCCATCCCAGCCAGCCGTAAGGGAGTTCTGGTCCTGCATCGGCGGCCCGTTCCACCTCGGGGCCGATGAGAGAAGAGCGTGCAAGAGAACACCGGGACGGCTAAACCGCCTCCCGGGACGATCCGAGGACGTCTTGGGACGTTTCAGGGGCGAGCGAGCGCGCGAAGGTGAGCCATGAGGGCGTCGACGTCGCTCAGGTCCGGGAGAACAAGGTGGGCGCCGGCTTGTCTCAGCTCGTCTTCACCGTGGACGCCGGATGCCACCGCCACGACGTGCGCGCCTGATGTGAGGGCTGCATCGACATCGCGGGGAGTGTCGCCGACGAGCACCACGGCGGTGTCGTCCGGAAGGTCGTAGACGGCCCGGACCCTGCTCCTCGCTACGTCCACCAACGCCGCCCTGTCAGAGGAGTCGGCGCCGTAGGCGCCGACTGCGAGGTCCAGGAGGGCGTCCAGGCCGAAGGCACCGAGTTTCACCCGCGCGTTCGCGGCGATGTTCCCCGTAAGGACGGAGGAGACCATGTCGTCCTCCTCGGACACCGCCTTGAGAGCTTGACGGACACCAGGAAGAACCCGGCCGCGCAGGTTGAGGTCCGCCTCGCGGCCCGCTCCTGCCGCCTCCAGCGCGGCCAGCGCGTCTTCCCACGCAGGCGGTTGCAGTCCGTGATCGTGGAACATGTCCACGATGATCAAGCGGTCTGTGCGCCCCTCCGTGCGTGCGGGACGTACCGGCGCCCGACCGGCGAGAGCCGCGAACGCGGCGGCGTAGATCTCTTTGCTGACCCCGGAGTTGTCGATGAGGGTGTGGTCGATGTCCCAGAGCACGATGAGCGGCATCCTGCCAGCGTAAGCACACCGCCCGCGTACTCTCGATGAGCCGGTCGTCCTTGCGAGTGCGACCACGGGTGCGATTGGATTATCCGAGTGAATGAACGATTGCGCTCGGCACTCGTCCAGCGGGGGATCACCGAAGAAGATCTCGCCGAGCTCTGTTCCGTCGACCCCAAGACCGTGGGCCGCTGGCTCTCCGGCCGGGTGCCCCATCGCCGGCATCGCTTCGTCGTCGCCAAGCACCTGCAAGTGGACGAGGTGTACCTCTGGCCGAACAACCGCCAGAGACCCGTGCACCTCGAAGCCCTGAGGTCGGAGATCGTCGAGGTCTACCCGAACCGGGCCAGCGTCCCCAGGGACGTCTGGATCTCTCTCCTGCTCGGAGCCGTGAAGCACATCGACGTCCTCGTCTTCTCCGGTACGTTCTTCGCCCAGACCAACCCGCACATCGCCCGCATGCTGCAGGAACGTGCGCAGGCCGGAGTCAAGGTCCGGCTGTGCTTCGGGGATCCGTACGGAGAAGCGGTAGCCGTCCGGGGCCGTGAGGAAGGGATCGGCGACACCCTCGCTGCGAAAATCCGGGCCTCGCTGACGTATTACCGCGGCCTGGTCGGCGCCCCCGGCTGCGAGGTGCGGCTGCACGACACGACGCTGTACAACTCGATCTTCCGGTACGACGACCAGTTACTGGTCAACCCGCACATCTGGGGCCAGCCGGCGAGCGCCAACCCTCTCTTCCAGCTCCGGCGCACGGACGGCACCGACTGGTACGACCGCTACACCGAGAGCTTCCAAGCCGTATGGAACACCGCGCGCCCCTGGGCGCCCGACCGTCAGGAGCACAACCAGCGTGGGCAGGACTGAGTACTACAACGACCCGAAGGCCCCCAAGCCCAACACCCTGATCCCGGCCAGCAACCTCCTGGTCGTCAACAGCGAGGGCGCCATCCTGCTCCAGCGGCGCCGCGACACCGGGCAGTGGGCCCTGCCGGGTGGCGCCCAGGACTTCGGGGAGAGCCCCGCGCAGTGCGCCGTGCGCGAATGCGAGGAGGAGACCGGCATCGTCGCCGAGATCACCGGGTTCCTCGGCGTCTACTCCAACCCCGCGCACATCATCGAGTACTCCGACGGAGAGATCCGGCAGCAGTACGAAGCCGCCTACATCGGCCGCCCAGTCGGCGGCACACCCACGGTCAACGAGGAGGCCGACGGCGTGCGCTGGGTACTGCCAGAGGAACTCGACGGCCTCGACATCCACGCCAGCATGCGGGAACAGATCGGCCACTACCTCTCCGGCGACTACCCCTACCTGGGCTGAGCACGACCTATGCCGTCAGCCCGGCTGCGTCGGCTCGCGCCCGCACCCGCACCCGCGCCACACTCTCGTGGATGGAGGGTGCGGCCCGACGGATGAACCGTCCGACCACGCTGTCCGTGCCGTAGCGACCGAGGATCTCGTCGATCCGCGCGTACGACGTCGTCGGCGATCCGTCGGGAGTGGTGGTCATGTCGCAGTACACCAGGGCATCCACCAGGACTTCGTCGTCCAGCTGCGGAAACTCCGCCTCCAGGGTCTCCCGCAGCCCACGCTCCTCGGCTTCGAGCAGAGCGAAGGAGTGGTTGGCCACCAGCCGCACGACCCGCTCGTCCAACCCAGGCAGCATCCGCAGGTGACGAGCCCCGTCCAAAGGGTGAAAGCCCGTCACCGCCATGACCGGCGCATACCCGATGTCGTGCAGCACCGCGGCCGCAACCAGCGTCTCGGCATCATCTCCGAGGACTGGCGCCAGCGACTCGGCGCGGGCCGCCACCCCGCGGGAGTGAGCCCACCGGCGAGGCAGGGGCTCAGCGAGCAGGGACTCCGCGAGTTCGTATGCCCAACCGACCACAGCCATGGCAGCGAGCGTACCCATCGATCGGCTGTGAGCACTGCGAGGGGAGCCTCCGTCATTCTTTCCCGCGTCCGCTGTACGGGGTCGCCCGTGCCCCGATGCGGGACACGGGCGGCTGCGTGTTGGGCTCAGCGTCTACGCGTCGATTCCGTTGGCTGCGTTCAGGATCTCGACGCTCTCAGGGTCCTTCGGCGCCGAGCGTCGGTACTGGGGGTGGCCGAGGTCCATCTGGAGCGCCGCGTGGAGCGGAGCGGGGTATCGGGTCCGGTCTGACCAGGAGATGGCCTGGTGGCTGAGCCGGGCCGCGGCGACGGCCAGGATTTCCCGGTCGTACCCTTCCCGCGTGTACATGGGGGTGATCTCGCGCGTGGTCATGCTGTACCACGGCGAGTTCAGCTCGTTCTCCCGGCGCTCATCGGCGTTCTTCGACGCCTTGCCCGGGTCGGCGCGCCAGCGGGTCTTCCACTGTCCGTGGCGCTTCTTGCCGTAGTTGCGGGGCACGGTGAACAGGAACCAGGGGTGGCCTTCGGGTCGCTCTTCCGGGTAGTACAGGTCGCTTGAGGTCTTGAGGGTGACGGTCTTGCCGTTCTTCAGTTTCTCGGTGACGGAGACCAGTCGCGGCATCTCTGCCTGCATGCAGTTCATCCGAAGGATGCTGACGGGGTTCCAGGAAAGAGGAAGCCCGGTTCCGGGAAGCCACAGGCGGGGATCGTCGGTCTCCTTGCTGAGGCCCTGCTTGTTGTTGTGAAGGCCGGGCCATACACGGCGGCATGCGTGGCCGTCGATCATCAGGGCATACGGGAGTCCGTCGAGTTCGTCGTGAAGCTCCTTGAGAGCCGCTTGGACGTCTTCGCCGGCCTGTGCCCAGCGCTGGAAATCGCTGTCCCCGTCCTCCGTGTGAAGGGGGTAGTTGGCGGCGTGGAAATTGCTCTGCGCCAAGGCGTAGTGCTCCCACTCCGGGTGGATGTTGCTCCAGCCGAGCATGCGCCAGGGGCCGCCGGATTTCCGGGAGGGGATGATCGCGCTGGCGCAGATGATCCTCTTTGGCTCCCCCTTGAACTTGCGATCGGTGGCCTGCTTGCGGATGTGGATACCGACGAACGCCATGCGGGGCAGCGGGTAGGGGTCGTCGTCCGGGTAGAGGGCCCGTTCGAAGCGGTCGTCCACGACCCCGCACGACCGGTAGAGATCCAGCAGGCCCATGTAGACGCGATGGTCCTCAAAGGCCTTCTTGGGCCTCTTGACGATGCTGAAGGTCTTGGTGAAGGGGTCGTACACCCTGCCGATTAGGAACTGGGACGGCACCGTGACCTTGGCCAGTTCGCGCACGACCTGGTGCTTGGCGTCGCTTTCCTCAAGGGCCTTCTTCACATCGGCGGGCTTCATTCCCTCGTGCTCTTCGCCTCGCACGGGGATCTCGGTCTCGCACCAGGCGGCAAGAAGAACGCCGGGCTCCGCGAACCTGCTGGTGATCTTTTCTGTGTTCGAGGCCCGCTGGGTGGCGGGACCGTGTGCCAGAAGCTCCTCGGCGTTGCAGAAGACGGCCTCGATCCCAGGCGCGAGGGGGACGGATTCACCGTCGATGGGGTCGAGTTCGTCCGGGTCGAGCCCGTAGGGGTGGGCCAGGCCGTGGATCATCCGCATCCGGGTCTCGTCCCGGTACCACAGGCACAGGATGCGCAGGGTCTTGTACCCGGCCGTCTCGATTGAGCGACGGATGCTCTCGGGCGAGGGCTTGCCAACGAGGTCGACGTACTCGCCGTTCTCCTTCTTCCGCGTCTTGTCCCTGCCCTCGGCGGAGGTTGCCGGCTCATGGGCTCGCTTGCCGAAGATGTTCCCCTTCGACTTCAGCTCAAGGGCGGACACCTTGTCACCAAGAGCACGACCGATGTGCTCCTGGAGCAGCGCCAGGTGGTGGGTGCCGGCGCCGGTGCCGACGGCGAAGGAGTCCGTCTTCGGCATCGTCGGCCGGATCGCCCCGGGCGATGGCGTCAGGATGTCGATCCTCTTGCCGTTCTCGTCCCGGACGTTGAGCAGGCTTCGCTCGTGAGCGACGCGTTCCTCGATGGCGTTGAGCGAGGTCCTGTCGGCGTCCATCTTCGCCAGGATCTCCAACGCGTGCCTGTTCGTCTGACGCAGGCCACGCCCGTCCAGGGACAGGGAGAGCAGCGGCCGGTCCTTCCCCTGGTCCACCAGGACCGTGCTGGAGTGGATCACGGTGTTGTTGACACGGCGGATGTGGGCGTTCAGGTTCAGGACGGGGTTGGGCTCGGCCGTGTAGGTGGCCATCTTGACCGACAGGCGGGAGAGCGCGTACTGGACCTGCGCCCGGGTGGGTTTCTCAGGCCGGGCCTTGACCGCATCACCGAGGTCCACCGGATGGGCGAGACCGGCGAAGACCGGACCGATGGGGTTGTCCCACGCGATCAGGTCACCGTTGCTGACAGGCCGGTAGTCCAACGACGCGACGTTTCCTGAGGGCTGCCAGTCGACGGTCCTGTGCTTGATCTCACCGTTCTTGCCCTCGTACTCCTCAAGGACCGGCTCCATCTCCCGGTCCTGGAACGACACGGAAGCCAGCTTCTTGGCGATGTGCCACCTCACCGCCTCGTAGGCCCAGCTGTCGGGGCTGGCGGGCTTGCCGTCGTCCTTGGGCAGGATGTTGTCGGCGAGGCTCAGGCGTTGGGGAATGGTGTCCGCGATGCGCTTGGCCAGGTCGGGGACGTCCCTCAAAGGGATCTCGTCCACAGGAACCTTGCGGACGATTCCTTCCAGGTAGGCGAAGACATCCCTGAGGATCTCGGGCTTCACGGGGTTGAGCGTCACCATGAACGCCAGATGCTTGTCCAGGTAGACATAACCGTCAGTGATCTGCTGGAGAACGGTGACGGCGATGGAGTACGGAACGAGGAACGGGTCGGATTCCTGTTCGTTCTTGATCCATTTACTGTTCTGCGCGGCCGTACCCCTCAGTTCCCTCCACGCCTTGCGTGTAGGCGAGTGGTAGTCCCCGAAGTCCCAGACCATGGCGGTCATGCCGTCCAGGAGTTCCCTGGTGCACCTGATCGAGGTGGTGCGTGCGGTGAGATCCCGCTGGTTGTTGCTTCGCCCCATTGGGCGTTACCTCGCCTTTCTGGTTCCTCTCCCCGGGCAGAGGGAAGCGGTCGCGACTCCGTCTCGAAAGGACGGAGACTGGCAGTGGGCGGTTCAAATCATGTCGCGGTCGAGACCCGCATAGGTCAGGAATGCCTGAAGCGCTTGACCGTAGAGCTCGTTCATGATCTCGCGCTGCTCCAGATTCCAGTCGGCGTAGATCTGTTTGATGATCGTGGCCAGGTCCGAACTGAACTTCTTGTCGTGGATGGAGTGGTCCACGATGTGCAGGGTCATGTCGGTCTCGCCGCGGCGGGCTCGGCCGGCGAGTTGGATGAGCAGGACGAGCATGCCTGCCACGAGTTCCTTGCGGAGGTCGTGGTCCATGTTGGAGAACCGGGCCGGCGAGCGAAGGATCTTGGAGAGCTGCTTCCACGAGGCTTCGCTGGCTTTCCGCAGGACGGGAAGGGGCTCATCGCTACCGTCCACGGGAAGGGCGTTGACTCCGGCGGCGTTGACGCTCGCGTGCATCCAGTCGGTGTCCTCGATGCTGAGGACGGGACGCACGCACAGGTAGATGTCGCGGACCGCCGAGCGGGTACCGACCACGATGTTCAGGCCTCGCCCGATGACTGCGAGCGGGGCGATCAGGATCTCACCGCGGTCGGGGAACTCCTTCAGCTCCTCCCGGACCATCCTGTCCACGTGGGCGGGGAGATGCTCCTCGTAGTTCTGCTTCTCCGGTTTCTTCACCAGCAGGCAGACCCTGTGGTTCAGGCCGTCTGCCTGCGCCACCCCCGAGGCGAGGTAGGCGGCCTGCTCATAGGAGTTGACGGCGAGGATGACGCGGGCTCGTTCCGGTTCCTGCTTCTCCAGGCGGGCGAGGCGCTTGGCGAGTTGCTGCTCGTACAGACCCCTGCCGAGGTCGCGCAGAGCGTTGGGTTTCAGCTCGGGCGGGAGTCCTCCGATCCTCATGGCGTCGCCGTTGCCGCCTCGAACCGGGGTGGGAACGGTGACGATGGACTCGGGGCGGGTGTCGGGCAGCCACCAGCGCACGGGGGCATGGATGTGCTCCTGTACGGCCTGAGGAAGGTAGGCGGTCGCGGACAGGCCCATGACCGATCGCTGCACTCCGGCGGTCAGCAGAGCGGTGAGGCCGCCGAGTTCGGAGACGAAGGTGTGCGGGTCACCACCGAAGGAACGGGAGAGGAGTTCCGCCTCCTTCTCCTTGTTGTCCATTCCCTTCACCTGGTAGCCGTGGATGGACCGACCCAGCATCGCCAGGGGGTAGAGGGTGGCGACCGTACTGCTGCGCATGGTTTCGAGGATCTTGCGGACTGACCCGAGGTCCAGGTAACGCAGGGTCTGTGCCCGCTCGCGCAGACTGTCTAGCGCAGCGTCGAGTTCCTGGAGCACAGTACGAGTGACCAGTAGGTTCACCACCGCTGACCGCTTGTACGCATCCGGCACGATGGCGGCTAGGAGCTTGCGCATCTCCTCGCGTGTGTCGGTGAGATGGTCTTGGCCCCGCTGGGCGGTAAGCACTGTCAGGGCTGTCTGGACGGCCTCCCAGTCGGCTCCCTCGGGGAGTTCGGACTCCTCATGAAACTCGGACTCATGCCGGTGGGCAGGCATGACCTCTTCGAGAAGGACGAAGAGCTCCGGGGGGATGTCCTCGCCGGCCGTCTGGTCGGGGAAGAGGAGCTGGAGGATTTCGCGGTCCCGGGAGCGGGCCAGGCGCCAGCCGGTGTTGTCCCGGCTGGCGCCGTCGGGGTTGTCCGTCTCGTTGCCCGGGTTCAGCTTCAACCCGCTGCCGGAGCAGAGCCACAGCAGCAGCATCTCGGCCATCAGCCGGGCATGGCTGACCGGAGACACCAGGTCCATCTCGTGGACGATGGGAAGGTTCTTGGCGTCCTGGTCGATCTCCCGAAGCGCGGTCGTCCGCTTCCGGGACGCCAGGGTGATCTCCGAGGTGCAGCGGCTGACCGCGGCCGTCTGGAAGGCGTCGATCTCGTCGATCAGCATCACGTCGCAGGCCCGCAGCGTCATCTCCAGCACGCTCATGCCCCTCGTACCGCGTGCCTTGCCGCGGAACTCCTGCCCGTCCAGCACGACACCGATGCGGGTCCGGCCTTCCAGCAGGTTCGCGTGGTTGGTGACGACCACGGCCGCGTCGGCGGCCCGGTAGAACTGCTGGAACTTGCCGCACACAGGGGCGAAGGAGCAGGTGTGCCGGGTGGATCCGGTGGCGGCGGAGGTCAGCGACGTGCAGTTCTCCTCACCGTAGGGGTACAGGTTCGGTGGGTCCATGAGGGCCCGCTGCGCGCAGCCGGCCGACAGGAGCCCGATGTCGGTCCTGGCACGACGGTCCCACTGGTCGATCTGGGTGGAGGGGCTGAGGGCGGCGTAGTCCATGGCCCGGCGGTGCATGCTCGTCGGCGACATCAGTGGAGTGCAGTGTGCGGGCTCGGGGAGATGCCTCTCCCTGTGCAGGTAGGCCAGGTCGTTGTTGATGTCCCAGGCCATGTCGAGGGTTGCGCGGACGTCGGTGACCGCGAGGGCGATCCGGACGTCGTTGAGCGCCGCCCAGGACGCCATGACCCGCACCAGGACCGTCTTGCCGCTTCCCGTGGGGGCGTTGAGGACCTGGAGGTCCCCCGAGGTCAGGTCGAGTTCTGTCAGCGCGCCGTCGGTGGTCTTCATGCCCTTGAAGAAGCGCTTCAGGGTCTTGTGGAGGTAGGCGACGCTCTTGTCCTGGCCGCTGAGGATCTTGGCGACCTTCAGGAGTTCCTTCACCGTCGGTGCCACACGGTCGCGCTGCGGACGGGTCCTCACCTGTGGCAGAGCCTCGTGACCGGGCGCTTCGAGGAAGCCGGGGGTCTCCTGGATGTGGATGTCACGGCTGGTCGTGCCGTGCTCCTTGCCCAGGTAGGCGGTTCTCGTCCTGTGCGTGCCGGGACCGACGAACGCCTGCGCCTTGGGGCGCTTGCCGAAGGTGAAGAAAGGGCCGACAACACGCCGCGCATAGTCGAGGCAGTTCCCTCCCACCCGGGGGATCACGGCGTCGGCCGTTTCGGGTTCCCTGGTCGGCAGTCGCAGCGAGCCACCTGTCCTGTCGGCCATGTCGGCGTCGGGAGCGAAGGCTCCGAGCAACGCGAGGGCCGCCGCCTTGAGCTTCTTCGGGTCCGTCCACTCCGGCGACATCAGGACCATCACCTGACGGATGACGTTCCTCTCGGCCACCGGCAGCCTCGCCCATTCCGACCACGCCCGCGGCTTGCGGTGGGCGAAGAAGGAAGCCTCTTCGAAGCCGGCCAGCACCCGGCCCTCGTCGTCCTTGCGCGGAAAGTAGTGCGCCGCCAGTGCGAGTGCCCCTGCCAGGCCGGCTTCGCGGCCCGTCATCTCCCCGCTCACGCCCGGCCCTCCTTGACTCCCATGATGACCATCTCGACGTAGTCGGTGGCGGTCATCGCCGCCTTCATCCCGTACATGCGGCACACCATGTCGAGCTGGGCCACCTGCTCCTGGCGGTGGTCAGGCACGACCAGGTACTCCGCTCCTCCTCGGTCGCCACCGTCCATGTGGAGCTTGCTGACCAGGTGGTTCACCCAGGTGTAGTCCTTGAAGTCGGCGGGGAACGCTGGCTTCTCGCTGTCCGGGTGAGTGATCCAGTGATCGCACTGGTCTCCGTTGGGCCACAGGTGTGACGTCCAGGCCGTGCCCTCAAGGTCCGCTGAGACAGCCCGGTGAAGAGCCAGTTCAGGGAGGCCAGGGACGACGGTGTAGCGCCACACCGGCCGCACCAACGCCACGTACTCCTCGACCGGCTGAGCCTCCGGCAGCTGCGGAACTGCCCCGGTCCACAGTGCAGCGAAACGTCCGGATGGGACTCTGCACCCAAACGTCGGGCTCAGGGTGGGGGCCGACTTCTTCCGAGCGGTCACGACGAACTCGTAGGACGCGCCGGTCTCCTCGTGCCAGGGGTACAAACACCGCACCCTGCCCTGGATGCGTGCACCGGCACGGGTGGCTGCCACCTTCATCGGCCACTTACAGGCGGGACAAGGCCACCACCAACCGTTGTACTGCGCGTATTGGGAGATCGGCTTGTAGAAGTCGTTCGCCCGGGACGGCAGCTTGAGGTCGGGGAGGCTTCCCTTCGGGACCGTCGGGTTCTCCACCAGCGTGGTGCGGTGCCTCTCGTAGAAGGGGCCTTTGATCGCGCTGAAGACGGCTTCCTGGCTGTACTCGTCGTCCAGCTTGGGTTTCGTCACCTGGCCGCTGAACTTGCCGACCTTCTGGGCGGCCCGCATGACGCGCTGGGCTTCGTGCCGGAAGTCGAACCCGTCCTCGGTGGCGACTCCCTCGCTGTCCATCAGCCGCACGCCGGCGAGAGCTTGGGTGTCGATCCAGTCCGGCAGCAACCCCTCCAGGGAGCCGGCGCGGTCACCGGTGAGCCGTCCCAGCAGTTCCTCAAAGCGGATCAGATGCCCGGGGCCGCACGCCGCCATCAGGATCCCGTGGGCCTCGATGAGCCGGTCCAGACGCTTCGGACCGTCCAGTTCTTCACTGGCGATCGCGTGCTCACACACGGCGAACGCCTTGACGATTTCCAGCAGGGCATGCGTCTGCTGAATGCCTGTTGTGTCGTCAGCTTGCATCACGAGCCGGAACCCTACGACAGGGCACTGACAGCGGCCCTCCCCCGAAGGCCTTAATCGAAAACGCCTTCGAACCCCTGAGTGTCGATGCCGGGATACAGAGCACGGTAGGCGTCGAGGTGGTCAGTGATGTGGCGCCGGCCTGAGTCGGTGAGAAGCCACCGGTACGGCCCGTGGGTCACTCCGTCAGGGTGTCGAAGGACGATGAAGCCTCTGCTCGGGGTACGCCCGTCGGGGCTCTGCCCCACCGCGAGGTAGTGCGGTCCACGTCCGGCAAGACTGCCGTCCACTCCCTGTGCCCCAGCGCGTGCGACACGGACCATGATCTTCCACAACCACGGCGACAGAAGCGGCGCGGGCGGTCCCGCTTCGCGGGAGACACCCAGCGCCGTGCGGGTCACCGCTCTGCCACGCCGGGTCATCTCAACCCTGGTGCGGGGCACGTCCCCCAGTCCGTCGAGATGTACCCGGTCCCGGTACACGCGGATCAGACCGCGTCGTTCCAGAGCGGCCACGGAAGACCCGGCGCCGGGATCATGCACCCCGGCCTCGCGCAGCCGCTCCTGAATGCGGGTGTAGCCGACGACGTCGGACGGGACGGAGAGGGCGAGTGTCATGCGCCGCCACTCGACTGCGGGCTGCCGCCGCGCTCCCGCGTAGCGGTTCTGTCGCTGCTCCGCCTCAGCCTCCTGGTCTTGCCGGAAGATACAGGTCAGGTAGGTGCGCTGCCGGTCGTTGAGAGCCTGCCAGGCGGTCATCGACTCCTCGGACGGCCGTCGCGACTGCCGCTCGGGGAGTACCGGGAGGGGGTCCTCCGGGCGGCTGCGGAGCCAGGCATCCACCACCACCCGGACGGGAACCCCGTAGACCTGGGCCAGCATGCGCGCCACCTGCCCCAGAGTCTCGGGAGAGCGCCACATCCAGCCGCGTACGTGTCTGCCGCGTTCCAGGTCCCGGATCTTCTCAGCGTTGAGATGCAGACCCTGCGCGCCCCGCTTGCGCCGCAAGGCTGAGGCGGCCTCTTCCGTGCTGATGCCCGCGTCGCGGCGCAGGTCCGCGAGGGTCTCGGTGCCGGTCTCACGGCCCGTCAACTCGTGCGCATCGCAGCGCAACACCTCCAGCAGCCGACCGAAAGCCCGATCACCGACGGCCCGTGCTCCCGTCTCCCAGTGGCGCACGGCACGTGACGTAACACCGACCGCCTCAGCGAGCTCCTCCACGCTCATATCCCTGAACAGTCGCTGGCGTACCAAGGCTTGGGGAGAGATGGGCTGCGCCATACCTCCAGCAAAACGCAGTGAACAGTTCACCGCAACTGTTTTCAGAGCCCGGCCGCCAAAGGCACCACGACGCTGGGGCCTCGAAGACGTGCACGCCTGCCGTGGGCCAATCCGATCTCGTGGAACCTCCGATCCGTACCGCCTGTTCAGAACAGGACAGACTGGTTCGACGCGACGTTTTCGTCCGAGTCGGCCTGGGCAGGGACCTGCCCGGTGCGCTCGTTCTGCAGATCCCACAACTCTCGGAACAAGCCGTCCCGCTGGGCCAGCAGTTGCTCCGGGGTGCCGTGCTGGATGACACGGCCCTGGTCCAGGACAACAATGCGATCGGCGATGGTCACATTGGTGAGCCTGTGAGTGACCAGGACGACCGCGCGGTCGGCGGCGAGGCGGCGTAGTCCGGTGAAGATGCGGTGCTCGGCCCTCGGGTCGAGAGCGGCGGTCGGTTCGTCCAGGACGAGCAGTCCGGCCGGCCGGTGGAACGCTCGGGCTAGCGCGATCCTCTGCCACTGTCCGCCGGACAGTTCCTGGCCGCCCCACCATTCTTTGGCCAGCAGGGTGTTCAGCCCGCTGCGCAGTCCGTCGACGACCTCGTCGGCGCCCGCGGCCTGCGCAGCGGCGAGCACGGCGGCGTCTCCCTCCTCGGTGGCCTGGCCGAGGGTGATGTTCTCCCGCGCCGAGAGAGGCCAGGCCGCGTAGGACTGCGGCACGACGGCGACACGCGCCCAGGTGGCGTGCGCGTCCAGGTTCCTGGTGTCGGTGCCGTCCCAGATGACGGCTCCTTGGTCGGGTAGGTACAGGGCCGAGAGGATCTTGCTGAGAGTGGTCTTGCCGGAACCGTTCTCGCCCACGAGTGCGACGACCTCGCCGCGCCGGACCTCCAATGAGACGTCGTTAAGAGCGGGACGGTCGGCGCTCGGGTACTGGAAGGTGATGTTCTCCGCGCGTACGACGGCGGGGGCGGCTGGCGCCTGGGAGCCCCGGTCGATGCGGTGTCCGCCGGCCTCGTCGATGAAGTCCGCCCAGTCGTCCAAGAACATGCCGGTACGGAAGAGCTGGGCTCCGTAGCCGACGATCCCGTCCAGTCCCGCGCTGACGCGCCCCAGCGCGAGGAACGCGGTACCGAGGGCGGCGACGGAGATCTGCCCGGCAAACACCAGCAGCGCGAGGGCCACCCACACCACCGCGTGGGCGAGGCCTCCCGTGGCCCCGCCCAAAAGGGAGATCCTGGCGGAGCGCCAGGTGGCCTGGTCGGTGGTCCTGTCGATCCGCGCCCCGGCCGTGCGGTACTTGTCGAGGAGGAACGGTGCCATGGTGCCGGAGCGGACCTGGTCCGCGGTCTGCTTGTCGACCATGTACCACCGCAGCATGCCCAGGAGCCGCCGGTCCTTCGACGTGGCGAGCGAGGCGATGTAGCTGATGCGCGCTGCGCGGACGCTGGCCAGGCCCTTCGGCAGGGCCGCCAAGACAAGCAGAGGCAGAAGGATCGGGTGCACGGCGGTCAGGACGCACGCCGAGGCGATCAGCGATGCCGATGCGGCGAGGATGTACTGGGCTTGGGTGAGAAGGTCCCTGGAGACCTCCACTCCGCGGTCGGCCGCGTCCCAGCGGTCGTTGTATCCGGGGTTGTCGTACGCGGCCAGTTCCGCCTTGGTCGCCGCATCGAGGAGCTTGAGTTCGGCTTCCCGGGCGATGCGCGGGGCCAACCGGGCCGACAGCGCGGTGGAGGCAATACCCAGCAGGGCACGCAGACCGATGGCACCCGACAGGACGACGAGGGAAGGTACGGCGGCGCGGAGCTGGTCGCCGCTGATGTGCTGCGAGGCGATCAGCGGCTTGATCACCCCGGTGGTGGCCATCAGTCCGAACGCCTCCAGTACTCCGGAGAGGAGCTGGACGCCGAGCAGGGCAATGACCGCGGCGCGGTCTACCTGCCAGCCCAGTGCGAGGGACCTGCGGATCAGCTGGGGCAGGCGCCGGGCCATCGAACGGGTCGTGATCGCGTTGGCGGCCTCGATACGACGGTCACCGGGGATGACGAACTTCAGTTCCTCGTCCGAAACCTCCGCCTCGTCCGCCGGCGCGGCTGTCCCGGTGGGCTTCGGGATGGTTGTCATCGGCTCCAGCCCTCCGTGGACTTGCGGTGCCCGACCAGGGGCGTACGGGTTCCCAGCGGCGCACGCCGTTCGCGAATGAGTACTGGATGCTGGCCGATCACGGTTCGATGTGCCAAGACGTCCCCCTCTGTGCATTGTGGATGAGGTTGTCGCTGGTCAGTCGTTTCGTTTGGCGCGGTCAGAAGCTGACGGATGGTCACGCCGTGCCTCCGCTCGCTCCGAGGGCGCTGAGCTCGTCTTCAAGATCCTCAAGCTCACCGAGCAGGTGGCGGACGGCGACCTGACGCTCGCGCCAGTACCGCCTCAGATCCGCCTCCGCCTCCCCCGGCAGGTCGTACTCCGCGGTCGTGGCCCCGTAGAGGCTGGACAGCATGTACAGCAGCGCGATCCGAGCGCAGGCCCGCACTTCCCGAATCGGAAGGCTGGGGTGCTCCGAGCGGTAGGCCCTGGCCATGGCCAGGGCGCAAGTGGCCCACTCGGTGCTGGTCGCGACCGTGCGCGGGTCGAACGCCGCCCGCCCCAGCTCCCAAGCCGGCAGCGCGCCGGCGCAGCGGAAGTCGATGACGCCGGTGACGGCATCGGCGAGCGTGATCAGATTGGTGCGGGTCAGGTCCGCGTGCAGCGCCTGTTCGACCAGAGTCTCGGGGAGATGAGCCCTCAACCGGGGGACGTGTGTGCGCAGGTCCTCACGCCGCTGGTCGAGGTCGGCACGCAGTTCATCCAGATGGTCGTGGCCTTGGCGCCTGGCCCTGGCCATCACGGTGTCACATCTCGCTACCGCCTCCTCGACGGGCTCGGTCCGCCAGCGGGTGTGCTGCACGCGCCTGGGCATCGGATACGCGGCGAGCGCACGGTGCATGCGCCCCATGACGACGCCGATGTGCTCGGCGAGCCGGATCGTCATCGCCGACGAGGTCACCCGGCCGGGAGCCTCGTCGACCACGGCCCATGCGCTGCCTCCCGCGATGGTGACCAGGTTGTCGTCGGCATCGGGCCACACCCGTGGAACGGGAAGCCTCGCGGCCCGGCAGTACTCCGACATGTCCCACGCGTTGCGTGCCGCGTCCAGGTCGGCCATCGAGCGGTACTGCTTGACGAACAGCCGTACCCCGTCGTCCGCCAGGACTCGCCGGTTGATGGTGTCCGTGCCCATGTGCACCGGTTCGACGACATCAGCGACCAGCCCGTACCTTTCCTCCAACACTTCAGCGGCGAGCGTCTCGCCCCAGCCTGCTGCGTCCATTCAGATCACCGACCGCCGTGCACAGGGAGACAGCGGTCCGTGCGAACCGTTCCAGAGACGCTGTTCACGCACGCCACCCGCCCCACACGCACTTGCCGGTCTCCAGACGCAGGTTCTCCAGCATGGTGTGTGCCTCGTCGACCAGTCCGATGTCGCGCTGCCTGATCCCCCAATCCAGGCAGTCCAGGGCATCCAGTGCCCCGTACGTCCGGCACGCGATCTGTTCCTCCTCGGTGAGTGGGCGGCCGTATCCGTGGTGGAAGGCGGCATTGAGGTCGGGACGGTTGCACAGGATCCGGTAGCGCAGTCGGCTCAGGTCGCGGTAGGCGGCAGGCCGAAGTTCGGCGCGTTCGAAGTCGATGACCCGCAGGCGCTGCTCGGTCTCGTCCCACATCCAGTTCTTGGGCATGTAGTCGCCGTGCTGCGATACCGGAGGCAGGCGTGGAGGGGCCTCCCCGGCGAGCGTGCGCACCATCGCGAGGTCGTGTTCCGGCACGTTCCTCCCCGTACGGCCCAGCAGTCGGGTGATCGTCTCGTCCCAGGCCTCCTCGGTCACTTCCGGCATCGACTCGTCGGCCGCCGCGGTGTGGAACCGGGCGAGCAGTTCACCGGCCTGCTCGTAGGCCGCCCGTTCCTGCTCGACCGGCAGGCGCAGCGAGTCGAGGCCGCGTCCGGGCACGGCGGTGACCAGGACGGTGCGCGTCTGCGTGTCCGCGGAGACCAGCTCGGGGGCGCGGTCTGCGCCCAGGGCCACGGTCCACTTCTCGTACGCGGTCACCTCGCGTCGGTGGAGCTTCGCGCCCGCGTGACACTTCCCGAACCACCTTTGGCCGCCAGGCCCATTGACCTCCCAGACGGAAGGCCGGATGTCTCCGGGCCGGGGATACTCGGCGACCACCGTGTACGTGTCGGTCGCCGACTCCACCAGATGGTGGAGCGCGCTGGGCATGTCGGTCAACGGTGCGCCCTTCCGCTCGCCGGGCCGCCCGACCGTGCCACGATGAGTGACAGGTCGGACGCGCTCAGTGTCCTGTTGTGGGTGGGTAGCTTGCCAAGTGCCACTGACAATGCGCTCTGAACTGGTCATTTGCCTGCCCGGAGGCGAAGGACGGCGCCGGAGGCCATCTCGAGGAGGGACTCGCTCAGAACTCCGTACCGCCAGCCGAGCGTCACCAGGTGCGGGTCGTTTTCCGCCTCGACGCGCTGCCGCAACGCCCGTACTCGTCCCAGGGCTTCTTCGTGGCTGATGCGGGCGCGCGCCGCGTACTCCTTTGACGTCGCACCGATGGCGACCATGCGCCACGTCTCGATCTCCGCCTCCGAGAAGGCTCCCGGGAGCGTGGCCATCTCGGGGCGCCGGAGCTGCTCGGTGACGAAGCCGGCGTGGACGACTGCGGCCCGGCCACGGGTGCCGAACTTCTGTCCGCAGTGCTTCAACTGCACGTTGATCGTGCCAGCCGTGATCGTGAGGTCGGTGGCGATCGCGTGGGTGCTCTTGCCCTCCGCGACCTGCTGGACGATCCGAATCTGCGCGGGTGTCAGGTCGAGCGACGTCGAGGACGGGCGCGCCGGTCGGGCACTCACGGGAGTTCTCGGTCCTTTCGGGGAGGAACGGCGGTCAGGCGCGGGCCAGCCACCGACGCCGCTCGGCGTCGGTGACCAGGCTCCGCTCGTGGTCCAGTTCCAATTGGGCAAGACGGGTGTAGTGCTCGACCACATCGGTTCCGAAGGCTTTCCGCGCGAGGGCGCTGTTCTGGAAGGCGACGAGGGCGTCGGCCAGGGTGGGCGGGACGGAGGTGCCGCCCACCCGGTAGGAGTTGCCCGTCTCCGCCGGACCGGGGGTGAGTTTCTGTTCGATGCCGTGGTCGACGGCCGCCAGGGCGGCGGACAGGGCCAGGTAGGGGTTGGCATCCGCGCCCGGCACGCGGATCTCCAGATGGAGGCCCTCGCCGTGGCCGACGACGCGGACGGCACAGGTGCGGTTGTCGTAGCCCCAGCTGAACGTGGTTGGCGCGAACGAGTCGGGCGTGAACCGCTTGTAGGAGTTGGCGTTCGGGGCGTAGAGGGGAACCAGCTCCGGCAGGCCGGCGAGCAGGCCCGCGATGGCGTGCCGCCCTGTCTGGGACAGTCCGCCGCCGGACTCGTCGAGCTGGCTGATGGCCTTCGACCACAGCGACACGTGGAGGTGCAGACCGTTGGCACGGCCGGTTTCCGGGGCGGCCATGAAGGTGGGCGCCAGTCCAGCACGCGAGCCGAGGGTGCGCACCGCGTGCTTGAACAGCAGGTGCCGGTCGCAGGCGGTGAGGGCGGGCCCGTACGGGAAGGTCACCTCGACCTGGCCGGGCCCGGCCTCCGTCTTGATCGCTTCCACGGGCATTCCGGCGCCCGCGAGCGCGCGCTGAAGGCGGCGGAAGAAACGGTCGGAGACCGGATCATGGTCGAGGGCGTAGTCCAGGTTCTCCGTGGCCACCGGTCGTAGGCCCTGGTATCCGGCCTGTTCCGCCTCCGCGTATGTGCCCCTGTAGAGGACGAACTCGGTCTCGATCCCCGCCTTGGGGTGCAGCCCGTGGCGCGCCATCCGGGTCAACTGGCGATGGAGGATCTCACGGGGGGCGATCTCGATGGGTGTTCCGTCGTGGGTCACGGCGTCGCCGAGCACGACCGCGGTACGCGGCAGCCACGGCACCACCCGCAGGGTCGACAGCGCCGGCTGCACGGACAGGTCCTGATAGCCGGTCTCCCACGAACTCAACGCGAAGCCGTCCGCCGGGCTCATGTCGATGTCGGTGGCCAGGACGTAGGCACACACCTCGGCGCCGTGATGCGCGACGCGCTTGAGGAAGTGGTTCGCGTCGTAGCGCTTCCCCTTCAGCCTCCCCTGCATATCGGGGACGGCGAGCAGCACCGTGTCGATGGCACCCGCTTTGACGAGGTTACGCAGGTCCGACAAGGAGAACGCCTTCTCGGGGCGCCCGCCCCGCTCGGGTCCGGAAGCGACAGCCAGACGCGCCACGGTGCTGTCGCCGCTCGTGGTGCCGGGCATCAGACGACCTCGTCTTCGTACGCGCTCGTCGAGCGGTCGAAGTGCTGTGCCGGCACTTCGTACGAGCTGCCCTTCGCCCGCCACCACCCCCAGGCCAGGGCGAGGACCACAAGCAGAGCGAACGGCGCGTAGTTGAACGTCTCCACCGACACCAGGCCGCCGCCCGCGGGACGCGTCTGCGGGAGGCAGAACAACACCGTCACGAACGCCACCCAGAGAACCGCGATCGTGCCCACGATCACGCCCCAGTTGCCGAGGTTCCACGGTCCGGGCCGGAACCGTCGGCGGTTCTTGACGCGCAGGAAGATCGGGATCGCGTAGGCCGGGGTGATGCCAACCACGTTGATGCTGGTGATCGCCGCGTAGGCGACCGGGCTGTACAGGCTCGGCAGGGCCAGTACGGCGGCGCACACCACGGAGAGCAGCACCGCCATGCGCGGCGTGCCAGTACGACGGTCCACCCGCCGCCACAGGTGCGAGCCCGGCAGCGCCCCGTCACGCGAGAACGCGAAGACCATCCGGCTGGCCGCAGCCGTCTCGGCGTTGCCACAGCACAACTGCGCGACGATGACGACCAGGAGCAGTGCCTTCGCCCCGGCCACGCCGAGCGCGTCCAGGAAGATCTGTGCCGGCGGCACTCCGGTCGCGGTGCCGACGGTGCCCGCGTAGTCCTGGATCGCGAAGGTGAGTCCCGCCAGCAGGACGAACCCGGCCAGCCACGACCAGCCGATGGCGTGGATGATTCCGCGGGACGCGGACACCTGGGCGTCGGTGGTCTCCTCCGACAGGTGCGCGGAGGCGTCGTAGCCGCAGAACGTGTACTGGGCCAGGAGCAGACCCAGCACGGCCACGTAGAGCGGGCTCGACCAGCCCGTGTTGTTGACGAACTCGCCAAACACGAAGTCGGCGGACCGGTGGTGGGAGGGCACGATCGCGAGCGCGCCGACAATCAACGTGACGCCGGCGAGGTGCCACCAGACGCTGATGCTGTTGAGGATGCTGACCAGCCGGACCCCGAACAGGTTCAGGGTGAGGTGGAGGGCGAGGATGCACAGGAAGATCACCATGATCCTTCCCGGCGTCGGCTCGAAGCCCCACTGCAGGTTGAACAGGGCGCCCGTGAAGAGCGCGGCCCCGTAGTCGATGCCGGCGATCGCACCGAGCAGGCCCAGCAGGTTCAACCAGCCCGTGTACCAGCCCCACTTCCGCCCGCCGAGTTGCTCCGCCTGGTAGTACAGGGCTCCGGAGGTCGGATAGGCGGAGGTCACCTCGGCGAGCGAGGCACCGATGAACATGACCATGGCGCCGACGACTAGCCAGCCCCACAGCATCACCGACGGGCCACCGGTGTTCAGGCCGAAGCCGTAGAGGGTCATGCAGCCGGACAGGACGCTGATGACGCTGAAGGAAATCGCGAAGTTCCCGAACGGCCCCATGCGTCGGGTGAGCACGGGCTCGTAGCCCAGTTCGCGCAGGTAGGTGTCATCGGACTTCCGTGGTGTCGCGTGGCGGTTCGGACTCGGACGGGACATGGATCGGCCTCCAAGACTGCGGGTGGTGGGCAAACTAGACAGGTTCATGCCAATACATGCTTGCGATGGCGGCTGTAGATCACGGGTGCGGCCCGGCGCGTGGCCTACGGGTACGGGCGTAGGAGAGGGACTCGGCGCGCGCCCGAAGGAGCAGTGCTTCACCGGGATCCGGCCCAGCGGCTCCGTCGTGCACCGATGCCCATGGCTCGCGAGCCGCGTACGAGCCCATCGCCTCGAACACCTCGGCGGCCTCCAGGTACCGGTGTCCCGCCCACAACGCGTATGCGAGCAGGTTCAGATCGGCCACCGAACGGTGCCCGACGGATGCCTTGTGGAACCAGTCGTGGAAGGCGGTCAGGGTGTAGTCGAGCGTCGACTCCTGTGCCCACTGCCGCCGCCACAGCGGATCGGCGCGCGACTGTCGTCGCTGCTCGACCTGTGCGTACGCCGGCAGAAGCAGCAGCGGCGATCCGACCGGTCGCTGCGAGGCCACGGACCGGCCGAAGTCGAAGACCGCGGCCAGGGAAGCGCCCGACGGACCCTCAAGAGCGAGCATGAACTGCACCACGCGGTGGTAGGCCTCGCGGTTGTACGGATCACGCTGGTTGACCTCGTAGAGCAGTCCCCACGGGCCGCCCGGCAACATCGGTTCGGCGGACCTCACGCGGTGTTCCGGCCGCAGTTGGCGGGTGTCGACCTGGGCCAGGGCGACAAGACATACCCACGGCACGGGATCGTGGGGCGCACGGCGGGCCGCCAGCAGCGCGGCACGACGCGCCCGCATCTCGAACTCCAGGGTCTGCGGGTGGTGTTGGCGGTGGGCACGCAGTGCCCTTTCGACGGCGACACGTACAGACATCAGCTGCGCGTCGTAGCTGTCGGACTCCTCGGCGAGCCACACGTCGACGACGTCCGACCGGGCGGCTGCCACGGCCAGCAGCTGGGTGCGTGCCGTTCGCAGTGCCCAGTGCGTACCCGTCTGCCAGAGCAGCTCCCGCGCCTGCCTCCAGCGCCCCGCCTGTAGTTCGACCAAGGCCACACGGAGGTCGTCGTCGTGACCCGCCGGGTGGTAGACAAGACGCATCAGAGTCCCTCGGAGGGGACCGTGCGCCGTCGGCAAGCCGGGGCGGGCCAGTTCGTCCGCTGCGGACGGACTGCGGGGGTTGACGTGCTCTGCGAGCTGGACGGGAAGGTCATCGGGAGCCTCGGGCAGGTTGGGGGGAGGGCCGTGAAACGCATGAAGGCGGACCGTCGGCCGAGCCGGGAGATGGGGCTCGTGCGCCGGTTCGAGCTCGCTAGAAACGGATCTGTCCGATCATGTCGGCGACGCCCGTCAGGAACCGGTTGATGGTCGGGGCCATGGACGTACTCGCCAGGAAGAACCCGAAGAGCACGCAGACGACCGCAGGACCGGGTTTCACGGATTTGCTGCGGATGAGGACGACCACGAGGATGCCCAGCACCAGCACGAAGGAGATGCTGAGCGCCATCAGGAGGCCGCCTCCTCCGCGGACCCGCGCCGTTCCCGCCGAGCCTGGCTCAGCGCGCGCCGCAGAGCGTCTGACTGGGTCAACGCACGCGGGCCTCGGGGGAAGACGTGCCAGTGCATCCCGGGAGGCTCCGTGCTCTCGGCGGACGGCACGACGACGTGGCACTTCTGCCCCAGGGCGACGGTCCCCGGCTCCTCCCAGCGGGCCGCGGTACCCACGGGAACCAGGAAGTACAGCCGGGGCTCCGGACCGTCGTGGTCGAGGATCACCGGGCCGACCGGTTCGTCCCCCTCGTCGAGGATCTCGATCGCGCGCCGACCCACGGCCTCCACGGCGCGTACGGCGTCCCACCACTCCCCCGCCGAGCACAGCTCGGGCTCCTCGCCGATGGGCATCCAGCGCGGCGGGTTCGCGCGAGCTGCGGGATTGTCGTCGGACATGGAAAAGGCCTCCTCACCACTGGGTGTGAGGAGACCATTCCATTCAGCAAGCTGTCCTGCGCGGACAGTCTGTCCGTGGGCTCCGCTCGCCAAAGCCCTTGACACAACCTCAGGTTGTGCTAATACCCGTCCAACTACCGAATGCGGACAGCTCGTTGGAGGGGTGAGCGTCCATCCTGAGCAGCGCCGCAGTGGTCTCGCGAACGGACGGGTGGAACCGCGTGTGGTTGGGCGCGACCTTCCGCGCTCGCTTGAGGTCCGCGAAGGCACCGTCCCGGTCGTTCTCCGCGAGCTTCGCGGAGGCCACGTCTATGAAGTGGTGGCTCGACCGCTCGCCGACGGTTGTAGCGGGCGGCGCCCACTCACCGCCGGCGACCGGAGACCATTCGACGAGACGGGCGAGGGCCTGCTCGGTGTCTCCCGTGTCGATCATCGCGTGCACCTCGTGGATGCGGATGTTCGTCGGGCCGAACGACATCTCGTACGCCAGCGAGTCCCGGTTTCCCGCCATGCGTGCGACCTGCTCCGCCTCCCGCAGGTACGAGTCGGCGCGGTCGGCGCTGTTCTCCCGGGCTTCGAGGACGGCCAGCTTCAGCAGCAGCGCACCGTCGACGGCGAGCGCGTCCTCCGTGAAGGAGCGTTCCGGCTGGAGCCGCTCCAACTCCGTCCGCAGCGCGAGCAGCTTGCGGCGCGCCGGCGAGTACGCCCCCTGGCGGAGCATGGCCCCCGCCACAAGGTAGCCGGCCGTGAACTGCATCAGCGGATCGCCGCTCTGGTCAGCGGCCCAACGAACGCGCTCCAGTGCCGTGTTCGACAGGTCGTGGTGACCCATCTTGTGGGCAAGAGAGTTCACGGCCCGGTAGGCGCGCGCCAAGTGCCAGAAGGCCTTGCTCCGGTCACCGTTGCCACCACCGAGGGCCACGTGCGTCAGTTCGGTGATGATCGGCGGCAGCAGGGGCCCCATCGGCGCGTACCGGGCGTCGCGACGCAGGGCCGCCACCTGGTCGACCTCGGAGGCGAGCACGGGAAGCGCCCGCGGAGCGATCTCCAGGTCGTCGGGGCTGTCGTAGCAGAGCAGGAGGCGGCGGAGCTCGGGTATGACGGCGTGGACGCCGTCCTCCGCCTCCGGCTCCCCGTAGTACGGCTGGCCGGTCAGGACCTCGGGGCCGAAGCGCAGCGCCTTGGCGAGAGCCAGCACCAGCGAAGGTGAGGCCTTGCGCGCCCCCGACTCCAGCTTCTGCACGTAGCTCGGGGAGACCGCGACCTTCTGCGCCAGCTGGGCGGCGGACAGCTTCCGTGTCCTGCGAGCGACGCGGAGACGGTCTCCCAGTGTCAGGTTTTCACTCATCGGTGGAGCTGTCCCTTCGCGATGAAGCACTTCGTTCAGAGTACGGATACGGTCCAAGCCTGCGCCCCTGGTCGCCAACTGTTAACAGAGCCGATGGCCGAGCGCCCACGACGTGGATCTGCTGCGCGGACCGGACGTACGTTGCTGTTCCCACCTGAGCCTCCGGTCACACGACCGAAGCGGGGCATATCGCGAGGAAGCGGGTGCGGGATGAGTACGGTTGCCGCCCCCTGGTCAAGAGGTAGGCGTCGAAGTACCTACGGACAGTTTGTCCGCGCGAATCCTGCAGGCACCGGAGAGCCGCCCTCACCGTCGGCCGCAGACAGTAGCCGAGCCCTTACGGCGAGATGAGGTTGGGGTGGCCTCACGTACGCTCGCAGCCACAGGGCGGTTCCGCCCTGGTCGAAGGTGAGGAGTGAGGTCGGGAGTGGCTGAAGCCGAACAGTCCCTCGTGTTGTGGGACATCGACCGAACGCTGCTGTACGTCGGTGAGATCGATCGGCAGGTCTACCGCGAGACCTTCGCCGAGATCGTTGGGCGCCCCGCAGAACGCCTTCCGGCCCGGGGAACCGGCGTCACCATGCCCCTCGCAATCCAATCCCTGCTCCTGCACAACGGCGTTCCGGCATCGGACGTCCCCCGACTGCTGCCGCGCATGGTTGAACTCCTGCCGCGGTGTCTCGCCACGCATGAGGAAGCCCTTCGCGAGCGGGGTGTCCTCATGCCGGGTGCCGTGTCCGCCCTGAAGGCGGTGCACGAGCAGGCGCACTGGGTGCCGACCGTCGTCACGGGGAACCTCAGGCCCAACGCGCTGCTGAAGCTCGAAGTGTTCGGCCTCGACGCCTTTCTGGACACGGAAATCGGCGGGTACTCCTCCGACGACGAGCACCGTCCCGCCCTCGTCGCCGTCGCACAAGAACGAGCTCAGGCCAAGTTCAGGGCAGCCTTCACCCGCTCCAACACCGTCATCATCGGGGACTCGCTCGAAGATGTCCGCACCGGAGTCGAAGGCGGTGCTTCGGTGATCGGAATCGCGTCCGGCAAGACCACCGCCCGCGAACTGGCGGCAGCAGGAGCCGACGCGGTACTCGACAGTCTTGAGGACGTACCGCGGCTCATGGAGGAGATCACGACGTTGACGCGTTCGACGATGAAGTGACGGGCAATCAATCCGAACTATGACTCCCCGTGTTGTCCTGCGCGCTCTCCTCGTTGCTGTTCAACGTAGGCCCCACCGGAGGCCACTTGGCCGAGGAGGATTCGCGGCCGGGCCTCAGGCCTGTGAGCTGGGTGCCCGTGTGAGTTGCGCAGCCGGATGCCGTTGAAACCGCAGGTGCTGGAGGTGATGGTCTCCCAGTACGGCCACAGGATGTCCAGGACCCGCAGCTGGATGCCGGCCTCGGCGTGCAGGGCCAGGAGGTCGCCGACGGGCTCGGGTGGTCCCAGCGGCTCGACGGGTTCCTCCGCGACATGGGCGCGCGGGACGGGCCCCCCGAGGGGGCGGAAAGGCGTGGAGTCGAACCGGTAGGCGTAGAGGCGAACGTTTCGGATCTCCTCCAACCAGTCGTACTCGATCGCGTGTACTCGATCTCCGCCTCCCGGACCGATGATCCGCTCGCGGTCGTCTGGGGACGTGTCGGGTGTCACCCATGCCATCGCCCGGGGACACTGCTTAGGGAACCAGTAGTCGGGGGCACGAACCGCGTCGACGGCCCAGACGAAGGCCCCCTGGTCCTTCGACGTCGGGGAGACGCGGGGGACGAAGCGGGTGATGGTGGGGTCCTCGGAGAAGTGCAGTAACTGTCCAGGCTCTGGCCGCATCGGGGCATCGTAAGTCCCCATGCGCCGTTCTCGCCTTCGGCGATTCCAGGCGCACCACCGCAACGCATCGGAACAAGCCACCAGGTGGCATACGAAAAGCACCGTGCGTCGGGGACCAATGAGATCGCCTCAACGACTGCGGGCCTGCCGCCGCCATCGTGATCGGCGGCAGGGTGCGGATCGATGGCAGGGAGATCGCACGATGGACGCCCGTGCCCGCAGGAGGTCGTTGAGCGCGCGCACCGGAGACGCTGGGGACGAGGCCAGTCGGGTGTCGAGCGCTGTCTCCCACTGCTCGGTCAGCCCGAGCATCAGGCGTTCGCGCATGCCGGGGGTGACGTGGGCGTAGCGCGCCGAGACGGAGCCGTCGATATGGCCCATCCGTTGGTCCATGAGGACCTTCTCGGTGCCGAGGTCCTCCATCACAGTGCGGTGGGTGTGGCGGAGGCCATGGGGTGTGAGGCCCTTGGCAATCGGAAGCCAGCAGGTGTCGGCCCGGTCGCCGGCGCCGCGCCCTCTGGCCGGGACGCCCGGCCACGGCTCTCCCAGCAGCGGTACGGGGCGGGCCTGCTGCGGCGCCTTCTTCGGGTACCAGCCGGAGACCGCAGGGGTGAACAGCCAGGTCGCGAAGCCATTTCGGCGCCAGTGGGCGGCATGGCTCAACACCGCGCCGCCGCGCATGAACCCCAGGTCCGCGATGGCCCGCTCCACCCTCATACGCTTGGCCTCGGTGACGCGGTCAGGGTGATTCAGGACGTTGGACACGGTGCCCGTGGAGACGTCGGCACGGCGTGCGACGTCGACGAGCTTCGCGCCTTGGTGGCCACCACCGCGAGTCCCGCCCTGTCCGCGGAAGACGTAGGTCCTGCCGTGACACGGGCATGGATTCGGCTTCGTACGGGCGATGTGGTTGGCGACCAGGGCCGACAGCCAGTCCATTAAGTCGATGGTCCGGTAGCTGTCGTCCTTGGGTGGGCAGCGCACGATCTCGCCGGTGTCGAGTTCGTACAGCTGCCACTCGACCCGGATGGAGCCGGGGCGGGCGAGTTCCGTCTCCAGGCCGACGATTTCGCCCCAGCGCATGCCGGTGTAGCCCTTGAGGACGACGGCGACGAACTCGTCGTCGCGGCCGGAGAGCAGCGCAGCCCGTTCGGCGGTGAGCAAGATGCCGAGTGCGTCGGTGACGACCTTCTCCGGGCCGCGATTACGGGAGCGTCCGGCACGCTTGCCGCGTCCGCGCCGCCTGGTAGCCGGGTTGGTCGTGATCAGGCCCTCGTCGATCGCGTCTTCGAAGATCAGATGGAGCGTCGAGCGCCAGGTTCTGACGCTGGAGGCCGCGTAGACGGCCCGCTCTTTCTTCTCCCACAGGTCGACGTCTGTGCGCAGGATGTCGGCGAGTGCCTTGTCCTCGAAGTCGGGGAGCAGGTGCCCCTCGATGTGGCGCTTGTAGTTCTGCATGGTCGAGGCTGCCAGGTCCTGAGCCTTGTACCAGCGGTTCGCGTACTCGCCGAAGGTCGCTTGGCCGAGTTCCGGTTCGGGCCGGCCATCGCCCGGTTCCTTGTTCTCAGCCACGGCCGCAGTCCGGTGCCCCTCGCCCTCGTCCCTGGCGATGCCGAACGTGAGCATCTACGTCCTCCTCCCGCACGACCTCATGGCTCACGCAGGTTTCCCATGGAACCCCAAGGCCAAATCGACACGCCGGAGAAGATCACGCGGAGAGACCGAACAAGGTCACACGAAGGGTGCGGAGATCAGCAGAGAAGGTTTGCTCGCGGCTTCCAGCACGCTCTGCCTGCGGCTTTCAGCCGAGTTCGTCCAGGCAGCCAACAGGACCTCATCACACCTGTCGAGGGCATTCGCGAGGAGTGGCAGGACGTACGGCCCGACCAACACCTACCGGCTCCGAGCAATCGTTCAAAGCCTCGATGACCCTCAACACGCCTGCAAACAAAGCCTGTTGTTGTCAATGGGTCGTCAGCAAATTCCTGCGGACACTTTGTCCGCTCGTCGCACTCGCGTAGTGGAATCGTCTTTTCACGCTCCGTTGCGCGAATCCCCGACGGACCGCACCACCCCTGCGCGAGCCAGGTGCCTCCCTGCCCGAGACACCGTTCTCCCCCGCCTATCCCGCACTGGAGGAGTCTTCCCATGGCAGCCCGTACAGGCAGTTCACAGGGCGTGGCCCCCGTCCCGACGACCAAAGCGGTCCCTCTTCAGCGTCAGAGAGGTGAAGAGGGAGCCGTCGGGCCGGCCACAACCACAATCCCGCCGAAGATCGCCGTCGCGCTGCATGACGGCTACTACGGGTGCACATCGGGTACGGGCTTCAGCAACAGGGCCTTCCTTGAGGTACTCACGCGGGCACTGCCCCGCGGACGCCTCCTGGTCATGCCCGTTCACATCTCACGCTCCGACCCCAGTTACGACCCCACCTGGGTGGCCGAGACCGAGGGAATGCTGCGGCAGGCCGGGGCCAAGGTCGTTCCGGTTCCGGGTGGTCGCGCGGCGACCGCCGCCCTCGCGGGCTGCGAAGCACTGTGCGAGCGGGTCACGGAAACCGCCCGGGCCCGCCTTGCCGATGCGCCGATGGCCCAGCTGATCGGCCTCGACATACCCTTCCTCGGACTCGGACCCCATCGACGCGCCGACGATCCGTTCAGCCTCCTTCTCCTGCCCCGGTCGACGAGTGAACTCGCCTCCCCGGAGGACCGGCGACGCATCGGCTGGGAGCACAGGGGGCTGACGGCGGCGGTGGGTGACGGTGCACGCGTCGCCGCCATCTCGCACCACATGCGCGGCCACCTTGAGCAGGTCTACGGCGTCCCGCGACACGCTGTGGTCGATCTCCCCAACGGCCTGCTCCTGAGCGACCACGAGGACGTGGTGCCGGCTCCGCTGCCGCCGCAAGCCGAGACGGGGTTCCTGCTGGCCATGGGCCGGGCGGTGGAGAGCAAGGGCTTCGAGGACCTGTTGGAAGCCGTCCGAATCCTCGGTACGCAGGGCGAACGGGTGCCCCACCTCCTGCTCGCACCCACAACACACACGGAGACCCTGACCGGCTACCAGCAGCGGCTCCAGGCGATGGTCCGCGACTACGCGATCGACGCGACGTTCCTGCCGCGGTTCTCCCCTCGGTACCGCTCCTGGCTGCGGAGCCCGGCGCTCCGGGGAGTGGTGGTGCCCTCCCGGGCCGAACCGTTCGGGAGGATCCCCCTCGAAGCCTTCGCCTCGGGGGCCGCGCCGGTGATCGCGACTCGGGCAGGCGGGCTCACGGAGACCGTGGTCGACGGGGTGACCGGGTTCACGGCCGGAGCCCGTGACCCCATGGACCTCGCCCACGCGATCAGGCGATCACTTCACATCAACGTCCGCGAGCGTGAGCAGATGCGTGCGCGCGGCAGGGCCCTGCTCATGGCCCGGCACGACTACGAGGCCACGATCCGCTCCTACCTGCGCCAGTACACCCCTTGGGCGATGGCGCGCAGCGTCCCCTTGAGGGGTGGAGCGTGACAACCACCGCACTGGTTGCCCTCAACTCTCCTTATCCCTTCTGGCAGTTATCCGATCGGCACGCCGGACATCTGAGGTCCGCCTTTCCGGACGTCCGCTTCCGACTCGCCCAGGAGCAGGATGTCCCCGTCGAGATCCGTACCGCTGACGTCTATTTCGGCTGGTCCTTCGACGCGGAGTGGCTCAAGTCCTCCCCACGGCTCCGCTGGACGGCCACCCCGTCCGCAGGCATCGATCACTGGCCGGTCACCACGCTCGACACCGCGGGCATCACGCTCACCCGCGGGTACGGCTACCACGGGAGGCCGATGGCCGAGCACGCGATCGGCCTGCTCCTCGGCTTCTCTCGAGGCCTGTTCACGAGTGCACGACTTCAGCCCCGGTCCGTCTGGTGGAAGGACGAACTCGCCGACAGCTTCTTCGACCTGTACGGCGAGACGCTCACGATCGTCGGCTGTGGCTCTGTCGGCATCCGCCTCGCCGAGGTGGCGCGTGCCTTCGGAATGCATGTGATGGGAGTACGCCGCAACGCTCCTAGCTCCGAACCCGGCGGGATCGAATGGGTACCGTCACACCGCGTTCGTGAAGCACTCCCGCGTTCGCGTGCCGTCGTCAACCTGCTTCCCGCGACCGACGAGACGCACGGCTTCTTCGACGAGAACACCTTCAAGGCCTGCCGCCCCGGGACGGTCTTCATCAACCTCGGGCGGGCCAGCACCGTCGACCACGACGCGCTCCTCGACGCCCTCGACCAAGGCCCGCTGGTCGGCGCCGCCCTCGACGTGCAGCCGCACAAGCCGCCCGCGCTCGACGATCCGCTCCGCCGCCACCCGCGGATCGTGCTCACGCCGAAGAGCGCCGTCTTCAGCCACACCTACATGGACGAGGCGGTCGCCTTCTTCATCGACAACCTCCGGCTTTTCCTCGCCGGCCAGCCCCTCAACGGTGCTGTCACCCCAACCCACGGAGGGACACATGATCCCCACTGACCAGCGATTTTCCAGGACCAGCCTGTTGCGGCAGTTCGCCGAGTCGGGTCGGAACCATCCCTACCTGGCCTTCACGCTGAACTCCATCTGCAACCTTGACTGCGTCTTCTGCAAGCCGCGATGCATGCCCGACTACGGGCACAAGGACAAGACGCTCGCGGTCTCCGACTACGCCGGCATCGCGAAGGAGGCCGGGCTCTGGGGTATCCGCAAGGCGCACACCTCGGGCGGGGAGCCGACGCTGCGCGCCGACATCCTCGACATCATCGGAGCGCTCTCCGACGGTCTCGGCGACACAGCGACCATCGGCATGACCAGCCACGGCAACCTGCGCCGCGGCCTGACCGTGGACGCACTGCGCGACGCCGGGCTCACGTACCTGAACATCAGCCTGCACAGCCTCGATCCCGCACGGTCCACCGAGATCATGGGCGGCGGCGACCCACGAGTCTCCCGTGCCACCATCGACCGGGCACTCGAACTCGGCCTCAAGGTCAAGATCAACTGCGTGCTTCAGCGGTCGTACCTGGACGACGCCTTCGGTGTCGCCGAACTCGCCAGGCGGCTGCCCGTCGCGGTACGGCTGATCGAGCTGCAGCGCATCGGACCGGCGGAGGCCCTGTTCCCCACCGAGTTCGTGCCCGAGGCGGAGGTCCGCGAACGCCTGCACACCTGGTTCGAGGAGGCCGGCGAGATCTCCCGCACCGAGCTGGGAGTGCGAAGCCCGGGACGGTACCTGCAGCCGACCGGCTGGGCCGGCTCCATCGGGTTCATCTCCAACTCCTCCTGTGCCACCTGCTCCGACGCCAACCGCATCAAGATCACGCCCACCGGTATCGCCCGGCCCTGCATCCTCCACAACCGCGACATCCCCCTGAAGCCGCACCTCGCGGACGGCACCATGGCCGACGCCTACGCCCACCTCTTCCGCGCCATGCTCGAACGCGACAGCAACGAGGCCTGGCAGGGCTTCCACTACGTCGACTACGACCTGCGCTGGGACCGCATGGAGCGACCGCAGGGCGTGCCCGTGCTTCCCCTGCTGCCCGTGGCCGGCAATACGGGCGGGGGCTGCTCGCTTCGCCGGCCCGGAGGTGAATCCGAGTGACGACGGCCCGTTCCACCGCGTCGTACCCGCAGCTCGGCGTCGTCTACGCCGAGCAGTTGGCCGCCCAGGACGTCACCGCGAGCATGCTCACCCACAAGTGGCAGGCCGGAGACCTCATCGCACCGCACTCGGACATCGACATCCGCGTCGTCCTCGACCAGGCCCCCGACTCTTGGTGGGAGTGGAACGAGCGGCTGGCCACCGCCCATCACCAGGCGGTACTCCTGAACCCGACCCACAGCCGACTGCTCGAACATCCGCCCGGGTTCGCGTTCACCGCCGACGAGCTCGACCGGAACCAGGTGTCGCCGGCCGAGATCTCCACCTGGAGCCTGGTCACGGGCAGCGCGGCCACCCTCGGGCGGTGGCAGTCCCGTGCGCGGATGATGCCGTGGAGCCGAGCGGACGAGAGGTTCTACCGCGGGATCCTCGACGCGAGGATCGCAGGCCGCTACCAACTCGACAAGGACAGCACCGACAACGTCCACCACGACCTCGACGGCTACCGAAGGCACTGCGTCGCCTGGCACTACGTGGCGCCGTGCTGGTTCGCGTCGGCGGCCCTCGCCACGCGCACCAGGTGCCCCGGGAAGACCGCGGCCCTCAACCAGTGGCACCCCGGCGAACTCGAATCACATGCCGAGAAGTTTCTTCGCCTGTCCGCCGCCACCTCGGATCCGGACCTCTCCCCCACGCAGGTACTGCGCACGGCCCACGTAACCGTGGACGCCGTACTGCGCCGCACACCGCCTCCCAGGCCGCTGCCGGAGGCGGTGGCCGCGGAAACGGCGGCCTGGATCACGGCCGCCGGCATGCTCCGTGTGCGCGTCGCACGCTGGATCTACTACCTGAACCCGCCGCCGGAGACCGTGACCGGCTACTTGATCGCTCGCGAGGAGAAGGAACTCCGTTCCGCCCGGAACACCTTGACCCGTCTCGCCGACCGAACCTCCGGTGACGACGCGCTGCTCGTCAAGGCCATGACGGAGCTGCTGCCCCCAGGCCCGACCACGACAGGCAGCCTTCGCGACCTCCTCGCCCTATGGGGGCGTCACCGCTCCGTCGTCGAAGACTTCCTCTCCGCCCACCCCGAGTGACCAAAGGGGCTCCCCATGACGTCGTCCCCCGTGCTGTCCGCCACGCAAAGGACCCTCAAGACCGCGAAGATCAAGATCACGACCAAGTGCAACCGCCACTGCGACTTCTGCATCTTCGCCGAGGGCGGCCAAGGCGAGAACATGCCGCTGGGGACGTTCAGGCAGGTCCTCGACCGCCTCGGACAGATCCCGTTCCGGCAGCTGCACATCAACGGCGGAGAACCCACCGTTCACCGCGACTTCAGCGAACTCAGCGGCCTGGCTCGTGACCGGTTCCCGGAGCAGGTCATGGTGCTCGGCTCCAACGCGATCACCCTGGCCCGCAACGAGCGCCTCCTCCAAGCGACCCTCGCGCACTACGACCAGGTCCTGATCGGCTGCGACGAGGAGCACGACAACTACGACGAGGTCAGCGCCGTCGTCCCCGTACTCCGTGAGGCCGGAAAGACCGTCGTCATCAACAGCGTCCTGGAGGCCATCGCCCCGGACCGCCTCAGTCAACTGGCCGCCCTGTGCGACGAGTACGGCGCCATCCACGTCACCAACCACGTCCACCACATCGACGTCGGCCAGCCCGCCAACGATCTCGGTGGCCTCTGCGACCGCAACGTCGACCAGCACCTCATGATCGAGGTCGACGGCGACTGCTACCGGTGCTTCAACGCCATGGCCAAGAAGGACAGCGAGTTCACGGTCTGGGACGACGACTTCGCGGCCAGGGTCTTCGCGCCACGCCGCAAGCACTACGAATTCTGCCTGAAGTGCCACGAGTACAGGGACTCGGGCCTTCAGATCGTCCCCGCTCCCGCCCTTCGCACGGCTTCCGTCTGACCGCCCTCTTCCCGGAGGTCCCCATGCCCGCAGCGCTCGGTCTGAACTTCCACCACGACACGTCCGCCTGCCTCGTCGTCGACGGCCGCATCTACGCGGCCGAGGAGGAGCGGTGGAGCGGTGTGAAACACAACCGCACAACACGCAAGGGGGTTCTCACCGCCCCCACCCATGCACTCGACTGGTGCCTGCGGTCCGCCGGCATCACCGTCGACGACATCGACCACGTGTGGACCCCGTCCATGCGGCCCAGCCCCCGGCACGGGTCGTGGGCGTCCACGGAGCAGGACGAACTCGCCGGCCTGCTCCCCGAGGCGCTCGGGCAACGGTTGAAGCTCATCTCCCATCACACCTCGCACATCCTGTCCGGCTATCTCCTCTCCGGCGAGGAGCACGCCGCCGGCCTGGTCATCGACGCAGGCGGTTCCGTCCTCGGCACGGACATCGCGTCGGGGCGCGAACGGATCACCGGCTACGACCTGACGCCGGACAGCATCGACCGCGTCCACCAAGTCGCACCGGCCATCACTCCCGGCCCCTCCGGGCCTGTGCGCACCCACCCGTCCCTCGGCCACTTCTACCGCAACCTCGCGATGCGGGTGATTCCGCCGGGCAACGAGGTCGAGGGCAGCATGATGGCCCTGGCCGCCTTCGGTGACCCGGACCGCTACTACAAGGAACTTCGCGACCTCGTCCATCTCGGCGAGAACGGGCACGTACACATCGCAGCGCCATGGGGGTCGTACGACGCCGAGACCCCGCTCGGGATCGAAGGCGCGGTCTGGACCGCGCGGTCCGCCGACTCGAAGCCGCTGGACGCCCGGGCCGACCTAGCCGCGGCGGCGCAGCGGGTCTTCGCCGAGGCGGTCGTCCACGTGGCCCGTCACCTGCGTCACCTCACGACCGCCCGCACGCTGGTCTTCTCCGGCGGCTGCGCCCTGAACTCCCATCTCAACGGCACGCTCGCCGAGCAGTCCGGCTTCGAGAACCTCTTCGTCGCCCCGGCGCCGCACGACGCCGGCACCGCGGTCGGCGCCGCCCTCTACGCCTGGAACTACGCCCTCGGACAACCCCTCCTGCCGACACCCGAGGACGCCGACTGGGGCCCGCTCGCCGGCCCCCTGTCCGACGGAGGACTCGCGGGCGGCTACCAGACCGTGTCCGGCCTCGGTGAACGGCTGATCCCCACCGTCGCCGCGCTCCTCGCGGACCACCACGTCGTCGGCTGGGTGCGGGGCGGCATGGAGTTCGGGCCGAGGGCCCTCGGTCACCGCTCGATCCTCGCCCACCCCGGCAAGGCAGAGACCAAGACACGCCTGAACGCCCTCAAACAGCGAGCCGACTACCGCCCGCTGGCGCCCCTGGCACTCGCTGAGGAAGCCGACGCGTGGTTCCTCGGCAACGGCGACCCGTTCATGAACCGGGTCGTACGCGCCCGGCACTGCAAGTCCGACCGGATGCCCGCGGTTGTCCACCACGACGGAACCGCCCGCCTCCAGACCGTTGGCCGACGGCACTCCGGCGTCCGCCCGCTGCTGGAGGAGTTCCACCGGCTCACCGGAGTGCCCGTCCTCCTGAACACCTCCCTGAACTTCAAGGGAACGCCCATCCTCCGCACCGCCGAACAGGCCGTCACCGCCGCGGTCGAACTCGGTCTTGACGCCCTGGTCGTCGAGGACGCGTTGATCCTCGCCCCGCACATGCGCATCGACACGGTCCTGGCGGCCCCTTACGGAACGGACCGCGCATGACCAGCACCCCCGCCTTGACGGACGAACTCGGCCTCAACGACTGGCCGGAGCCGGAACGAGCGCAAGGCCGGCTCGCCGCGACCCTCGCCACGACGATCTACGCCGGTCACGTCCGAGACCAGGGCACGCCCTATATCAACCATCCGGTGCGCGTCGTGACCGTCCTGAAAGCAGAACTCGGCGTCACCGATCCCGAACTGCTGATCCTCGGCCTGCTGCACGACGCGCTGGAGATCGCGCCAGCGGCGGAGCGTCTCGTAGCATCCGGCCTGGGCTCGGCCCTCACGCAACGGCTGCGTTCCATGACCCCCGACCACCGGCTGGAGCAGCGTCCCAAGCAGCCATGGGACTCGGACGTCTGGCACAACAAGATCAGGTGCCTCGGTCCGGCGGAACTGCTCATCCGTCTCGCCGACCGCATCGACAACCTGCGCGACCTGCGGCACTCGCCGGACCCGGACCGCCGGGCTCGCTTTCTCGACAGCCTGACCAGCACCTACCTGCCGCTCGCCAAGGAGTCCCGCGACGTGAGCGCGCCACTACGAGCCGCGTACGGAGTGCTCTACGCCGAGTACCAACAGCAGGTGGAGGCGGGCACGTGACCCCGGTCGTCCACTCCATGTCGCCGCAGGGCCGCACCGGAGGCCGCGTTTACCTCCGCATGATCCACGAGGTCACAGCCGACTCGATCGAGTGGCGGACGGTTCCGGACTACAAGCGTGCCTACACCGTCCGCCGAGGCCGGAAGGTGCGCCACCTCGCCCGCCTCGCGCCTCACATCCGCGAACTCAGAGACGCGCCGGGCTCGTTCCTCTGGGACGACCTCAGCATCCTCTTTTTCACCCCGGAGATGCGGGCCCGGACCGTCTTCGTCTTCCACCACTACGAGCCGCTCCAGTTCGACTCCTGGCCCCTCGAACCGCTGCTGTGGCGCAGGCTCTTCGCGGTCCTGCCCCAGTGCCGCGCGGTCGTGTGCGTCGCCCCGTCCTGGGCAGCGTTCCTCGGGGAGCGCGGCGTGGACAACGTCCAGGTGATCTACAACGCCTTCGATCTCGCCGAGATCGACAGAGTCCGCGGCATGGACCCGGCCGAGTGCAAGGCCCACTTCGGTCTCCCTCAAAACGAGATCATCGTGTACGCGGGCAAAGCAGTGCACTGGAAAGGCATCGAGACGGTCGCCACGGCCATCGAAACCGATCCCGGGCTCCGTCTCGTGACCACCGGAAGCAACACCATCGGCTCTCCGGGACACCATTTCGACCTGACCCGTCCCCGGTACCTCGAACTGCTGCGGGCCTGCGACGTCGGGGTCTTCACTCCGCGCATGCGGGAAGGGTGGAGTCGATGCGCCGCAGAGGCCCTGCTCCTGGGCCTGCCCTGCCTCATCCAGCCAGTCGCCGGGCTCGGTGACCTCGCGCGTCTGACCGAGCAGCCGCCTCCGGATCCACGCCGGCTGGCCCAGCAGATACGGGAGCGGGCGAACACGGCGCCCGCCGAGTCGAAGACCGTGTACGAGACGCTGGCCCGTTTCGACACCGCGTACTTCGCCGAGGCCTGGTCCCGCCTCCTCGCACAGGCGACGGGACCGTGATCACCAAGTAGTCAGCCGGCGAGCTTCGCCAGCGCGGCGTCGATCCGTGCGAGCGTGCGGTCCTTGCCGAGGACCTCCAGGGATTCGAAGAGGGGCAGACCGACCGTGCGGCCGGTGACCGCGACGCGCACCGGGGCCTGGGCCTTGCCCAGCTTCAGGCCGTGCTCCTCGCCGGCGGCCAGGACCGCCTCCTTGAGGGACTCGGGGCTGGTCCAGTCGGCCGTCTCCAGCTTGGCGCGGGCCGTGGTGAGGAGAGCCACCGGGTCGCCCTTCATCGCCTTGTCCCAGGACGCCTCGTCCTCCACCGGCTCCTTCAGGAACAGGAAGTCGACGTTGGCCGTGATGTCCGACAGGACGGCCACGCGGGTCTGGGCGTGGGGGGCGATCGCCTCCCACGCCGCCTGATCGAAGTCCTCGGGCGCCCAGTTGGCGTACGGGGCGCGCAGCCACGGCTCACAGGCCTCGACGAACTTCCCCAGCGGCAGGGCGCGGATGTACTCGCCGTTGAAGGCGGTCAGCTTCTTGATGTCGAAGAAGGCCGGCGAGGTGTTCACGTCCTCGACGCGGAACTTCTCCTCCAGCTCTGCGTACGGGCGGAGCTCGACGTCGTCCCCGGGGCCCCAGCCGAGCAACATCAGGTAGTTGGTCATCGCCTCCGGCAGGAAGCCCTCGGCGAGGTAGTCCTCGAGAGCGACCTTGTCCCGGCGCTTGGACAGCTTCTGCCGCTTCTCGTTGACGATCACCGGCAGGTGCGCCCACACCGGGGCCTTCGCGCCGAGCGCCTCCCACAGCAGCTGCTGCTTGGGCGTGTTCGACAGGTGCTCGTCACCACGGATGACCAGAGTGATGCGCTCGTCGAGGTCGTCGACCACGTTGGCGATCAGGAAGACCGGAGAGCCGTCGCCTCGGGCGATGACGAAGTCCTCGATCGCCGAGTTCGGGAAGGACGGCTCGCCCCGGATCAGGTCCACGACCACCGTCTCGCCCTCCGTGGGCGTACGGAACCGCAGCGCCCGGCCCGCCACGTACTCCAGCCCCCGGTCCCGGCAGAAACCGTCGTAGCCGAGGTGCTGCGAACCGGTCCGCTCCTGGAGCTGCTCCCGGGTGCAGTCGCAGTAGTACGCGTGGCCCTGCGTGTAGAGCTGCTGGGCGGCCTCACTGTGACGGTCGGCGTTCTGCGACTGGAAGTACGGACCCTCGAAGGCGGGATCGTCCTTGTGGATGCCGATGGCCGCGAGCGCGCTGATGATGCCGTCGATCCACTCCGGCTTGTTGCGGGCCGCGTCGGTGTCCTCGATACGCAGGACGAACTTGCCCCCCGACTGTCGCGCGACGGCCCAGTTGTAGAGAGCCGACCGGGCCCCGCCAACGTGGAACATTCCAGTCGGGGACGGGGCGAAACGCACGCGCGTGGAGGCTGTAGACATGCGCGCAAGCCTACCGATTCCCAGCATGTGCTCGCCCGCACGCACAGGAGCGGGCGTCACCCTTCTCGTCGCACCTGGCGAGCACACGCTTTTCAGTCCGTCGCCGGGCGACGGCTGCGTTCGCACACGTGCCAGGCTGTGGCCTCGCTGACCCCGAACGCGGCGCCGAGCTGGGCGTACGTGGCTCCGCTCTTCTCACGCATCCGTACGAGATCGGCTTCCTGCGCACTGGTGAGTGCGTGCCGGCCACCTCGACCGGAGGCCGGCACAGGAGGTGGATCGGTGAGGTGGCGCCAGGTCGTCCCCTGCACGGCCGCCCGGACCGTCGCGTACTTCAGATGGAATTTGTCAGCGAGCGATCGCAGGGAAGCGCCGCCGGCGTGCGCACGCCGCATCTCCCCCACTGTGGCCGCGGTCAGGAGTACACCTGGGCGGCACGCCTCCCCGGGGAGTATCTCCTCAGACACCTGTTCATCAACGTGCGCCCAGGTGACGCCGCGGATCGCATCATGAACGGTGTTGTAGGTAAGTCCGTCTCTCGTCGCGAGATAGCGCACCGACGCACCACCCGCATGCTCGCGTCGCAGCCTACGTACATGATCTTCGTTCAGAACGGTGGGGCTGGGCTGGTCTGGATCGGCGGGTCGGGGTCGGCTGATCGGCGGTGGGTTGTCCACTCGGCGCCAGGTGACCCCGTAGACCGCCTTCGACAGCGCCCTGCTGCTCACTCCGATCGCACGCGCAAGATGATCGACCGAAGCCCCGTCTCGCACCTTCCGGCGGGCGTCACGTACCAGCTCCGCAGTGAGTACCCTCCGGCCGCCGAGGTGCCCCCGCCCTGGACCGTCGGCATGCCGTTCCAGGGCACGTGACGTCACCTGTACACACCCCACTCCGAGCGGCTGGACCGCGCGCCGACCTCCAAATGCGGCCCCTGTCGCCATTCGTGCGTCCAAGGATCACAACGACGAGAGGCACGGTCTGACCGTACCCGTTTCCACATCCCAGGGGCCCGGTAGAACGCCCAGCTACGCCTGTGGCGACATCCGATCAGGCCACGGGCGGCTGGCCGATTCGACTCACAGCGTCAGGCAGCCTGATGCTGCTTCCCCACCGTTGCTGGGGCCAACGACGACCGCGGGTTGGCCGACGACGCCATGGGAGCTTGGCACTCTGTTCGTCGCACGGCAGGTTCACCCGCATGAGGGGAGAACGGTGCATCTGCGGAGCTGTTGCCCAAGCCGTCGGTCGACGGCTCCGGCGCGATCTCAAACCATGTCGTCTTGCCCGGGGGCTCCGGTTGCGTTCCCCAGTCGTCCGCCAAGGCGTTCACGAGCAGGAGGCCCCGACCGCCTTCGTCACTCGGGCCGGCCTCAACAGCGCTCGGCAACGATGCGTCCGCGTCCGTGACCTCGACACGAAGCCGTTCATCGGCCCGTGTCACAGAGACTCCGCACGGAGCATCCGTGTGCAGGACAGCATTGGCGATCACCTCGCCGGCCAACAACTCAACGGTCTCCAGCGTCTGGTCCGACAGGGGGAGGCCCAGATTTCGGGCCAGAGAGACAACTCGGCGACGTGCTGCCGGTACCGCGTCGACAGCAGCCGCGACCGTGAATCCGTACGTCGGACGTTCGGGACTGCGACGCGCCATGACGACAACCTCACCCTGGTAGTGGCCTCAGTGAAAGAAGCCTTCCACCCGACAAGCGCTGTGTGAGGACACTCTGTCCGTAGGCCAGCCCGGCAAGTCACCTTGCTTCTTCGGCGAGTTGTGGTACGTGGGGCAGCTTCCGTCGGGGGAGACACCGTGAGTCGCGTGGCGAACAAACCGTACCCCTCCACACCTCGCATCAGGCCTCTAGGCACACAGGCCGTGCCGCCGGCTTCCGGCTTCGAGGTCGCCGTCCGACGGCTGACGCTCCAGCCCGAGCAGCCTCAGCAGGTCGGCGGTCACTACCCGGTAGGCATTGCCGAGCCGCAGCACCTTGACCGGGTACGCCCCTTGCCTGGCGAGCCCGTATCCGGTTGAGCGGCCGATCATCAGCGCCCGGTTCGCGGTGTCGAGGTCGATGACCGCCGGAAGAGCGAGCAGCTCGTCACTCGTCAGCCCTCGCACCTCACAAGAAGAAGCGGGTGCCTTCATGATGCCCTCCTGATGCCTTCAGGTGCCGCAATGTCGAGCCCAGGTGTATCACGGAGTTGCGGCGGCACTTTTCTACGTCCTAAAGTGCACCCATGAAACACGATCACTGGCCGGCGGCGTTCACCGCACGGATCGCCCAAGAGATGCGCGAGGCGCGCAAGGCCGCCGGCCTCACCATGGGCGAGGTCGCCCAGGAGTGTGCCGACCGCGGACTGACGGAGATCACCGAGCAGTCCGTGAAGAACCTGGAGTCCGGCCGTAAGGCGAGCATGACCATCGCCGACTTCGTCGTGCTGGCTGACGTCCTCGGCGTCCCGCCTGTGACCCTCCTCTTTCCGCTCGGTTCCTCCGCCACGGTGGAGGTCCTCCCGGGACGGGAGGTCTCCACCTGGGACGCGCTCGCGTGGTTCACCGGCGAGACCCCCATGGACCAGCCCGCTCCCGAGGGCACCGCCCGCGATGTCCTCGACGTCTTCCGCAACCACGGCGACCTGGTGTCCGCCGCGACGGCCTCCACCGCTCTGGCCAAGGAGAGGCGGCGCGCGGCGAGCACCACCTTGGACCGGGCTCGCAGAGCCACGCTTCTGGAGCGCGCCGAGGGCTACGAGGAGCACGCCTTCGAGGACTGCCAGGAGCTGCGCGCGTTCCGAGGCCGGATGCGTGAACGCGGCCTCGTACCGCCAGCCCTGCCCGACGAACTGGCCTTCGTCGACCAGCCCGACACACCGACCCACCCGGAGGACAGCGAGTGAAGAACGGCACCATCACCCGGCGGTGCCGGTGCACCGATCCCGCGACCGGCAAGGACTACGGGGCCTCATGCCCCAAGCTCAAGTCGCGGCGACACGGCGTCTGGAGTGTGTTCCAGGAGCTGGACCCCGCTCAGGATGGCCGCCGTCGCCGGTTCCGTCGCGGCGGCTTTGAAAGCTCGGCCAAGGCCCAGGAGGAGCTGGACAAGGTCCGTGCTCTCATGGCCATACCCGAGGAGGACGACGCCTGGGGCAGGACCCAGATCAGCGACCTCATCGAGAGCTGCCTCAAGGAGAAGGAGCCGCTCCCGGACTACGACGAGACCCGTCGCCGCTTCCAGACCGGGCAGACCCTCAACTCGAAGACCACCGTTGCCGAGTGGCTCGACACCTGGCTCGCCGGACGCAAACGCCTGCGTCGCGGCGGGGCGGCGCGCTACGAGTGCGACATCCGCGTCCACCTCAAGCCGCACCTGGGCCACCTGCGGCTGGACAAGCTCCGCGTGCACCACATCAACACGATGTTCGACGCGATCAACGAGCGCAACATCGAGATCCAGGAGCAGAACGCCCAGCGGCGCGCGGTGCGCGACGAACTCAAGGCAACGCCGTGGAAAGGCGCTGAGAACCGGGCCCGTCGCAAGTGGCTGCAGGCGCAGCTCGACGCCATGCCGCCGTTCCGGCGCATCACCGGCCTCAACACCCAGCCGCATATCCGCGACACCCTGCGGGCCGCGCTGAACGTCGCTATCGCCCAGCAAGTGATGCCCGCCTTCAATCCGGCCGCCCACGTCGAGCTGCTGCCCGGAACCAAGCCGAAGGCCCTCATCTGGACCGACGAGCGGATCGCCCACTGGCAGGAGACCGGCGAGAAGCCCTCCCCGGTCATGGTCTGGACACCCGAGCAGACCGGCCAGTTCCTCGACTTCGTCGCCGAGGACCGGCTGTATCCGCTGTGGCGGCTCATCGCCTTCCGGGGAACACGACGCGGCGAGGCTTGTGGCGTCCGCTGGGTGGATCACTCGGCCGCCGCGCAGTCCCTAGCCATCGCCACCCAACTCGTCCAGGACGGCTGGGAGATCCACGAAGGTGCCCCCAAGACCGACAGCGGCATCCGTCTGATCGCCCTCGACGACGAGACGCATCAGGTCCTGCTCAGGCACAAGGCCGGCCAGGAGCAGGAACGGGAGGCGTGGGGCGATGGCTGGCAGGACACCGGCCGCATCTTCACCCAGGAGGACGGTTCCCTTCTCCACCCCGGCAAGGTCTCCGACCTCTTCGAGCGTCTGGTCGCCGCTGCCGGTCTGCCTCCGATCCGGCTCCACGACCTGCGCCATGTCTCCGCGACGCTCATGCTCGCGGCCGGAGTCGACATCAAGGTCGTCTCCGAGACCCTCGGGCACTCGGACACCCGTATCACCCGCGACATCTACCAGGCTGTCCTGGACGATCTCGCCCACGACGCCGCCGAGAGGGTCGTGCAACTCGTGCCTCGGGCGCGGAAACCCCTCAGTGTGGTCCAGGACTCCGAGGCTGCGACTCGCAACCGTAGGCCAAGGATGACACCGCCTCGGAAGGCCAAGGAGTCGGACGAAGAGCGCTCCGCCTGAGTTGGCGATGAAGAGGAGCCCCGGTCAGCGGCAATCTGACCGGGGCTCCGGCATGTGGCGGCGACCGGACAGGGCCCAGTGCTGTCATTGCTGCAGGGTAATTGGACGCCGCAGTTGTCGAGCACCCGCACGTCCTAGAGTCCCGCTCGGGCACCGTATCTCGCGGGCGTCGATGGGTAGTTGACGGGGGAAGGGAGAGATGTCGGCCCTTCCTGCAACACTGCCGGCATGTCTCGGAAGAAGCCCACCACAACTACCCTTCGACGGCTATTTGCGAACTCCGGCAACGAGTGCGCCATGCCCGAGTGTGACAGCCGGATCGTGGACAAGCACGGCAATCTCATCGGCCAAGCCGCCCACATCGAGGCAGCCGAGAAGGGAGGAGAGCGATACAACCCCGGCCAAGACGACGACGAGCGCCGTCACTACGACAACCTGGTGATGCTCTGCTACCCCTGCCATGTCCTGACCGACGACGTGATCGCCTACCCGGTGGAGAGATTGCGGCAGATCAAGGCCAACCATGAGGCCCGCTTCGCGAACGCAGGCGTGCGCCTCCAGCATGCCCTGATCGACCTCGCGAAGAACCAGCAGGTTCACGGCGCCCTGGCGCTTACCCTTCTCGCCAAGGACCTCGACTGGGCGGATGCTCCTGAGGGCGAGGCGGAGGAGGTCTCTTACTTCCGCGAGCATCTCGACTCGCTAATCCCGGTGCTGCGCGACCTTCCGCTCGCGGACCGCAGTGTCCTTGGTATCCTGCTGCGACGCGGCGAAGCGTGCAGCCACATGCATCACATGGGTGATCCGGCGTACGGCATGCCGGTTCGCGAACTCCAGCGCGTGATCGGACTGACCGAGACCGAGATGGTCGACCACCTTGACACTCTGGCGCGGCACAGGTTGGTCTACTGGGACCGGGACAGCGACGAGAGGCCCGCGTGGGCGGAGACGACCACCCGGCCTGGAAAAGAAGACGTCTTTCTTATGGACCGTATCAAGACGTTCTGCAAGGGCCGTGGCCTCGACGTCGACATCATGATCCGTGACCTGCGCTTCGACTGGCTCGGCTGACGACACAGCGCGCCGCCACAACTCGGCCCTGTAGCACTAGCTCGGACGCCAGGGAACAAGTAACCCGCCAGTAGGTTCGGTTCCAAACGGTGGGAACCCGGTGGCCCGAGATCTCCTCGGGGCCACCGGGTTCCGCGTCTACACGATCTTCATGGCAATCGGTCAGTTCGACGGAGCTGCGGGCGCGACGTTCAGGGTCATCTCGCGCATCAACTCCTTCGCACACCGACACGGCTGTCGCAGGTACACCGCGACGGTGTTCCCGAATACGTCCTCGTCGGAGAAGTCGACGTATCGGAAGCGGCGGCCTCCGCACGACTGGCAGGAGTGTGCCCAGTGGTCTCCCGGGAGGAAGGCTTCGCCGGCGTGGACTCCGGCGGTGCAGGCGTTGTGTTCTGCGCGACCACAGCCCTGGCAGAGTCCGCACACGATGTCCAGGAGAACGGGACGGTCAAGCCGTTGTGCGGGCACCATCGCCTGCTCACCCGGCTTGCTTCCGCGACCGGCGCACACGGGGCACGGCTCGCTCTCGCCCAGGTCTGGCGCGGGGATGTCGAAGACATACATCTTCGGCTGCTGTTCCGAGGCGGACTTCGCGAGGGCTCGTACGGCGGCCTGGTGGCCCTCACCGGTCGTCTCGCGTCGCCGACGGGCTTCATTCTTCCGAGCGTGATGCTTCACCACGGCTGTCCCAGCTTCCGGCGCACCGGTCCCGTGATCCTGCGCGCCTGTTCGGGGAGACGCGTTGGTGGAGTTCGCCTTGTTGATGCGGGGCACCTTCGGGCCGTTATCGCCGCACGGTCACGGGCCGTTCGACTGGGCCGCAGCCGCCGCAACGGAGCGGCTGGGAGGTCAATGATAGCGGCCGACTGTCCCTAGCTCCGTCGCTGGCAACATATGCCCGCCGGAAGCGATCAGCACTTGCCGGTCGTCGTCTTCTTCGGCTGGCGGGGAACGGTCTTGGCCTTGTCGAGGTGCCCATACACCGTCGAACGGGGCACGTTGAACATGTCGGCGATCTGCTGGGCGAGCTCAGCCTGGTCGGCTGTGAGCTTCGGCCGGCGCCCACCGACCCGGCTGCGGGCCCGCGCGGAGGCGAGCCCGTCGTTCGTGTTCGCCACGATCAGCTCTCTCTGGAGCTCCGCGAGCACGCTGAGCATCCCGAACATGGCCCGGCCTTCCATGGTGGCCCTGTCTCCGAAGTCAGTTTGTGTACCGTTCATCTGGCAGCGATCAGTCTCTTTCGCTGCCGTTGAGGAGCTGACGGACCAGCGATCGAAAATCCCGCAACGCTACGTCTGCTTCCCCGATAGCTCTTTGGTAGCGCAGCACCATGTCTTTGAGGAGGAGCCCTTCGCGTAGATGCACCCAAAGGAAGCAACCTCCCATTCGCTGAACGCATTCCATCGCGTCATGGGCCCGCTCTTCAGCAATGTGCACGTGCGCATTGATGTCCCCCTCAGCCCATTGGACCGCGATCGCGACTTTGTCGAGGGCGGTTCGTTCGTCGGCGTTGAGGTGGGAAATTGCAGCGCAGCACGCTGCAGAGTCGGGTAGCAGGCTGAGGAGTAGACGGACGGTACGGGCGGCCTTCAAGACCTCCTCGGGTCCCGTGCTGTCGAGAGTGTTGAGCGCGTCTTCAACACTCGGCCAGGACTCCGGCAGGCATGCTCTCTCGGTAGCTGCCATACGAGCGTCTCGTAGAACATCGGTAGCGGCCTTATCGAATGCGTCAGCGGCGTCGCGCTGGGCTTGTATGCGGTCGACGGCGAGAGCCGCGCGGACCGCCGCGTCCGCAGTGGGCGCCTTGTTGATGGTGATGCCGCGCCACACCCAGAGTTTGCGGACGTAGCCGCTAATCGACATGCCGTATGGCCCGGAAGTGGCTGAACCCGTTTCCCGAACCTCGATACCCCGCCGTTTCACTGCACCACCCCTACTGGTGTTACTTCCCGCTGTATCCGCTGATGGCGTCGCCTTCCCCTGATGCCTCGGCGTTACCGGTCCTCTCTACAGTGACGGGGCCTGCGGACCTGCGCGCTTGGTATCCAGTAACCGCGTTACCAGCTCCTGCTGTCTTGGCGGCACTGGTATCGCGTACGACAATGCCTGCTTGGCCGGCGCTGGCGAGCGCAGCCCAGATCCCGATGCCTACCGCCGCGACCCCCGCCAACGCGGAGGCTACCGTCGCGATCCGGTTCGCTGTCTCCCATTGCGAGACGGCGAACACCCATCCCAAGACTGCGACCACGACGCACGTCACGACTGCCACCACACGCCTAATCGTCATCCCGTCATCGTCGCTCAGTCTTGGTCCGGGCGGGAACGCTTTGGGCTACCTATTGGGGGCTGACGGACGGCATCCTCGGTCGCGGTGAGGCGAGTTGGACGCCTGACAGGGCGGGGTCACCGTCTCTGCCCTACGGATTCCGGTGCCTTGATCCCCTACACCACCTGGCGGACACCTGGCGGGAGGCCATCGTGAACGAAGCCAGGACGTCGAGGACAAAGTCCCCGACGCCGGCATCGAAGCGCATAATGATCACGACCGGCTCCCCCGTAGTAAAGCCCCTGGCCGGTTCTTCACCTAACGCCGTCGCCGCTCCCCCGTTTTATGGAAACCCTCCAACGTCACCGTCGCCGACTGCCGACACACGCAGCCGTGCCGCCCGTTGGCATGTGACACGACGGTGCTCTGCTCGCAGGCCCGTCCGTCCACCGCTCTGCACGCCTGCTGCACGCTTGTCCACCGGTTGTCCACCGGTACCCCCCAGCGGCGGCCACCAGACCGGGTAGGCACCGTAAGGAAAAGCCAAGAAAAGGCAAAAGACCCAGGTCAGCGGCGATCTGACCTGGGTCTTCATAGAGCCGCCTTCGGGATTCGAACCCGAGACCTACGCATTACGAGTGCGTTGCTCTGGCCATCTGAGCTAAGGCGGCACGCCGTCCGCACCATGGTGCGATCAGCAACGTCGGTAAGTCTACACAGTTTCCGGGGGTGCTCCGCACCAGCCCCGGGGCGCCCCCGGACGCCCCGGTGACCCATGTCAGGAGCAGCGTTTGCCGTTCGTGGGCGGGGTGCCGCGGAGCAGGTAGGTGTCGATCGCGGAGTCGATGCAGGCGCTGCCGCGGCCGTAAGCGGTGTGGCCGTCGCCCTCGTAGGTGAGCAGGCGGGCCGAGGAGAGCTGGGCGGCCAGGGCGCGAGCCCAGCGGTAGGGGGTGGCCGGGTCGCGGGTGGTGCCGACCACGACGATCGGGGCGGCGCCGCGCGCCTCGATGCGGTGCGGGGCGCCCGTGGCCCCGACCGGCCAGTACGCGCAGGTGAGAGAGGCCCAGGCGAGACCCTCACCGAAGACGGGGGACGCCTTCTCGAAGGTCGGCACCGCTTTCTCGACCTCCTCGGGGGTGTCGTAGGCGGGCGGGAGGTCGAGGCAGTTCACGGCCGCGTTGGCCGACATCAGGTTGCTGTAACGGCCGTCGCCGTCCCGCTCGTAGTAGCTGTCGGCGAGCACCAGGAGGCCGGCGCCGTCCTTCTCCTTCATCGCCGACGTCAGCGCCTCACGCAGCTGCGCCCAGGAGCTCTCGTCGTACATCGCCGCGATCACGCCGGTCGTGGCGAGGGCCTCGCCGAGCCTGCGTCCGTCCGCGTCGCCGGTGGGGATGGGGTGCGCGTCCAGTTTGCCGAAGAACGCCTTGAGGTTGCGGCCGACCTGGGCTGTCGTCGTGCCCTTCGTGCCGAGGGGGCAGTCCGGCTGCTGCACGCAGTCCTTCGCGAACGACTGGAACGCCGTCTCGAAGCCCGCCGTCTGGTCGAGGTTCATCCGGCGCGCGGGCAGCGAGGGGTCCATCGCGCCGTCCAGCACGAGCCGCCCCGAGCGGCCGGGGAACAGGCCCGCGTACGTCGCCCCGAGGTACGTCCCGTACGACGCCCCCACGTAGTTCAGCCTCGCGTCGCCCAGCACCGCCCGCACGATGTCCATGTCCCGGGCCGTCTCCACCGTCGACACATGCCGCAGGAGCCTCGCCGAGTGCGCGCCGCACGCTTCCGCGAACTTCTTGTAGGCGTCGACGAGTTCGGTCGTCTCACGCGCGTCGTCGGGGGTGGTGTCCGTCTGGGTGTACGTGTCCATGTCCCGCCCGTCGAGGCATTCGACGGGCTCACTGCGGGCGACGCCCCGCGGGTCCACCGCGACCATGTCGTACCGGGCCCGGACGGCGGCGGGGTAGCCGATCCCGGCGTACGCCTGGAGGTAGCCGATCGCCGAGCCGCCCGGCCCGCCGGGGTTCACGAACAGCGACCCTAGGCGCTTGCCCGGACCGGTGGCCTTCTTGCGGGCCACGGCGAGCCGGACGTCCCCGCCGGCCGGCTTGTCGTAGTCGAGCGGCGCCTTCAGCGTGGCGCACTCGAAGCCGGGGACCCCGCAGCTGCGCCAGCGCGCCTTCTGGCCGTAGTACGGCGCGAGGGCGGCCGGTGTCGCCTTCGGCAGCGCGGTCAGCGCCACCTCCGCGGCGGCGGTGGCCGAGGTCGCCGTACTGGTCGAGGCGCCCGCGGAGCAGGCGGAGACGAGCAGTGCGGCGACGGCGAGGAGGGCGCCGCCGGTACGGGCCGTGCGCGTCTGCCTCCGCGTCTGCGTCTGCGTCTTCGTCTGCCTCTGCGTCTTCGTCTGCCTCTGCGTCGGCGACGGTGTCCGTGCCTGTGTCGGACGCGCGGGGAGCTTCCTGCTGGTGCGGCGGGGATTGCGCCTGAGGTGCATCGAACGAGCGTAACTCTCCGCGTTGGATCACGTGCTCTCCGTGCGGGATCCGGCCCGTACGAGTGACACCGTCAACCTGTGATCACCCGCCGTCCTCAGCCCGCTCTGAGCGCCATCGTCATGGCCTCCACCGCGAGCAGCGGGGCCACATTGCGGTCGAGGGCCTCGCGGCAGGCGCCGATCGCCTCGATCCGGCGGAGCGTGGTCTCCGGGGAGCTGCCGCGGGCGAGCCGCTCCAGGGCGTCCTCCGCGTCCGCGTTGGCGATCGCCACCCGGGAGCCGAGCTGGAGGGCGAGGACGTCACGGTAGAACGCGGTGAGGTCGGTCAGGGCGAGGTCGAGGCTGTCGCGCTGGGTACGGGTGCGGCGGCGCTTCTGCCGGTCCTCCAGGTCCTTCATCACGCCGGCCGTGCCGCGGGGCATCCGGCCGCCCTGGGAGGCGCCCATCGCCGCCTTCAGCTCCTCGGTCTCCTTGCCGTCCATCTCCTCGGCGAGCTGCTTGGCGTCGTCGGCCGCCGCGTCGACGAGTTCCTGCGCCGCCTTCAGGCAGCCGCCGATGTCGTCGACGCGCAGGGGCAGTTTCAGCACGGCGGCACGGCGCGCGCGGGCGGCCGGGTCGGTGGCGAGGCGGCGGGCCCGGTCCACATGGCCTTGGGTGGCACGGGCGGCGGCCATCGCGGCGGCCGGCTCGACGCCCTCCCGGCGCACGAGCATGTCGGCGACGGCCTCCACGGAGGGGGTGCTCAGGTTCAGGTGGCGGCAGCGGGAGCGGATGGTCGGCAGGACGTCCTCGATGGACGGCGCGCACAGCAGCCAGACCGTGCGGGGAGCGGGCTCCTCCACGGCCTTGAGGACCGCGTTGGCCGACTTCTCGTTCAGCCGCTCGGCGTCCTCGACGAGGATGATCTGCCAGCGGCCGGTCGCCGGCGAGGTGAACGACTTCCTGACGGTGTCCCGCATGTCGTCGGCGAGGATCTGGGTGCCGACGGCGGCCACGGAGGTGACGTCGGCGTGGGTGCCGATGAGCGCCGTATGGCACCCGTCGCAGAACCCGCAGCCGGGGGCTCCCCCAAGGGCCCGGTCGGGACTGACGCACTGCAGCGCGGCGGCGAAGGCCCGCGCCGTCTGGTTCCGGCCCGCTCCGGGGGGTCCCGTGAACAGCCAGGCGTGCGTCATCTTCGACGCCTCGGGGGGCGGGGCGCCGGTGGCGATGGCGGTGACCAGGGCGTCGGCGTCCCGAGCGGCGGCCGCGAGCTGCTCGCTCACCCTCTCCTGGCCGACCAGGTCGTCCCATACGGTCATGGGTCACGCCGCCCTTTCGTCATGCTTCGTGCGTTGGGTCCATTGTGGGGGCGACCACTGACAACGGGCCGACGGTCGGTGGGCGGGCACGGTCCGGGTGGGGGCGACGAACCCCCACCCGGAAGACGGCCCTTACCGCCCCCGACGCCGCCCGTCTCCATACCCGTCGTCATGCGGCCCGAGCAACTCGTCGGCCAGCGAGGGCAGATCGTCCAACGGCGTCTCCTCGGCCCAGTCCGACCGGGCCCTCCGCCGAGGTGTCCCCTGCTCGTCGACCTGCGGCAGCTCCCGCGTCCGCTCCTCGTCCCGGAAGTACCCCGGCGGCACCCGGTCCGCGGGGCCGTCCCCCGACACCGGCGGCAGCACGGCCGTCTCGTCAGCGGCCCCTGGAGGAACCGGCGGCAGCACAGCGGTCTCCTCCGCAGCACCCGGAGGAACCGGCGGCTGAGGCAGCTCGGCCGTCACCTCGGAGTCGGCCGCACCGGAGCCGGAGTCCGGCTCACCGCCGTCCTCCTCGCCCTTGTCCATCCGGATCCGAGGCAGCACCGCCGTCTCGTCCGCCGGACCGCCCGACGCGTTCGTCGGCGTCACGACAGGCGTGGGCACGGTGGCCGCGTCCATCCCCGCAGCGGGAGTGGCGGCCTGCTTGGGCCCCTCCTCCGCCGCCGCGGCAGCGGCCTCGGCGAGCCGCCGGGCCTCCTCCGCCCGCAGCAACGCCTCCTCGGCCTTGCGCTGCTTCTCCAGCCGCCGCTCCTCGGCCTCGGCGCGCAGTCGCGCCTCCTCCTCGGCCCGCTTGCGGGCGGCCTCCTCCTGGGCCTTGCGCCGAGCCTCTTCCTCCGCGCGTGCCTTCTCCTCGGCGAGGAGCCGTGCCCGCTCCTCCTCGGCCCGCCTGCGTGCTTCCTCGGCCCGCAGCCTGGCCTCCTCGGCCTGGCGTTCGGCCTCGCGACGCTGGGCCTCCTCCAGCTCGCGCCGCTTGCGCTCCTCCTCCTCGGCCTTCAGCCGGGCGAGCTGCTCCTGGCGCTCCCGCTCCAGGCGCTCCTCCTCGGCCTTGCGCGCGGCCTCTTCCTCGGCCTTGCGCCGCGCCTCTTCCTCCGCCTTGCGGCGGGCCTCCTCCTGCTCCCGGATCTCCTGCTCGGACAGCGGCAGCATCTGGTCGAGGCGATGGCGTACGACGGTACTGACGGCCTCGGGCTCCTGTCCCGCGTCCACGACCAGGTACCGGCCGGGGTCGGCGGCGGCCAGCGTGAGGAATCCGGACCGCACGCGCGCGTGGAACTCCGCGGGCTCCGACTCCAGCCGGTCCGGCGCCTCGGTGAACCGCTCGCGGGCGATCTCCGGGGACACGTCCAGCAGGACCGTCAGATGCGGCACCAGACCGTCCGTCGCCCAGCGGTTGATGCGGGCGATCTCCGTCGGGGACAGGTCGCGCCCGGCGCCCTGATACGCCACCGAGGAGTCGATGTACCGGTCGGAGATCACCACCGCGCCGCGCTCGAGGGCGGGCCTGACGACGGTGTCCACGTGCTCCGCGCGGTCCGCCGCGTACAGCAGCGCCTCCGCGCGGTGCGAGAGCCCGGCGCTCGACACGTCCAGCAGGATCGACCGCAGCCGCTTGCCCACCGGGGTCGCCCCCGGCTCGCGCGTCACCACGACCTCGTGCCCCTTGGCCCTGATCCACTCGGCGAGCGCCTCGGCCTGGGTGGACTTCCCGGCCCCGTCCCCGCCTTCCAGGGCGATGAAGAAGCCGGAGGAGGCGGGCACCGTCTCCGGGTCGTCGCCGCCGAGCAGCGCGTCCCGCAGGTCGTGCCGGAGGGGGACGCCGGACCGGTCGTCGACCTTGGCGAGCACCAGCGCGGCCACCGGCAGCAGCAGGGCGCCGACCAGCATCAGGGTGAACGCGGCGCCGCCGTGCGCGAACACGAACTTGCCGTTCACCAGCCGGTGCGGTCCGATCGCCGCGGCCACCACGGGGGCGACCAGCGCGCCGAGCGCCACACCGACCCGCACGACCGCGTGCAGGTGCTCGGTGGTCCGCGCCCGCCGGTACTCCTCGGTCTCCTGGTCGAGCAGGGTGTGCCCGGTGTTGGCGGCCACGCCCGCGCCGACACCGGCCAGCGCGTCGATCAGCAGCACGGTGGTGACGTCCGGGACGAGGCCTGCGGCCAGCAGGGCGATGCCGGTGAAGGCGATCGCCAGCGCGAGCAGCCGGCGCCGCGACAGCGAGACGAGCACCCTGGGCGCCGTACGGACACCGACCACGACACCGCCGGTCAGCGCGAGCACCATGAGCCCGTACAGGACCGGGCCGCCGCGCAGGTCCTTGGCGTGCAGCACGGAGACGGCCACGGCGGCCGCGATCGCCCCGGCGACGGCCGCGCAGGCCGGCACCAGCAGCGGGATCGCGCCGGTACGGCCCTTGTCGACGCCGGTGCCCGTCTTGGGCCGGCGCAGCCCCTCCAGCGGCGAACGCGCGCGCGGGGTGCGGGTGTCGGGCAGCTCCAGGAAGGTCAGCACGGACAGGGACGCGGCGAACAGCCCGGCCGCGACGTACGAGGCGAGGGCCGCCTGGTGCTGGCCGAACCAGTCGATGCCGGAGCCCAGCAGGTTGTTGAGCAGGCTCGCGGCGACGAGCGCGGCGCCGGCGAGCGGGATCGCCACGAAGGCCGTCCGCAGCGACAGGCGGCGCAGTGCGTCGAGGTGGTCCGGCAACGGCCGTACCGTCGCCCCCTCCGGAGGCGGGGCCGGCAGCAGGGCGGGCGCCGCGCTCTCGCGGCACACGGTCCAGAAGCGCTCGGCGACCCCGGTCACGAAGCCGGTCACCAGGATCATCGCGAGGGCGTCGGCCGGCATCCAGTCGATCCACAGCGGCGCGACGATGAACAGCGCGAGCCGGACCCCGTCCGCGCCGACCATGGTCCAGCGGCGGTCGAGCGGCCCCTCCTGCGAGGTGAGCGAGGTCAGCGGGCCGAGCAGGACGGCGCCGAAGAGCAGCGTCGCCAGGATGCGCGTACCGAAGACGGTCGCCACTGCGAACGCCACGCCCCGGTAGCCGCCGCCGAACGAGCCCTCGGCGATCGCCGCCTGAAGGGCCAGCAGCACCAGCACCAGGAGTGCGAGGGTGTCGCCGATCCCTCCGACGAGCTGGGCGCTCCACAGGCGTTTGAGCTGGGGCCTGCGCAGCAGGGCGCGGACGGCGCGCTCGCGGGAGTCCGCGACCAGGGCGTCGTCGGGGGCCGGGTGAAGGGCCGTTGGCTGCTCGGCACGGGTCATGCATTCAGCCTATCGGGAGCCACCGACAGCCCGGAGGGCCCGTCCTGACGTGCGCACGTCCCGACACCAAAGTGATGCCGGGACGTTCGCATTGCGAAGCCTCAGTGGAGATGCAGCGCCGGACTCAGTCCTCGGACGCCGTCTTCGAGGCCGCCGCCTTCTTCGCGGTGGCGGTGGTCTTCTTCGCAGCCGTCGTCGTCTTCTTCGCGACGGTCTTCTTGGCCGCCGTCGCCTTCTTGGCGGGCGCCTTCTTGGCCGGTGCCTTCTTCGCGGGCGCCTTCTTCGCCGTCTTCTTGGCGGGGCCCTTCGCCCGCTTCTCGGCGAGCAGTTCGAAGCCGCGCTCGGGGGTGATGTCCTCGACGCTGTCGCCGGAGCGCAGGGTCGCGTTGGTCTCCCCGTCGGTCACATACGGCCCGAAGCGGCCGTCCTTGACCACGACCGGCTTCTCGCTGACCGGGTCGGTGCCCAGTTCCTTCAGCGGCGGCTTGGCGGCGGCCCGGCCACGCTGCTTGGGCTGGGCGTAGATCTCCAGCGCCTCTTCGAGGGTGATCGTGAAGAGCTGGTCCTCGGTCTGCAGCGAGCGCGAGTCCGTGCCCTTCTTCAGGTACGGGCCGTAGCGGCCGTTCTGCGCGGTGATCTCCTGGCCCTCGGCGTCGGTGCCGACGACGCGCGGCAGGGACATCAGCTTGAGGGCGTCCTCCAGCGTCACCGTGTCCAGCGACATCGACTTGAACAGCGAGGCCGTACGCGGCTTCACGGCGTTCTTGCCGGTCTTCGGGGTGCCCTCGGGGAGCACCTCGGTGACGTACGGGCCGTAGCGGCCGTCGCGGGCGATGATCTGGTGGCCCGTCACCGGGTCGGCGCCGAGCTCGAAGTCACCGCTCGGCTTGGCGAGCAGCTCCTCGGCGAGCTCGACCGACAGCTCGTCCGGGGCCAGGTCCTCGGGCACGTCGGCGCGCTGGTGGTTCTCGGAGTCCTTCTCGCCGCGCTCGATGTACGGGCCGTAGCGGCCGACCCTGAGCACGATGTCGTTGCCCACCGGGAACGAGGAGACCTCGCGCGCGTCGATCGCGCCCAGGTCGGTCACCAGTTCCTTGAGGCCGCCGAGGTGGTCCCCGTCGCCGTTGCCCGCCTCGGCCGCGCCGCCCGTGGCCGTGCCCTCACCGAAGTAGAAGCGCCTCAGCCACGGCACTGACTGCGCCTGGCCGGCCGCGATGCGGTCGAGGTCGTCCTCCATGCGGGCGGTGAAGTCGTAGTCGACGAGCCGGCCGAAGTGCTTCTCCAGGAGGTTGACCACGGCGAAGGACAGGAAGGACGGCACGAGTGCCGTGCCCTTCTTGAAGACGTAGCCGCGGTCGAGGATCGTGCCGATGATCGAGGCGTACGTCGACGGGCGGCCGATCTCGCGCTCTTCGAGCTCCTTGACCAGGCTGGCCTCGGTGTAGCGGGCCGGGGGCTTGGTGGCGTGCCCGTCGACCGTGATCTCCTCGGCGCTCAGGGCGTCGCCCTCGGCGACCTGGGGCAGCCGGCGCTCGCGGTCGTCCAGCTCGGCGTTCGGGTCGTCGGCGCCCTCGACGTAGGCCTTGAGGAAGCCGTGGAAGGTGATCGTCTTGCCGGAGGCGCTGAACTCGACGTCGCGGCCGTCGGCGGCGGTGCCACCGATCTTCACGGTCACGCTGTTTCCGGTCGCGTCCTTCATCTGCGAGGCGACGGTGCGCTTCCAGATCAGCTCGTAGAGCTTGAACTGGTCGCCGGTCAGGCCGGTCTCGGCGGGAGTGCGGAAACGGTCACCCGAGGGGCGGATCGCCTCGTGCGCCTCCTGCGCGTTCTTGACCTTCCCGGCGTAGGTGCGCGGGGACGGGGGCAGGTAGTCGGCGCCGTAGAGCTGGGTGACCTGGGCGCGGGCCGCGGTGATGGCGGTGTCGCTGAGGGTCGTGGAGTCCGTACGCATGTAGGTGATGAAGCCGTTCTCGTACAGCTTCTGGGCCACCTGCATGGTCGCCTTCGCGCCGAAGCCGAGCTTGCGCGAGGCCTCCTGCTGGAGGGTCGTCGTACGGAACGGGGCGTACGGCGAGCGGCGGTACGGCTTGGACTCGACCGAGCGGACCGCGAACCGCGTCTGCTCCAGGGCGGCGGCCAGCGCGCGGGCGTTCGCCTCGTCGAGGTGGAGGGTGTTCGCGCTCTTGATCTGTCCCAGGGAGTCGAAGTCGCGGCCCTGTGCCACTCGCCTGCCGTCGACGGTCTGGAGGCGGGCGACCAGCGACGACGGGTCCGACGAATCCCCCGCGCGGCCGGTCGCGAAGGTGCCCGTCAGGTCCCAGTACTCGGCGGAACGGAACGCGATGCGCTCGCGTTCCCGCTCCACGACGAGCCGGGTGGCGACGGACTGGACACGGCCGGCCGACAGGCGCGGCATGACCTTCTTCCACAGGACCGGCGAGACCTCGTAGCCGTAGAGGCGGTCGAGGATGCGGCGGGTCTCCTGGGCGTCGACCAGCTTCTGGTTCAGCTCGCGCGGGTTGGCGACGGCGGCCTGGATCGCGGCCTTGGTGATCTCGTGGAAGACCATCCGCTTGACCGGGACCTTGGGCTTGAGCACCTCCTGGAGGTGCCAGGCGATGGCCTCGCCCTCGCGGTCCTCATCGGTGGCGAGGAAGAGCTCGTCGGAGTCCTTCAGCAGGTCCTTGAGCTTCTTGACCTGGGCCCGCTTGTCGGCGTTGACGACATAGATCGGCTCGAAGTCGTGCTCGACGTCCACGCCGAGGCGGCGGACCTCGCCGGTGTACTTCTCGGGCACCTCCGCGGCGCCGTTGGGGAGGTCGCGGATGTGCCCGACGCTCGCCTCGACGACGTATCCGGGGCCGAGATAGCCCTTGATCGTCTTCGCCTTGGCAGGCGACTCGACGATGACGAGTCGGCGGCCGCCCTGTGCGGTCTCGCTGGTCGGGGACAACTTCGCTCTTCTCTCCGGTCGACACTGGGGTCTCCCCAGGCCTTGGTTCCCGGGGTCGGGTCATACGGACGCTTGCGGAGTGTGACGGTACATCCCGCCCCCGTGTCAAACGGGAAAAGCCCGCAACGGCCACTCGAACGGTAACCCGACTACCGCCATTCCTGCCGCCCGGAGTACCCACCGGCCTTTTCGGGCTCATCCGGAGGGCGATCCCCCAATTACTGGTCGGCCCGCTCGCGAAGTGGTCCCGGCAGCCGCCCTAGAGGCGGGTGAAGCACCATGCGCCTAGGGTCAGCGCGATCGACGCGGCCAGCGTCGCGAGGGTCACGGATGCGACGGGACTCACACCGTGGGCGACAGGCCGGCGGTGCCGTACCCGGGCCGCGGTCCACACCAGCAGCCCTCCGCCGAACAGGGCGAACACCGTTCCCGCGAAGATCGCCGGTTCGCTCTCCATGGTCCCCGTGCCCCTTTTCTCCCGTCCGCCCGTGTGTCTCCGACGGAGACTGGCACGTGCGGGCGGCGGGCAGACGAACCCCGGGTGAACGCCGCGCCGACACGGCCGCGGGCTCCCCCTGACCGGCCGTCGACCGGCCCGCGACCGGCCGTAGGACCGCCGCCCCGGCTGCCCCGACCGCCCCAGGACCCCGTCCGGATCCCGTCCGGATCTCGCCCGAATCCCACTCGGTTCTCGTCCGCCTCTCACCCGTCCCGCACTTCTGTGACCGGGTGCGCACCGGATTCGGCACGAAAACCGACCGGATTCAGACCGCGCCGGGCGGGGGTATCTTCCCGCTCGACTTCTTGTTGTCGGTCAGGCTGACCGTGCACACGATCTTGTTGAATCCCTTCTTCCAGTCGTCGTCGTCGGCCACCCAGCCGTACACAAGACGCTCCTGGTCAGGTGCCCAGGCCGACTCGAATTTGTTGCCGCACAACTTGGTCGCGTTGTCGGTGCCCTTCTTGTGGCTCATTTCGGCCGGGGCCTGAACGGTGCCGATCACCTGGTCGGTATGGGGCTTCGAGCAGTCGGTGAGCGGCGCCTTGTAGCCGTCGTCGAGCGGCTGGTAGACCCAGCAGTCGCCGACGCTCATCTGACCGACCCACAGGTCGGTGCCCAGGTCCCGGAAGCGGCCCACCTCACCGCCGATAGCGGCATGGCGGCCGAGGACGAGACATGCCGTACCGCCGCCGGCCGCGCCGAAGCCCTGCTGGGTCGGTACGACGGCGTAGCCGGCCGCGTCCGGCAGCGCGTCCACGACGGCCCGGCTCAGGTTCGCGCAGCGTTTCGCGCCCTGGGCCCTGGCCTCGGCGAAGTCGCCGGCCGTGTCGACCGCCACGACCTGGCCGTCCGGCCAGTCGTCCGCGCAGTCCACGACCCCCAGGTTCGGCGCCGACCTGAACGGCGCCCCCGACCACACCGCCTGTACACAGTCGCCGGTCTCCAGGGGCTGGTCGAGCCCGACCACGTCGCCGTACGGCAGCACGGGTCCGGTGGGCGACGCCCCCTGTGACGAACTTGCCCGCGCGCTGGGCGAGGACTTGGTCGCGGTGTCCTTCTTGCCGTCGTCCCCGGTCAGCGACACGACCGCCCACGCCCCGCCGGCGACGACGAGGAGCAGGCCGACGACGAGAGCGGTGAGCGCGAGGCGCTTCTTGGCGGCGGGCCGTGGGGGCGGGAGCGGGGGCGGGTGCTGGATCCCGCCCCCGGACAGCGAGAACGGCGGTCGGTCCCCGGGAGTGCCGGGGGTGTGAGAGGCACCAGGAGCGCCGGGTACCCCCGGGCCGGCGTATCCGCCGACGGACGCCGTAGTGCTGTAGGGCTGCGCGTACGGCGAGGGAGCGCCGCTCCCGTAAGGACCGGCCTGGCCCTCGCCGCGCGCGTACGGGGAACTCGCCTCCTGGGCATAGGGGTTGCCCGGTTCCGGAGCCTGTCCCGCGGCGGGTGGCCAGGTGCGGTACGGCGGTGCCGAGCCGGGCGTCGCCCCCGGTGTGGCCGGTCCTGCGGCTCCGAGGCCGCCGTCGGCCGGATCTCCTGCGGCCCCTGCGGAACCGGCCCTGTCCGCGCCCGCCGGAGTGTGCGGCGTCCGCGGAGCACCCGGCGCGGCGCGCCGGCCCCCGCCGGCCGACGGCCCGAACCCACCCCCGCCGGGCCCGAACCCCGGCCCCTGCCCCTGCCCCTGCGCCACCGCACCCGCGACCCCGCCCCACGCGCCTGAACCACCCTGCGCGACCCGCTCCAGCCCCCGCTTCACCCCCTCCGGCGAGAGCCTGCGCACGGGGTCCTTGACCAGCAGTCCCAGCAGCACCGGCGTCAGCTCGCCGGCCCGGACGGGCGGGGTGGGGTCCTCGCCCAGCAGGGCTGTCAGGGTGGCGAACTCGCCGTGGCGGTCGAAGGGGCCGTGGCCCTCGACGCCGGCGTACAGCGTGGCGCCGAGGGAGAACAGGTCGGCGGCCGGCGTGGGCGGCTCGCCCCGCGCGCGCTCCGGAGCGAGATAGCCCGGGGTGCCGAGGATGCCTGCGGTCGCGGTGAGCCGGGGTTCGCGGGACTCGGGCTGGAGGGCGATGCCGTAGTCGGTGAGCAGCACGCGCGCGTGGGGGTCGCCCGAAGCGTCCGGCGCCAGAAGGATGTTGGCCGGTTTCACATCCCTGTGGAGGATGCCGACGCGGTGTCCCGCGGTGAGGGCGTCGAGGACGGCGAGACCGATACGGGCCGCCTGCCGGGGTGACAGCGGCCCGGAGCGTCGTACGAGAGCCTGGAGGTCGATCGCGTCCGGTACGAACTCCATGACGATCCACGGCAGTCCCTCGTGCACCACCACGTCGTGCACCGTCGCCACATGCGGATGGCCGCGCAGCCGGGCCGCGTGCCGGGCCTCGCCGCGGGCCCGGGCGATGCGCTGGGCTGTGTCACCCCTGTCCGTCGGCGCGTCAGGCGCTGCGATCGGAAGCGCGATCTCCTTCATCGCGACCTCGCAGGCCAGCTCGTCGTCGTACGCCAGCCAGACACGGCCCATGCCACCCGCGCCGAGCGTGCGCAGCAGCCGGTACCGGCCGTTGATGATCCTGCCTTCACCCTGATCCGGCGTATCCCCCGCCATCACGCCTCCCCCCGAGACCTGAGATCCGAGACAGCGCGCCTCCCCCGAGAACACGCGTGGTTCGTCCCTAGAAGGTAGCTTCGCACGCCCCACTGACAGGAGCCCTTTTCGGGGCCAATCCCGCCAGACCGGACGCATGGGTCTCAGGGGTCTCAGGGGTGCGGGGCCGCCTCGGAGGGCACGCCCCGCCGGAGTCACGCCGGTTCCAGGAACCCCTGCTCCACCAGCACCCGGATCTGCGCGGGCGTACGGTCGCGCAGCGACACCGGGTCCTCGTCCATGAGCTGGGCGATCGCGTCGAGAATGCGGCCCGCGCTCAGCGAGCCGTCGCACACGCCGGCGAAGCCCGCGCCGACGGTGTCCACCTTGGTGGCCCGGCGCATCCCTCGGTGCTGACGCAGCACGACATGCTCCGGGTCTTCCGCACCGGGCAGCCCGACCTGTTCCTGGACGATCTCGGGCGCGAGCTTGAAGTGCGCCTCCAGCAGGGCCGCGTCGTCGCTGGCACGCAGGTAGTCGAGGCGCTCGAAGTGCGCCCGTACGGTGTCGCCGAGCGGCTGCTCGACCGGGTGCGGCCACTCCTCCACGGTGACCGAGGGCACGGCGGAGCCCGTCCTGCGCAGCGTGATCCAGCCGAAGCCCACGGCCCGCACCTTGCGCGCCTCGAACTCGTCCAGCCAGGCGTCGTACAGCGCCTGGTACTCGGCCGGGTCGCCCCGGTGGTCGCCGGCGTCCCTGAGCCACAGCTCGGCGTACTGCGTGATGTCCTGCACCTCGCGCTGCACGATCCATGCGTCGCACCCGCGCGGCACCCACGACCTGAGCCTGTCCTGCCAGTCCTCCCCCGCGACGTGCTGCCAGTTGGCGAGGAACTGCGCGAACCCGCCCTCGTTCAGCAGCTCCCCCGCCCCCTGAACGACCGAGCGGCACAGATCGTCCCCGCCCATCCCGCCGTCGCGGTACGTCAGCCGGGCACCGGGCGAGATCACGAAGGGCGGGTTCGACACGATGAGGTCGTACGTCTCCCCTCGCCTGACCGGCTCGAACAGCGAGCCCTCCCGCAGATCCGCCGCGGGGGCGCCGGACAGGGCCAGCGTGAGCGCGGTGATGTGCAGCGCGCGGGGGTTGAGGTCGGTCGCCGTCACGCGCGTGGCGTGCTGTGCGGCGTGCAGGGCCTGGATCCCGGAGCCGGTGCCGAGGTCGAGGGCGGAACCGACGGGGGTGCGGACGGTGATGCCGGCCAGGGTGGTGGAGGCACCGCCGACCCCGAGGACGACGCCCTCGTCCCGGCTGCCGATGCCACCGGCGCCGCCGACGGCACAGCCCAGGTCCGACACGATGAACCAGTCCTCGCCGCCGGGTCCGCCGTACGGCCGTACATCCACCGTCGCGGCGACCTCGTCCGCACCGGCGCGGGTGAGCCAGCCGGTCTCCAGACAGGCGTCCACGGGCAGAACGTCCGCCACGCGCGCGTGGAGCACCGGTTGCTGAAGGAGGAACAGGCGTACGAGCACCTCCAGCGGAGTGTCCCCGCGGGTCGCCCGGAGCGCGGGCACGGTCTCGCTGCGGGCGAGCGCCGCGTACGCGGGCGCACCCAGCAGTTCGAGCAGGCCGTCGGCGGTGAAAGAGGCCCCGAGGAGGGCGTCCCGCAGCCGCGCGGTGACATCGGAGCGGCCGGAGGCGGGAGCGGTGGGCAGCGTGGGCAGGCTGGAGGTACTCACGCCCCCATTGTGGCCCGCGCCCACCGCACGACACGCCTCACCGAGCGACGCGGCTCACCAGCCCGCGCACCCCCAGCCATGCAGCCCGGCCGCAACCAGCCGTCCGACCCGCGCGCCCCCAGCCATCCAGCCCAGGCGCACCAGCCGTCCGGCCCGCGCCCCCGCCCCCGTCCCCGGATGACCTCAGCTGTCCGTCGCCGGCGCCGACGCCCCCGGCGAAGTCGACGCCTGCTTGCAACCCGGCTGCTCGGCCAGTGCCTGCTTGGTGTCGCCCGACTCCAGGTCCTTCAGCGCGCCGAGGGCGGTCTGGCGCTGCGTCTCCACCTTCTTCATCTCGGCGGACACGTCCTTCAGACCGGTCGCGAACTTCGCCTGGTCCTTGGTGTCGAGCTTGTCCACCTGCGTCTTCATGTCGGCGTACGACCCCGAGAGGGCCGTGAGCTGCTTGACGGCCTCCTGGAGCTTCTTCGCCCCGTCCTCGGCACCGGGAGGCGCCCCGGCGTTCTGGATGACCGTGGCACGCGCCTTGTAACCGTCGGAGAGGTCCTGGAAGGCCTGGGAGTCGGCCTTCTGGAGCTCCGCCGGGGTGCTCTCGGTGTCCTCGGCCGCCTTGGTGATCGCGTCGTAGGCCGCCGTGATCTTCTTGTTCTGGGCCGGCACCAGGTCACAGACCTTCTTGGCCCAGGCGTCGAGTTCCTTGTTGTCCTCGCTGCCACCGCATCCCGTCAGTGCCAGTACCAGTACCGCACCGCCGGACAGTGCGGCCGCGAGCTTCTTGTTCACCGGATCGGTCCCTTCCGTGGCCTCTCAGCCCCCGGACCTTACACAGGACCCGCACCGCACCCGCGAACCGAATGTTCCTTATAGACGCGTTTATGTTCATATACACCCAGCGAGAGAAGCCTCACGGCCGCGCGGCGCGCACGCACAGGGCGGGCGTGCGGCGCATGAACGCGCGCCGCCCGCCCGCCCCTTGAGCTGGGCCTGACGAGGAGGATCTACGAAACCACCGCGGGATCCGCCGACTTGGCCGCCTTCTTCTCGTTGCCTTCGTCACCCACGGCGATACCGCGCCGCTTGGAGACGTAGACCGCGCCGGCGATCACGAGGAACGCGAGGACGGCGATGAAGATCCGTACGCCGATGCTCTTGTCGTCGCCGTAACTGAACTTGATCACCGCCGGTGCGATCAGCAGCGCCACCAGGTTCATCACCTTCAGCAGCGGGTTGATCGCGGGGCCCGCGGTGTCCTTGAAGGGGTCACCGACCGTGTCACCGATCACGGTCGCGGCATGGGCCTCGCTGCCCTTGCCGCCGTAGTGACCGTCCTCGACGAGCTTCTTGGCGTTGTCCCAGGCACCGCCGGAGTTGGCCAGGAAGACCGCCATGAGGGTGCCCGCGCCGATCGCGCCCGCGAGGAACGAACCGAGCGCGCCGACCCCCAGCGTGAACCCGATGAAGATCGGCGCCATCACGGCGAGCAACCCGGGGGTGGTGAGTTCCCGCAGGGCGTCCCTCGTGCAGATGTCGACGACCTTGCCGTACTCGGGCTCCTCGCTGTAGTCCATGATCCCGGGATGGTCGCGGAACTGCCGCCGCACCTCGTAGACCACGGAGCCCGCCGACCTCGACACCGCGTTGATCGCCAGCCCCGAGAAGAGGAAGACGACCGCCGCGCCCGCGATCAGGCCGACGAGGTTGTTGGGCTGCGAGATGTCCATCATCAGGCTCATCGGCGCGCCCGGCCCGCTGAGCTTCTCGCCGACGTCCTGCGCGCCGGTCGTGATCGCGTCACGGTACGACCCGAAGAGCGCCGACGCCGCGAGGACCGCGGTGGCGATGGCGATGCCCTTGGTGATGGCCTTGGTGGTGTTGCCGACGGCGTCCAGGTTGGTGAGCACCTGCGCGCCCGCGCCCTCGACGTCGCCGGACATCTCGGCGATGCCCTGCGCGTTGTCGGAGACCGGCCCGAAGGTGTCCATGGCGACGATCACACCGACCGTGGTGAGCAGGCCGGTGCCCGCCAGCGCCACCGCGAACAGCGCCAGCATGATCGACGTACCGCCGAGCAGGAAGGCCCCGTAGACGCCGAGGCCGATGAGCAGGGCGGTGTAGACGGCCGACTCGAGACCGATCGAGATCCCGGCGAGGACGACGGTGGCGGGCCCCGTGAGCGAGGTCTTGCCGATGTCCTGGACCGGGCGGCGGTTGGTCTCGGTGAAGTAGCCGGTCAGCTGCTGGATGACGGCGGCGAGCAGGATGCCGATGGCCACGGCGACGACCGCGAGGATCCGCGGGTCGCCGTCCTTGCCCGAGATCGCCGTGTCGGTGACCCCGTCGAGGTCGGCGTACGTGCCGGGCAGGTAGACGAAGACGGCGACCGCCACCAGCACGAGCGAGATCACCGCGGAGATGAAGAACCCGCGGTTGATCGCGGACATGCCGCTGCGGTCGGAGCGGCGCGGGGCCACCGCGAAGATGCCGATCATCGCGGTGATCACGCCGATCGCCGGGACGAGCAGCGGGAAGGCGAGCCCGGCGTCACCGAAGGCCGCCTTGCCGAGGATCAGCGCGGCGACCAGCGTCACGGCGTACGACTCGAAGAGGTCGGCCGCCATGCCCGCGCAGTCGCCGACGTTGTCGCCCACGTTGTCGGCGATGGTCGCGGCGTTGCGCGGGTCGTCCTCCGGGATGCCCTGCTCGACCTTGCCGACCAGGTCGGCGCCGACGTCGGCGGCCTTGGTGAAGATGCCGCCGCCGACCCTCATGAACATCGCGATGAGCGCCGCGCCGAGACCGAAGCCCTCAAGGACCTTCGGCGCGTCGGCCGCGTACACCAGCACCACGCAGGAGGCTCCCAGCAGACCGAGCCCCACCGTGAACATGCCGACGACGCCGCCCGTACGGAAAGCGATCTTCATGGCCTTGTGGGAGACGGCGGTGAGATCCTTTTCCGGCTCGCCTTCCGCCGGAGTGGCTTCTCGCGCCGCCGCGGCCACGCGCACATTGCTGCGCACCGCGAGCCACATGCCGATATAGCCGGTGGCCGCCGAGAACGCCGCGCCGATCAAGAAGAACACGGATCGGCCTGCACGCTGATTCCAGTCGTCCGCGGGCAGCAGCATGAGCAGGAAGAACACGGCGACGGCGAATACGCCGAGCGTGCGCAGCTGGCGTGCCAGATAGGCGTTCGCGCCTTCCTGGATGGCCTTCGCGATCTTTTTCATGCTGTCGGTGCCCTCGTCGGCCGCGAGCACCTGACGTACCAGGACGCCTGCCACCACGAGCGCCGCCAGCGCGACGACCGCGATGACCGCGATCAGCACCCGGTTGTCGTCGGTGAGCACCGCGGCCGCGAGGGTTGTTGTGGGCTGGTCCAACTGATCAGGGGTAGAAAGCCCCGCCATTCGTCCTCCTTGACGCTTGGGCTGAGCTCAAGATGTGGACGGATTGTAGGTACCCCGCCCTGATCAAAACAGGGCGCGGTAAACGGAATTCGCCTTTACAGAACCTGAAAGCAGTAATGCCCCGGGGGCATTCATGACGGATTTCTAGATCGTGAACCAATTCACGACATGCATCGCGCCAGACCACTGTAGGCACAGAAAGCCCACGCCGACATGCGGAAGGGCCCCACCGGTATGGCGGGGCCCTTCCGCATGTCGAACAGAAATCTGATTCGAACGGGTGAAAATCAGGGAAGCACTGCGGCCGGCGGCGTGGTCGGCCAGGTCATACGGATCTGTCCGCCGTGCTCCCCTGCGGTGACCTCGACGTCGTCGACGAGGCCGCTGATGACCGCGAGGCCCATCTCGTCCTCCTCGGTCTCCACGTCGAGGTCCTCACCCGAAGCGCCCGGTGCCCGGTCACCCGGGGCCGAACGCGGCGCCTCGTCACCGACCTCGATGGAGAACTGCTTCTCCTCCTCGATCAGCAGCACCTTGACCGGCGCGGTGATGCCGCCGCTCTGGTGCAGTCCGACGGCACGGGTGCAGGCCTCGCCGACAGCGAGTCTGACCTCGTCCAGGACGGCCTCGTCCACTCCGGACCTGCGCGCCACCGCTGCCGCCACCAGTCGGGCGGTCCTGACGTGCTCGGGCAGCGCGCTGAAACGGAGTTCAACGGTGGCCATGCGTCCCCCTCGGAACTACGGGCGTGCTCTCGGGGGACCGGGCCGCCGAAAGCCCGGACCCCTCTTCTGCTTCTGTCGACGTCCTTCTGCCGATCCGGGCACGGGCCCGGGAACGGGTCAGTCGGTCGCCGCCACCGCTTCCTCGACCGAGGTGTGGATCGGGAACACCTTGGTGAGGCCGGTGATACGGAAGATCTTGAGAATGCGCTCCTGGTTGCAGACCAGGCGCAGTGAGCCCTCATGGGCACGCACACGCTTCAGGCCGCCGACCAGCACGCCGAGACCGGTGGAGTCGAGGAAGTCCACGCCCTCCATGTCGACGACAAGGTGGAAACTGCCGTCGTTCACCAGCTCGACCAGCTGCTCGCGCAGCTTGGGCGCGGTATATACGTCGATTTCGCCACCGACCCTGACGATCGTGCGATCGCCGACGGTCTCGGTCGACAGGGACAGGTCCACGGATCCTCCAGCACCTTGCTATCGAGCGGTCGCCCCTCGGGACACCTCGGCAGAGCCCCCGGGACGGTTCGCCAGCCGCGATGGCATTCAATCACTTACCGGCAGGCGTGCACGACGCCTTGGTCCCATTGTCCGTCACGCCAGTGACACACTCGGTGCCGATGGCCAAGAATCTCCGATCCGATCCACCCAAGACGGACGCCGGTTCCCGCCCTGCGCCGAGCACGGTCCTGGACCGGCTCGCCGCCGGGCCGAGCCGGGCTGCGCGCATCACTCATACGGAGCACTTGCCCCCACGTGCGGGTCGGCATGCCGTCTGGCCCGACCGGATCCGCCCGGAGGTCATCGCGGCCGTCCAGGCCTGTGGCATCGAGCACCCCTGGGCCCACCAGGCACGCGCGGCCGAACACGCCCTGGACGGCGAGTCGGTCGTCGTCGCCACCGGCACCGCCTCCGGCAAGTCCCTGGCGTACCTCGTGCCGGTCCTCTCCACGCTCCTGGACGGCTCCGAGGCCCCGAACGGCCGCGGCGCCACCACGCTCTACCTGTCCCCCACGAAAGCCCTGGCGGCGGACCAGTGCCGCTCGGTGAAGGAACTTTCACAACCGCTGGCCAATTCGGTGCGCCCCGCGGTCTACGACGGCGACACGCCGTTCGAGGAACGCGAGTGGATCCGCCAGTACGCCAACTACGTGCTGACCAACCCGGACATGCTGCACCGCGGGATACTCCCGTCCCACTCCCGCTGGTCCTCCTTCCTGAAGGCGCTCAAGTACGTCGTCATCGACGAGTGCCACACCTACCGGGGCGTGTTCGGCTCCCACGTCGCCCAGGTACTGCGCCGCCTGCGCCGCCTCTGCGCCCGCTACGGCTCCTCCCCCGTCTTCCTGCTGGCCTCCGCGACCGCCGCCGAGCCGTCGGTCGCCGCCCGCCGCCTCACCGGCCTCCCGGTGGTCGAGGTCGCCGACGACGCCTCACCGCGCGGCGAACTGGTGTTTGCCCTCTGGGAACCCCCGCTCACCGAGATGCAGGGCGAGAAGGGCGCACCGGTCCGCCGTACGGCCACGGCGGAGACGGCCGACCTCCTCACCGACCTCGCCGTGCAGGGCGTGCGCTCGGTCGCCTTCGTGCGCTCCCGGCGCGGCGCCGAGCTGATCTCCGTGATCGCCCAGGAACGGCTGGCCGAGGTCGACCGCACCCTGGCCCGCCGCGTGGCGGCGTACCGCGGCGGCTATCTCCCGGAGGAGCGCCGCGCCCTGGAACAGGCCCTCCACTCGGGAGAACTGCTGGGCCTGGCCGCCACCACGGCTCTCGAACTGGGCATCGACGTCTCGGGCCTGGACGCCGTACTGATCTCCGGCTACCCCGGCACGCGCGCGTCCCTGTGGCAGCAGGCCGGCCGGGCCGGACGCGGGGGCCAGGGCGCCCTGGCGGTCCTGGTGGCCCGCGACGACCCCCTGGACACCTTCCTCGTCCACCACCCCGAGGCCCTCTTCGACCAGCCGGTGGAGTCCACGGTCCTCGACCCCGACAACCCGTACGTCCTCGCCCCGCACCTGTGCGCGGCCGCGGCGGAACTGCCCCTGGTCGACCAGGACATGGAGCTGTTCGGCCCGGCCTGCGCGGACCTGCTCCCGCAGTTGGAGTCCGCGAAGCTCCTGCGCCGCCGCACCAAGGCCTGGCACTGGACCCGCCGCGAGTCGGCCGCCGACCTGGCCGACATCCGCGGGGAGGGCGGCCGCCCCATCCAGATCGTCGAGTCCGGCACGGGCCGCCTCCTCGGCACGGTCGACGCGGGCTCCGCCCACACCGCCGTCCACGAGGGCGCGGTCCACCTCCACCAGGGCCGCACCTATCTCGTCCGCTCCCTGGACCTGGAGGACTCGGTCGCCCTGGTCGAGGAGGCGAACCCGTCCTACTCGACGGTCGCCCGCGACACGACGGCCATCTCCGTCCTGGAGACGGACGTCGAAGTCCCCTGGGGCGAGGGCCGGTTGTGCTACGGCTCCGTCGAGGTCACCAACCAGGTTGTCTCCTTCCTCCGCAGACGCCTCATCACCGGTGAAGTACTGGGCGAGACGAAACTCGACCTCCCTCCTCGTACGCTCCGCACGCGCGCGGTGTGGTGGACCGTCACCGAGAACCAGCTCGACGAGGCCCGGATCAACCCGGAGATCCTCGGCGGCGCCCTGCACGCCGCGGAACACGCCTCCATCGGCCTCCTCCCGCTCTTCGCGACCTGCGACCGCTGGGACATCGGCGGCGTGTCGATCCCGCTGCACCCCGACACGCTCCTCCCCACGGTCTTCGTCTACGACGGCCACCCGGGCGGCGCGGGCTTCGCGGAGCGCGCCTTCCACACCGCCCACGCCTGGCTCACCGCCACCCGCCAGGCCATCGCCTCCTGCGAGTGCGACGCCGGCTGCCCTTCCTGCATCCAGTCCCCCAAGTGCGGCAACGGCAACGACCCGTTGCACAAGAGGGGGGCGGTGCGGCTCCTCACGGTGCTGCTGCGGGGGGCGCCGGAGGAGGTGCTCTCCGAGGGGCGGGAGGGCGCCCCTGGAGGAGCGGCGCCCGGGCTTCAGGAGGAGCGAGGGCCGGCGGAATCGGAGCCGTCCTCGGCAGCAGCGGAGCCGTCCCCGACGGAACCGGCCCCGCGGGTCCCGCCCGTGCCCTGATCTCCGCCGTGAACGGCCCCCGTCCCGAGGCCGCCGTCACGTCCGAGACCTCGCCGACCATCGCGCACCGCACCAGCCGCGTCCCCTGGTCCCGCGCCACCTCCTCGGCCCGGGCGCAGGCCACCGCGGACCCGTCGGCCCAGTGGTCCGCTGCCGCGAGCGCCGCGAGATCCGCGCCGCCGGCCGCCCGATGCCGTACGACGACGGCCTGCCCGAGAGCCAGCACGAACCCGGACACCACGCACAGCACCGCGATGGCACCGACACTCCAGACGGTGGCGGAACCGCGGTCCGAACGGCCGGCGGCGGCATGGCCACCCGCGAACCGGACGACAACGCGACGGACGCCGGCGAACCACTCACCGCCGGACCACCCACGTACTGACCGCGCATCGGTGACCGCGTGCTGGGAAGCCACGCCGCTCACCCCCCTTCCCCCACCGTCGCCTCCACCAGGGCCACGGCCTCCTCCCGCACCTCGAAGGGCAGGCCGTGCAGCGCGGGTGGTTTCGCCACGACCACGACACGGACCCGGTCGCCCTCCCGGGCGACCGTCACCTCCGCGTCGCGCGGGGCCGTGTCCCGGACCACCCGCACGACCGCCTCGTCGGGGTCCTCGCGGGCCGCCGCGCGGGCACCCGTCCTGGCCGCGTCCACGCACTGGATCTGCGCGGCCACCACGAGCAGCCCCCACACCAGCGCCATCGCGAACATCACCAGCACGGGCAGCACCATGGCCGACTCCGCCGTCACGAACCCCTGGTCCGCCGCCCGTTCACGCCTTCGCATCGAGCGCCCGTTTCACGATGGCCTGCAGTTCCGAGGTGACGGTCCCGCTCGTCACCACCTTGTAGAGCACCACCGCGAAGGCCACCGCCGCGACGATCCCCATCGCGTACTCGGAGGTGACCATCCCCTCGTCCCCGCGCATCGACCGCGCCCGGCACACCGTCCTGCACACCAGGGCCCGCATCCGTGCCCGTACCGCCTTGTACATCTCAACCCCCGTAAGGATCAGTCCTGTTGATTACCGTCTGACTGCTCGTCGGACCACTCGTCCGTCTGCTCGTACGCCTGCTCACCGACCGCCCGCCGTCATCGGCCACCCCCTCCCAGCACTCCGCCCGCGAGCCCGACCACGATCGGCAGCACGCCCACGGCGATGAAGGCGGGCAGGAAACACAGCCCCACCGGCGCGGTGACCAGTACGGCGGCCTTGCGTGCCCGTGCCGTCGCGGCGCGCCCCCAGTCGGCGCGGGCGTCCGCCGCGAGTCCGGCGACCGGTCCGGCCGCGGGCAGCCCGGTCACATCGGCGCGTTCCAGCAGCCTGGCCAGCGCACCGGCGCCCGGTGTGGCGGCGAGTCTTCGCCAGGCCTCGCCCGGTTCGCCGCCGAGCCGTACCTCCGCCGCCCCGCGCGCGAGTGCCTCTCCCACGGGCCCGCCCAGCGCCTCGCCCACGGCCTGTGCCGCGATCACCGGTCCTGCGCCCGCCGCGATACAGGCGGCCAGCAGGTCGGCGGCGAGCGGCAGTTGCCGGGCCGCCTCGCGCGCGTCGGCCTCCCCGGCGCCCACGTCGGCGGGCCGCCGGAGCCGCCACCGCCACAGCCCCGTCGCGACGACCAGCCCCACCACGACTCCGGCGACTCCGCCGACCAGTGCCCACCCCGCACACCCGACGCCGAGTACGGGCAGCCACCGCCGCACCAACTCCCGGCCCCCGAACAGCGGGCGGCCCGCGTCTGTGTCCTCCACGGCGGCCAGCAACTCTCCGAGCCGCCGTCGCACCGTCCGCTCACGCCGCACTGCCGCGGCCCACCGGGCGAGCCAGGCGACCACCATCGCGGCCCCCAGAACTTCCCCCAGCCTGTGGACAACTTCCGCACTCATACCGCCTCAGCCCCCCGCACGATCCGCGTCGCCCACCACATCCCGAGGCCCTCCAGCAGTCCGCCGACCAGCAGACAGCCCCACCCGGTCCCGGTGTGCAGGAGGACGTGCAGCGGATCGGCGCCGAGGGCCGCACCGAGGGCCAGTCCCAGCACCGGCAACGCGGCGAGCATCCATGCCGTGGACCGCGCCCCCGCCAACTGGGCGCGCAGTTCGGCCCGTTGGTCCCGCTCGGCCCGCAACGCCCCTTCGAGCCGCTCGAGCCCGGCCGCGAGCCCCGCGCCCTGGTCCACGGCCACCCGCCAGCACGCGGCAAGCCCCAACAGCCCCTCGGCCCCGGGCCTCCGGGCCGCCGCCGCGAGCGCCGCAGGAACATCCCCACCGAACCGGGCCGCCGCCAACAGGGCGGCCTGCGTCTCCCCGAGCCCGCCGAACGGCGGCGCTCCGAAAACAGACCCACCGGAGCCGACCCCACCGAACGCCGACCCACCGGAACCCCACCCGCGGGAGCCGGCCCCACCGAACGCCGGCGCACCAGACCCGGGCCCACCCGAGGTGCCCCGCCCGCCTCTCATCCCTCCGGGACCGGCCCCGGCCCTCGACGTCCCCCGGGCCGAGGGCTTCGCCCCACCGCCGACCGCGACCCCCGCCTCCTCGAAGTCCCGCACCCCCCGCACCAGCGCCTCCCCCGGCTGCCGCCCCGCACGTACCTCCCCGGCGACCACCGCGCACAGCGCGATCACCGCGTCCGCCCGCCGCTCACGCACCCGACGCTCCTCCCGGGCCAGCCGCACCCGCCGCAGCAACGGCACCCCGGCCGCCCCCGCGGCGACCGGCAGCACCGAGGCCCCCAGCACGGCGAGCACCAGCCCGCCGGCCGCCGCCCACCACTCGAACCCCAGCCGCCCACGGACCCGCCGCAGCTCCCCCGTCAGCCGTCGCCACGGCGGAGGCCCGACTCCCACCACCCCGCCGCCCGCCAGCAGCACCTGCGCCCGCCGCATCCCGGAACGCCGCCCGCCCCACAGCCACACGGCCGCCCCCAGGCACCCCATGGCCGCACTCATCGACGCCACCGACATCTCCCCCATCCCGATCACCACGTCCTCTCACCGTCCGCGCCGTCCAGCAGCCGTCCAGCAGCCCTCCAGTCCCTCCCGGCCCACCCGCGTCATCCGCCCTCCCCCGACAACCCCCGCGTCCCGCCCCCGAGCAGCTCCCGCAGCCGCTCCCACCCCCGCTCGTACGCGAAGGCCTCCGCTCCCCACCGCAGCGCCGGCACCGTCCGCACCAGCCCGGTGGAGTCGCGCTCCAGCACCCGCACCTCGGCGATCCGGCGCCGCCCGGTCCGGTCGCGCACGAGATGCAGTACGACCGACAGCGCGGCCGCCAACTGGCTGTGCAGCGCGGCCCGGTCCAGCCCGGCCGCCGTGCCCAGCGCCTCCAGGCGGGCCGGTACGTCGGCCGCCGCGTTGGCGTGCACGGTCCCGCACCCGCCCTCATGGCCCGTGTTCAACGCGGCCAGCAAATGCACTACTTCAGGTCCCCGCACCTCACCCACGACGAGCCGGTCAGGCCGCATCCGCAGTGCCTGTCGCACCAGGTCCTCGAGCGTGACGAGCCCTGCGCCCTCCTGGTTGGCGGGTCTCGTCTCCAGCCGGACGACGTGCGGGTGGTCCGGCCTGAGCTCCGCCGAGTCCTCCGCGAGCACGATCCGCTCGCCCGGCCCGACGAGCCCCAGCAGGGCGCTCAGCAGCGTCGTCTTCCCGGTGCCGGTGCCGCCGCTGATGAGGAAGGACAGCCGCGCGTCGAGCAGCGCCCGCAGCACCCGGTCCCCGCCCGGCGGGACCGTACCGGCCGCGACCAGCTCGTCCAGCGTGAACGCGCGCGGCCGTACGACCCGCAGAGACAGACAGGCGCAGCCGACGGCGACCGGAGGGAGCACCGCGTGCAGCCGCGTCCCGTCGGGCAGCCGGGCGTCCACCCAGGGCCGCGCGTCGTCGAGGCGCCGCCCCGCCACCGCGGCGAGCCGCTGCGCGAGCCGTCGTACGGCGGCGGCGTCGGGGAAGGCGACGGCGGTCAGTTCGAGTCCGCCGCCCCGGTCCACCCAGACCCGGTCCGGCGCCGACACGAGGACGTCCGTCACCGACGGGTCGGCGAGCAGCGGTTCCAGGGGCCCGCTGCCGACCAGTTCGGACCGCAACCGCTCGGCCGCGCCCAGCACTTCCGCGTCCCCGAGGACCCGCCCCTGCTCCCGCAGCGCCTGCGCCACCCGCGCGGGCGTCGGTTCGGCCCCGCTCTCGGCCAGCCACTGCCGTACGCCGTCCAGCAGCCCGGGAGCCATGTCCGCGCCGGGCGCCGAGGCCGCCGCAGGAACATCCGCCGAGGAGGCCCGAGCTTCACCGGCCACCGGATCACCGGCCCACGCCCCCTCCACAGACCCGCCGCCGACGCCGTCCACCCGTGCGCCCCCTGAGAACACCCTCATGCCGCTCCCGCCCCCGTCTCCGCCAACGCCCGCTCCCAGAACTCCTTGCAGAACCGCGCCAGCGGCCCCCGTACGGCGGCCCCCGGCGGTGACCCGCTGCCCTGTGGCCGCCGGAGCGCCGACTCGACCGGGACCTCGCCCACCAGGGGCAGTCCCAGCAGGCGGGCCACTTCCCGGTCGTCGAGGCCGGGGGCGTACGGGCCGCGCACCGCCACCCGCAGGTCACGCAGGACCATGCCGACCGCCGAGGCCACGCGGCCGGCCGCGGCGACGGCGCGCAGCTCGGCGGGGACCACGAGAATGCCGAGATCGAGCTGGGCGAGGGCCTCGGCGACGCCGTCGTCGAGGCGGCGGGGCAGGTCGACGACGACGGTGCCGCCCCGCCGCCTGGCCGCGGCGAGCACCGCCCGCACGGCTTGGGGCGGGACTGCGATGCGGTCGCCGCGGTCCCAGCTCAGGACCCGCAGCGAGTGCAGCCGCGGCAGCGACTCCTCCAGGGCGCCGCCGCCGACCCGCCCGCGCGAGGCGGCGAACGCGGGCCAGCGCAGTCCCTCGGTGCTCTCGCCGCCGAGGAGCACGTCGAGTCCGCCGCCCAGCGGATCGGCGTCCACCAGGAGCGTGCGCAGGCCCTCACGCGCGGAGGTGACGGCGAGGGCGCACGCGAGCGTGGACGCTCCGGCCCCGCCGCGGCCGCCGATGACGCCGACGGTGAGGGCGGGGCGGCCGACGCCCTCGGTGACGTCGGCGATCCGGTCGACCAGCCACTGCTCGCCGTCGGGCAGCATCAGGACGTGGTCGGCGCCGATCTCGACGGCCCGCTTCCACACCCCGGGGTCGTCCTGGTCCCGGCCCACGAGCACCACTCCGCGCCTGCGGGCGGCCCCGCGCACCCGCTGTGCCGCGTCGTCGCCGACCAGGATGAGCGGGGCGGCCTGCCAGCTGCCTCTGGGCTCCGGCACCCCGTGATGGACCTCGGCCTTCGCCCCGGCCGCCGCGCACAGGCGCAGCAGGTCGTCGAGCAGGTCCTCGTCCTCCGTGACGATCAACGGTTGTCCCGGCCGCCCTCCGGCGGTGGGCTGTCCCTCGTGTGTGACGGCTGCGGTCACTGGTCTCCATCCCCCTTCGCCGCGCCGCGCGAGGCCTCCTCGGGGCCCGCGCGGCGCCTCTCTCGCGCGGCCCCTTCGGCCCCGCGATTCCCAGACATGTGAAGAACCGGCAACCGGTCTCCATATGAGCGGCCGATACGAACCGGCCAAACACACCCGACTAACCAGAACCGGCCATGAAGTCGGCCGGAGCGGGACGTCTGGGAATCACGGTGCGGCGAACCCGGAAATCGTGTGGATCTTGGTCGATAACTGTGGACAACTCAGCGGTTGTGAATATCGCCGTCACCCATACCGGTGAGCCCGGTGCCCCCTGTGTACGACTTCCGCAGCGCAGCGCGACGACTACGCACCGTGACGAATCATGGACATGCAGAAGGGGCGACCGAAGCCGCCTCGAAACGGTCACAGAACCGCGCAAGAAAGGGGAAAACCCGCCAGGACATGCGACGACCCCCACCGGGGGGGAGAGTGGGGGTCGTCTTCACGGCCGACTCGGGGGGGGAGGAGCCGGACCGCGTTAGCACGGTCGCGAACGATCCGTGACTTCCATGGTGTACCCGAGAGCCCTCTCAGGCAAACCCACGCGCCTCACCTTACGCCGAATGGGCTGCGCCTATGCTCGGGGTCGTGGAAAACCACTCCTTGCCCCGCACAGCCGCCTTCTTCGACCTGGACAAGACGGTCATTGCGAAGTCGAGCACACTCACGTTCAGCAAGTCGTTCTACCAAGGCGGCCTGATCAACCGCAGGGCCGCCTTGCGGACCGCATATGCCCAGTTCGTCTTCCTCGTCGGTGGTATGGACCATGACCAGATGGAGCGCACCCGCGAGTACCTCTCCGCACTGGTGCGCGGCTGGAACGTCCAGCACGTCAAGGAGATCGTGGCCGAGACCCTCCACGACCTGATCGACCCGATCATCTACGACGAGGCCGCCTCCCTCATCGAGGAGCACCACACCGCCGGCCGGGACGTCGTCATCGTGTCCACGTCCGGCGCCGAGGTGGTCGAGCCGATCGGCGAACTCCTGGGCGCCGACCGGGTGGTGGCGACCCGCATGGTCGTGGGCGAGGACGGCTGCTTCACCGGCGAGGTGGAGTACTACGCGTACGGCCCGACGAAGGCCGAGGCGATCAAGGAGCTGGCCGAGTCCGAGGGGTACGACCTGGAACGCTGCTACGCCTACAGCGACTCGGCGACCGATCTGCCGATGCTTCAGGCCGTGGGCCGTCCGCACGCGGTCAACCCGGACCGGGCCCTGCGCCGCGAGGCCCTCGCGCGCGGATGGCCGATTCTCGATTTCCACCGGCCGGTCCGGCTCAAGCAACGGCTGCCCGGATTCGCCGTGCCGCCCCGTCCGGCGCTCGTCGCGGTCGCCGCGATAGGAGCGGCAGCCGCGACGGCGGGACTCGTCTGGTACGCGAATCGGCGGCGGGCGACCGTGGCCTGAGGGGATTCCCCCCGCTTGGCGATCCGCTTGGCAGATTCCGCCTACTTGGCGCCCATTTGAGGATAAAAGTAAAGAACGGCGGCCAGGGGTTCCGCTTGCCCGGGTCCAGGAGTACAAAGGGGTTAACGGCCCGCGAGACCAAGGACATCCGAGAGGATCACCTTAAAAACGCATTTGGCCCCACGGACCGAGCATGGACACCGAGCACCCACGCGACGTCGACCCGTCGATTACGGGCCAGCCGCACCAGGTGACGGGCAAAGTTCCCGACCTGATGGGCAACATATCGAGGACGCTTGGTAACCCGGTGAACATGCCAGCGGCGGTACGAGTCCTCGTACCGCCGCAACTCTGTTCCAGGGGGTTCCGTACCGCCCCGCTACGCCGCCCCGCGCTGGAGCGCCTCGCACACCGCCGTCGACTCGCGCGCGCCCAGTTCGATCGCGCGCCCGCAGTGGGCGATCCATGCGGCCATGCCCTCGGGAGTGCCGGAGACGTAGCCGTCGAGCGCCGCCAGATAGGCCGCGCGGCCCAGTTCGGCGTGACCGACCTCCGCCGGGCAGACCGACTTCGGGTCGAGGCCGCTGCCGACCAGGACGATCCGCGCGGCGGCGCGCGCGACCAGGCCGTTGTGGGAGACGAAGGGCCTCAGGGCGAGGAGTTCGCCCTGTACGACGGCGGCCGTGACCAGGGCGGGGGCCGAACTGCCCGCGATGATCAGCTCGGACAGGCCCTCCAGCCGGCCGGAGACCTCGGCCGCGTCCGGCAGGGGCAGTTCGATGAGCGGCTCGTCGACCCTCTCGCCGGCCTGGCGGGGCCGTCCGATCTCGTCCCCGTCGGTCGCCGCGGCGACCAGATGCAGCCGGGCCAGCACCCGCAGGGGTGACTGCCGCCAGATGGACAGCAGTTGGCCGGCCTCGGCGGTCAGCCTGAGGGCCGCGCCCATGACCCGCGCCTCGTCGTCGACGCCGAAGTCCGAACGCCTGCGGACCTCTTCGAGGGCCCAGTCCGCGCCGGACAGCGCGGCCGAGCCGCGGGCGCCGCGCAGGGCGGCCTCGGAGGTGATCTCGTTGCTGCGGCGCCGCATGACACGGTGCCCGTAGACCCGGTCCACGGACTTGCGCACGGACTCCACGGACTCGGCCACCCCGGGCAGCGAGCCCAGGGCCGCCAGCGGATCGGCGTTCGCGCCTGTCGTACTCATGAGTACGACCCTACGCAACCCGGCCCCGCCCCCTCGATGGAGTGGTCTTCTTCACACACCTATGCCACCTACAGTTATCACGCGACTACTCTTCGTGAACATGAAAATTGCTTTCGTCGGAAAGGGCGGCAGCGGCAAGACCACCCTGTCCTCCCTGTTCATCCGCCACCTCGCGGCCACCGGAGCCCCGGTGATCGCCGTCGACGCCGACATCAACCAGCACCTGGGTCCGGCACTCGGCCTGGACGAGGCGCAGGCGGCCGCACTGCCCGCCCTGGGCGAGCACCTGCCGCTGATCAAGGAGTACCTGCGCGGCGCCAATCCCCGGATCGCCTCGGCCACGGAGATGATCAAGACCACCCCGCCCGGCGAGGGCTCACGGCTGCTGCGGGTGCGTGAGGACAATCCGGTCTACGACGCCTGCGCCCGGCCGGTGGAACTCGACGGCGACGTGGTCCGTTTGATGGTCACCGGCCCCTTCACGGAAGCCGACCTGGGGGTCGCCTGCTACCACTCCAAGACGGGAGCGGTGGAGCTGTGCCTGAACCACCTGGTGGACGGGCCGGGCGAGTACGTCGTGGTGGACATGACGGCGGGCTCGGACTCCTTCGCCTCCGGCATGTTCACCCGCTTCGACATCACGTTCCTCGTCGCCGAGCCGACCCGTAAGGGGGTCTCCGTCTATCGCCAGTACAAGGAGTACGCCCGCGACTTCGGTGTCGTCCTGAAGGTCGTCGGCAACAAGGTGCAGGGCCAGGACGACCTCGACTTCCTCCGCGCCGAAGTCGGGGACGACCTGCTGGTGGCGGTCGGGCACTCCGACTGGGTGCGGGCCCTGGAGAAGGGCCGGCCGCCCCGGTTCGCGCTCCTGGAGGACGTCAACCGCCGCGCCCTGCACCGGTTGCGGGCGGCCGCCGACGCGACGTACGACCTGCGCGACGCGGAGCGTTACACCCAGCAGATGGTGCACTTCCATCTGAAGAACGCCCAGGCCTGGGGCAACGAGCGCACGGGGGCCGACCTGGCGGCGCAGATCGACCCCTCGTTCGTCCTCGGTGAGAGCGCGGTGGCGGCCGTCTGAGGACGACCGCCGCGCTACTGCTTCCTGGCTGCGGGGGCTACTGCTTCCGGGCCGCCGGCGCCCCCGGTACGCCCTTCGGTGCCGGGGCGGGCCGGTCGGAGAGGAAGGCCTGCCAGCCCTGCTTCGGCGCCTCGCCGACCCCCAGAGCGCGCAGCTTCTCCAGGGTGTCCGGGTCCTGGGCGTCCAGCCAGTCGGAGAGCTGCCGGAAGGAGACACAGCGCACGTCGGGCTTGTTGCAGACCTGCTCGATGGTCTCCTTGACGGCGCGCATGTAGGTGCCGCCGTTCCAGGACTCGAAGTGGTTGCCGATGATCAGGGGCGCGCGGTTGCCGTTATAGGCCCGGTCGAAGCCCTTGAGCAGGCCCTCGCGCATCTGGTCGCCCCAGAACGCGTACTTGCTCGGGTCGCCCTGGGTCCTGGTGCCGGACTGGTTGACCATGAAGTTGTAGTCCATGGTGAGCTGCTCGTAGGAGTGTCCGGGGAAGGGCACGAGCTGCATCGACAGGTCCCACAGGCCCTGCTTCTTCTTCGGCCACAGCTGCTCGTTGACCCCGCTGGTGTCGTAGCGGAAGCCCAGCTCGCGGGCGGCGCGCATGAAGTTCTTCTGGCCCTCCAGGCAGGGGGTGCGGGCGCCGACGAGCTCCTTGTCGTAATCGAAGGGCAGCGGGGACGCCTTCGTCATCCCGGTGTTGGTCTTCCAGGACTTCACGAACTTCTTGGCCTGGGCGATCTCGTCCTTCCAGTCCGCGACCGACCACTGGCCGACCCCGCCGTTGCTGCCGCAGAAGTGGCCGTTGAAGTGGGTGCCGATCTCGTTGCCCTCCAGCCACGCGAGGCGCAACTGCTTGACGGTGTCGGCGATGCCCTGCTCGTCGTTGAAGCCGATGTCGGAGCGGCCCGGGGAGTGCTGCGGCGGCTTGTACTCGTCGCGCTTGTCCTCCGGCAGCATGTACACGCCGCTCAGGAAGTACGTCATCGTCGCGTGGTTCGCCTTGGCGACCTCACGGAAGCGGGAGAACAGCTTCTGGCTGTCCTCGCCTGCGCCGTCCCAGGAGAACACGACGAACTGCGGGGGCTTCTGGCCGGGCTTGAGGCGTTCGGCTCTGGGCAGGTGCGGCTGCGCACCGGTGTACGCGGTGGAGCCGTCGCCGATCAGGCGGAACACCTTCTTGGGCGGGGCCGCGGCGGGCTTTTGCTTCTGCGGGCCCGCGGCTCCTCCCTCAGTGACGTCGGTGCCGGTCGCGCAACCGGCGAGCGAGGCGGCGCAGACCGCGGCGACCACGGCTCCCGCGGCAATCCTGTGGGTGGCGGCCATGTTCCGCCCACCTTCTTCCTTCTCTCGGGGCAACGACAGCGCCGTCAAGGTCGCATGGAGCCGAGAAGGAATTAATACGACAAGCCGATGAAATTGCCACTTCACCCATTCAGGTGAGTCATTCACCCTTTTGCCCGGAAAGTCTATGCCTGGCCTTTACTCTGCATTACGATCCATTTACCGAGCGTTGATTCATCCCGCCGCTGCACGCCGTGACCCACGGCCGCGACCCGAGCCCCGCCATCGACGGGGACCACCTGTTCCGCGACCGCGCTGCCCCGGAGGAGACGGGAAAAATGTCAGCCTGTGTTCCCACCCGCGCCACCGACCCGAGCGACTCGCACGACACGAGTCGCGTCCACCCACCCCACAGCCCCCCGCCGGCCCCGCCCCGCCGCTTGCGTGTCGCGGGCGCCGACGTGTCGGCCTCCATCGCGGTCTTCCTGATCGCCCTGCCCCTCTCCCTGGGCATCGCCCTCGCCACCGGTGCACCTCTTCAGGCGGGCCTCGTGGCCGCCGCCGTCGGAGGGATCGTCGCCGGCCGGCTCGGCGGCTGCCCGCTCCAGGTCAGTGGCCCCGCCGCCGGCCTCACCGTGGTCACCGCCGACCTGATCCACCGCTACGGCTGGCGGACCACCTGCGCCATCACCGTGCTGGCCGGAGTGGCCCAACTCGGCCTCGGCTGCCTGCGCGTGGCCCGCACCGCGCTCGCCGTCAGCCCGGCGATCGTGCACGGCATGCTCGCCGGCATCGGTGTCACCATCGCCGTAGCCCAACTGCACATCGTCCTCGGCGGCACCCCGCAGAGCTCCGTCCTGGACAACCTCCGCGCGCTGCCCGCCCAGTTGGCGAACCTCCAGCCCGCCGCCGTGTCGGTGAGCGCGCTGGCCCTGACGCTGCTCTTCCTGTGGCCGCGCGTCCCCGGCCGGGCAGGACAGCTCCTGCGCCGGATCCCGGCCGCGCTCGTGGCCGTCGCCGGAGCCACCGCCGCCGCCTGCCTCGCCGGGCTGACCGTGCCCAAGGTCGATCTGCCGTCCTGGAGCAGCCACGCCCTGGCCGGACTCCCCGAGGGCCCCGTGCTGGGCCTTGTCGCCGCCGTGCTCACCACCACGCTGGTGTGCAGCGTGCAGTCGCTGCTCGGTGCGGTCGCCGTGGACAAGCTGGTGTCGGGCCGCCCCGACCTGATCGCCGCGAGCACCGGCCCGGCCCGGGACACCCGGCTCGGCCGCTCCGACCTGGACCGCGAACTGCTCGGGCAGGGCGCCGCCAACATCGTCTCCGGCGCCCTCGGCGGACTGCCCGTCGCGGGTGTGGCGGTGCGCAGTTCGGCGAACGTGCAGGCGGGCGCCGTCAGCCGGAACTCCACGATGCTGCACGGCGTTCTCGTAGTGATCGCCGCACTGCTGATGGTCCCCCTCCTCGAATTCATCCCGCTCGCCTCGCTCGCCGCGCTGGTGATGGCCGTCGGCATCCAGATGGTGTCCCTGCACCACATCCGTACGGTGACCCGCCACCGAGAAGTCCTGGTCTACGCCGTCACCACCCTCGGCGTGGTCGTGTTCGGCGTCCTGGAGGGCGTGACGCTGGGGATCGCCGTCGCCGTCGGGGTCGCCCTGCACCGCCTCACCCGCACCCGGATCACGCACGACGAGAGGGAAGGAGTCCATCACGTCCACGTACGAGGGCAGTTGACGTTCCTCGCGGTGCCCCGGCTCAGTCGGGCCCTGCACCTCGTCCCGCAGGGGGCGGACGTCGTCGTGGAGCTGGACGGGTCGTTCATGGACCACGCGGCGTACGAGTCCTTGCAGCACTGGCAGAAGACGCACACCGCACAGGGCGGTTCCGTCGAGCTGACCGGGCGCAGTCCGGGGACGCGCATCGCCGAGCCGTCCGATTCCGCCGACTGCCGCTGCCGCCCCTGGACGGCCTGGCGCAACCACCAGTGCGAGCGCCCGCTTCCCGGCCCGGACGCCTCGGACACCGGTGCGCACGGCGGGAGCGGCAGACCGGACGGGTCGAGCAGGTCGAGTGGCTCCGGCAGCCCCCTGGGCGCCCCGGGTTCCAGCGGGCGTGAACTGGCGCGTGGCATCAGCGCGTTCCAGCGCAACACCGCGCCGATCGTACGGGGCGAGCTGGCCCGGCTGGCGCGCGAGGGACAGCAGCCGGACCAGCTCTTCCTCACCTGCGCCGACTCGCGGCTGGTCACCTCGATGATCACCTCCAGTGGTCCGGGCGACCTCTTCGTGGTGCGCAATGTGGGCAACCTCGTCCCTCCCCCGGCTGACGCCGGGAGGTGCCCCCAGCCCGGCGAGGAGAGCGGGGACGACTCGGTGGCGGCCGCGATCGAGTACGCGGTGGACGTGCTGAAGGTGCGCTCCATCACCGTGTGCGGACACTCCGGCTGCGGGGCCATGCAGGCACTGCTCAACTCCGAGCCGGGCGGCGCCCGGACCCCGCTGAAGCGGTGGCTGCGGCACGGCCTGCCCAGCCTGGAGCGGATGGCCGACCCCGCCCGGCCCTGGACCGGGCTCGCCGGGCGGGCCCCCGCCGACGCGGTCGAGCAGCTCTGTCTGACCAACGTGGTGCAGCAGTTGGAGCATCTGCGGGCGCACGAGTCGGTGGCCCGGGCGCTGCGGGAGGGGGAGTTGGAGCTGCACGGGATGTACTTCCATGTGGGCGAGGCGCAGTCGTATCTGCTCACCGAGGCGTCCGGCGCGGAGGTGTTCGACCTTGTGAGCGACGCGGAGAGCCTGCGCAGCCCCGCGTAGCCGAACCCCTGGGCGCGCCGACGCACCGGCGCGCCCAGCCGCCTGCTCAGCGGGGACCGGACGTCTCCGCCGGGCCGGTCCCCGGGGCGGGGACCGGCCGGCACGGGGCGACCTCACCGCGGACGAAGACGTAGCCGGTGACCGGCTGGAAACCCCCGTCGGGCCGGCGCTGCCCCAGCTTCTCGAGGACCAGGGAGTCCCCGCGCCGCAGGTCGAACACCCAACTGGGGCCCTCGCCCGGATCGGAGCGGCTCGGGGCCTCCTTCCCCCGGGGCTGGGTGCACTCGTAGCCGTTCGGCACGTCGTCCACGACCACGTGGATGCCGTTCTCCTTGAGCCGTGCGACGAGTCCGTCCGGCAGGGTGCCGCCGAGGCCGAAGTCGTTCATGGTGACCGTCACGCTCCCGTCCGGGTGCGACACCACGGCGTAGGCCGGGCCCTCGGCCGGGGAGCCCGGCATCAGCACCCAGACGCCCGCGACAACGGCGCAGGTCAGGGCGACGAGGCCGAGTCTCGGCGCGGTGAGGGCCGGGAGACGGCGGCGCCACCGGGGCGCCGGCGCCGCCTTCGTGGGGTCGGCCGCGCGCAGGTCGATCTCACGGCGCAGTTCCGCCAGCAGCCGGTCCTCGAATGTCGTCCTGGTGGTCATGCCTCTCCCCCGGTTCCTCCGTTGACGTATGACAAAGATGTGCCGCGCGGTCCGTCGGTGGGCCCGCCCGCCGCCCCGCGCAGCGACTTGCGCGCCCGGTGCAGCCGTACGCGGGCCGTGACCTGGGTGACGCCCAGTGCGGCGGCGGCCTCGGACACCGTCAGCTGGTCGACGGCGACCAGTTCCAGGACGGCTCTCTCCCCCGCGGGGAGCCGTTCCAGTGCGGCCAGGGCGCGGCGGCCCGGGCTCTCCGCGTCGAGCTTGTCCTCCAGGCGGGCGATGTCGTCGGGCTCCAGCAACCGCCGTCCCGAGATGCGCCGGTCGCGGTCGGTCTCGCGGGCGGCCCGCCGGCGCTCCCCCGCGACGATGTTGCGCGCGATGCCGTACAGCCAGGCCCGTTCGCTGCCCCGGGAGGGACGGTAGGTGTGGGCGGAGTCCAGGACGGCCAGGAAGGTCTCGGCCGTCAGGTCGGCGACCGTGTGCGGGTCCGCGACACGCCGGGCCACGAAGGAGGTCATCGCGTCCACATGGCGCCGGTAGAACTCCTCGAAGAGCTGTGGGTCGCGAGCCGCCGCCCGCGGTCCGCCCCGTATCCCGTCCACTCGGACTCCCCTCACCAGATGTCTCGACGGCGCTTCACCCGTACTTGGTCGGGAGTGTGAAAGGCGTTACAAGTGGTGAACTCTGCCTGGTCGGCGTACGTGGGTACGAATGACCAAGGCCGAGGGACTCGGCCCCCACAGGTCTAAACCAATTGAAGGTCGACCCTTGTCATCGCACCCCCGGTCTGATGAGCTGTGGCCTGGGACACAACGGACACCCTGGGAAAGGCAGATGCCGTGAGCAACGAAAGCCTGGCCAACCTGCTCAAGGAAGAGCGCAGGTTCGCGCCACCCGCCGACCTGGCGGCGAACGCCAACGTCACGGCGGAGGCGTATGAGCAGGCCAAGGCTGACCGGCTGGGTTTCTGGGCCGCGCAGGCCCGCCGGCTGAGCTGGGCCAAGGAGCCGACCGAGACGCTGGACTGGTCGAACCCGCCGTTCGCCAAGTGGTTCAAGGACGGCGAGCTCAATGTGGCGTACAACTGCGTCGACCGGCATGTCGAGGCGGGCAACGGCGACCGGGTCGCCATCCACTTCGAGGGCGAGCCCGGCGACAGCCGCGCGATCACCTACGCCGAGCTCAAGGACGAGGTCTCCAAGGCCGCGAACGCCCTGCTGGAACTGGGGGTCCAAAAGGGCGACCGGGTCGCCGTCTACATGCCGATGATCCCCGAGACCGCCGTCGCGATGCTCGCGTGCGCCCGGATCGGCGCCGCGCACTCCGTGGTCTTCGGCGGTTTCTCCGCGGACGCGCTCGCCACCCGTATCCAGGACGCCGACGCGAAGGTGGTCATCACCACCGACGGCGGCTGGCGGCGCGGCAAGCCCTCCGCGCTCAAGCCCGCCGTCGACGAGGCGGTCGGCAAGGTGGACAACGTCGAGCACGTGCTGGTCGTCCGCCGTACCGGCCAGGAGGTCGCCTGGGACGACAGCCGGGACGTGTGGTGGCACGAGATCGTCGAGCGGCAGTCGGCCGAGCACACCCCCGAGGCCTTCAACGCCGAGCAGCCGCTGTTCATCCTCTACACGTCCGGCACGACGGGTAAGCCCAAGGGCATCCTGCACACCTCCGGCGGCTACCTCACCCAGACCGCCTACACCCACCACGCCGTCTTCGACCTCAAGCCGGAGACCGACGTCTACTGGTGCACGGCCGACGTCGGCTGGGTCACCGGGCACTCGTACATCGTCTACGGCCCGCTCGCCAACGGCGCCACCCAGGTCATGTACGAGGGCACCCCGGACACCCCGCACCAGGGCCGCTTCTGGGAGATCGTCCAGAAGTACGGGGTGACGATCCTGTACACGGCGCCCACCGCCATCCGTACGTTCATGAAGTGGGGCGACGACATCCCCGCGAAGTTCGACCTGTCCAGCCTGCGCGTCCTGGGCTCGGTCGGTGAGCCGATCAACCCCGAGGCGTGGATCTGGTACCGCAAGCACATCGGTGCCGACAAGACGCCGATCGTGGACACCTGGTGGCAGACCGAGACCGGCGCGATGATGATCTCCCCGCTGCCGGGTGTCACCGCCACCAAGCCCGGTTCCGCGCAGACCCCGCTGCCCGGCATCTCCGCGACCGTGGTGGACGACGAGGCCAACGAGGTCCCCGACGGCGGGGGCGGCTACCTCGTGCTCACCGAGCCGTGGCCGTCGATGCTGCGCACCATCTGGGGCGACGACCAGCGCTTCCTCGACACCTACTGGTCGCGCTTCGAGGGCAGGTACTTCGCCGGTGACGGCGCGAAGAAGGACGACGACGGCGACATCTGGCTGCTGGGCCGCGTCGACGACGTCATGCTGGTCTCCGGGCACAACATCTCGACCACCGAGGTGGAGTCGGCGCTCGTCTCGCACCCGTCGGTCGCCGAGGCGGCCGTGGTCGGCGCCGCCGACGAGACGACCGGGCAGGCCATCGTCGCCTTCGTGATCCTGCGCGGCACGGCGAACGCCGAGGACGAGGGCCTCGTCGCCGACCTGCGCAACCACGTCGGCGCCACCCTCGGCCCGATCGCCAAGCCCAAGCGGATCCTGCCGGTGCAGGAACTGCCGAAGACCCGCTCCGGCAAGATCATGCGCCGACTGCTGCGGGACGTCGCCGAGAACCGCCAGCTCGGTGACGTGACCACGCTGACGGACTCCACGGTCATGGACCTCATCCAGGCCAAGCTGCCGGCCGCGCCCAGCGAGGACTGACGTACTCCTGAAAAACTGAGGTACTCCTGAAGAGGGCGCCCGGCACGCAAGCGCGCCGGGCGCCCCTTTTAGGTAAACTAAACAAAGCAGCGTGACCCTCAAGGTGTGCCGGGAAGTCTGGTCGGCAAGCAGCACTGCCGTGCCCACCGACCGGAGGTCCCCCCGATGCCCGCGCCCACTCGTAAGGTCCTCGGACGCCTCTCCCTCCCCGAGCGGACCTTCGTCGCGGACGCCCTGCGGACCGAGACGGTCGGCGGTGTGCTGCTGCTCGTCGCCGCGGTCGCCGCGCTGATCTGGGCGAACGTCCCCGCACTGCACGACAGCTACGAGAGCGTCAGCCACTTCCACCTGGGTCCCGCGTCCCTCGGACTCGACCTGTCGATCGAGCACTGGGCCGCCGACGGACTCCTCGCGGTCTTCTTCTTCGTGGCCGGCATCGAACTCAAACGCGAACTCGTCGCCGGCGATCTGAAGGACCCCAGGGCGGCCGCGCTGCCCGTGGTCGCGGCCCTGTGCGGCATGGCCGTACCGGCGCTCGTCTACACCCTCACCAACCTCACCGGCCACGGCTCCCTGTCCGGCTGGGCCGTGCCCACCGCCACCGACATCGCCTTCGCGCTCGCCGTGCTCGCCGTCATCGGCACCTGGCTGCCGAGCGCGCTGCGCGCCTTCCTGCTCACCCTCGCCGTCGTCGACGACCTCTTCGCGATCCTGATCATCGCGGTGTTCTTCACCGCCGACATCGACTTCGCCGCACTCGGCGGCGCCGCCCTCGGCCTCGCGGTCTTCTGGCTGCTGCTGCGCAAGGGCGTGCGCGGGTGGTACGTCTACGTCCCGCTCGCACTGGTGATCTGGGCGCTGATGTACAACAGCGGGGTGCACGCCACCATCGCGGGCGTCGCGATGGGCCTGATGCTGCGCTGCACCCGGCAGGAGGACGAGAAGTGCTCCCCGGGCGAGCGGATCGAACATCTCGTACGGCCGCTCTCGGCGGGCCTGGCCGTCCCGCTGTTCGCCCTCTTCAGCGCGGGTGTCTCCGTTTCGGGCGGCGCGATCGCCGACGTCTTCACCCAGCCGGAGACGCTCGGCGTGGTGCTCGGGCTGGTCGTCGGCAAGGCGGTCGGCATCTTCGGCGGGACCTGGCTGACCGCGCGTTTCACGCGGGCCTCGCTCAGCGACGACCTCGAGTGGGCCGACGTGTTCGCGGTGGCGACCTTGGCGGGCATCGGCTTCACCGTGTCGCTGCTCATCGGGGAGCTCGCCTTCGCCGGCGACGCCACGCTGACCGACGAGGTCAAGGCCGCCGTACTCCTCGGCTCGCTCACCGCGGCCACCCTCGCGACCGTGCTGCTGAAGCTGCGCAACGCCAAGTACCGCAAGCTGTACGAGGCCGAGGAGCGCGACGAGGATCTGGACGGCATTCCGGACGTCTACGAGGAGGACGACCCGGCCTACCACCTGCGGATGGCGGCGATCTACGACCGCAAGGCGGCCGAGCACCGCCGGATCGCCGAGCTCAAGACCGCCGAGCGGCTTGCCGAAGTGACGGGCGGGGCAGGCGAGGAGGACGACCGTCGGGCATGATCTGACGGGACGGTACAAAAGTCACGGCCCACAAGGGCCCTGGTGAAGAGTCGAAGTGAAGAGGGAGACCGCGATGAGCGCACCCGACGGCAGCCCGGTCGGCGCCGAACGCAGCATCGGCCAGCTGTTCGCCTCGGCGACGACCGAGATGTCGGCACTGGTGCACGACGAGATCGCGCTGGCGAAGGCGCAGCTCAAGCAGGACGTCAAGCGGGGCGCGGCGAGCGGCGGCGCGTTCAGCGTGGCCGGCGCGGTCCTGCTGTTCTCCCTGCCGATGCTCAACTTCGCGCTGGCGTACGGCATCCGGACCTGGAGCGACTGGAACCTCGCGGTCTGCTTCCTGCTGTCCTTCGCCGCCAACGTCCTCGTCGCGCTCGTCCTCGCGCTGATCGGCGTCGTGTTCGCGAAGAAGGCACAGAAGAGCAAGGGCCCGCAGAAGGTCGCCGCCTCGATGAAGGAGACGGCCGGCGTGCTGCAGAACGCCAAGCCGCACCCGCGCCCCGGCAACGACAACAAGGTCCTGGAGGAGCGAGTCCGGGAGACGAAGGCCATCGAGGCTGTGGCACGCTCGTCGTCATGACCGATCCCGCCACCCCTTCGGCGCAGCAGCCCGCCTCTCTCGTACGGCCCGACGGTCCCTGGACGCACCGGGACGTGGCCGCCAACGGCGCGCGCTTCCACATCGCCGAAATGGGCGACGGGCCGCTCGTGATGTTTCTGCACGGCTTCCCCCAGTTCTGGTGGACCTGGCGCCACCAGCTGGAGGCGCTCGCCGACGCCGGCTTCCGGGCCGTGGCCATGGATCTGCGCGGCGTCGGCGGCAGCGACCGCACCCCGCGCGGCTACGACCCCGCCAACCTCGCCCTCGACGTCACCGGCGTGATCCGTTCCCTCGGCGAGCCGGACGCCGCGCTGGTCGGCCATGGCCTGGGCGGCTATCTGGCGTGGACGGCGGCCGCGATGCGTCCCAAGCTCGTACGACGACTCGCGGTCACCTCGATGCCGCATCCCCGGCGCTGGCGCTCGGCGATGCTCTCGGACGTCAGACAGACGCGCGCCGGCTCCTACATCTGGGGGTTCCAGCGTCCCTGGATCCCCGAGCGCCGGCTCACCGCGGACGACGGCGCGCTGGTCGCCGAGCTGATCCGGGACTGGTCCGGCCCGCGGCTGCCGGACGACAAGGCGGTGGAGACGTACCGCGCGGCGATGTGCATCCCCGCGACGGCGCACTGCTCGATCGAGCCGTACCGCTGGATGGTGCGCTCCCTGGCCCGTCCCGACGGCATCCAGTTCAACCGGCGCATGAAGCGGCCCGTCCGCGTGCCGACGCTCCATCTGCACGGCTCGCTCGACCCGGTGATGCGCACCCGCAGCGCCGCCGGATCCGGTGAGTACGTCGAAGCGCCGTACCGCTGGCGGCTGTTCGACGGCCTCGGGCACTTCCCGCACGAGGAGGATCCGGTCGCGTTCTCAACAGAACTGATCAATTGGTTGAAGGACCCCGAACCCGATCGGTGACCGAACGGCCACTTGCCCGGCGCATAGGCCAATTGGGGGGCGTGGGGGCGGTTATCGACCTTGGGGCAGGGGCACACGTCCGGGTATGGGCTGGACGCACGACTACGGTGACGCAGCACGCAATCGACGCTCGGGCGCTGCCCTGAGCTCCCATCATCAGGGCGGTGCCCCGCAACTGCCGGGCGGCACAGACCTGAGGGTGGGCATTCCGCGCATCCTGCGCCGCCGGGCCCGCTGGGTCTCGGTACGGCTGCGTCATCCCCGAGGCTGACGCGCCCGCCTTCTGACACCTCTCACAGCGCGCAGCTGTCGCTGTCCACCTGCTGGTTCGCGGTGCGCCCCTTGGCGATGTCCTGCTGGATCTCGTCCGCGGTGAGCGCGTACCCGGTGTCGGCGTCGTCGCGCGACTTCGCGAAGACCACCCCGTAGACCTTGCCCTGCGGGGTGAGCAGCGGACCGCCGGAGTTGCCCTGGCGGACGTTCGCGTAGAGGGAGTAGACGTCGCGGCTGACGGTGCCGCGGTGGTAGATGTCCGGTCCGTGGGCGTCGATGCGCCCGCGCACGCGCGCGGAGCGCACGTCGTACGAGCCGTTCTCCGGGAAGCCCGCGACGATCGCGCTGTCCCCGCTGGCCGCGTCCTTCGACGTGAACTGCAGGGCGGGCGCGTCCATGTCGGGCACGTCCAGTACGGCGATGTCGCGCTCCCAGTCGTAGAGGACGACCGTGGCGTCGTACTTCCTGCCCTCGCCGCCTATCTGGACCGTGGGCTCGTCGACGCCGCCGACGACGTGCGCGTTGGTCATGACGCGGCGGTCGCCGAAGACGAAGCCGGTGCCCTCCAGGACCTTGCCGCAGCTCTGCGCGGTGCCCATGACCTTGACGATGGAACGCTGGGCGCGGGCGGCGACGGCACTGCCCGCGAGCTTGGGGTCGGGCGGCTGGACCTCCTTGATGGGCTCGTCGGAGAACGGGCTGAAGACCTGCGGGAAGCCGTTCTGCGCGAGGACCGAGGTGAAGTCCTTGAACCAGGTGTCGGCGTCGGAGGGCAGCGCCTCCTGCACGCCGAGGAGCACCCTGGAGCCGCGGACCTCCTTGCCGACCGTCGGCATCGTGGTCTGCGCGAGGGTGGCGCCGATCAGCCAGGCGACCAGGAGCATCGCCACGACGTTGACGAGGGCGCCGCCGGTCGCGTCCACCGCGCGCGCCGGGGACCAGGTGATGTACCGGCGCAGCTTGTTGCCGAGGTGGGTGGTCAGGGCCTGGCCGACGGAGGCGCAGACGATGACGACGACCACTCCGACCACGGCGGCGACCGTGCCGACCTCCGCGTGGTCGGTCAGGGCGTTCCAGATCACGGGGAGGGTGTAGACGGCGACGAGACCGCCGCCGAGGAATCCGATCACCGACAGGATGCCGACGACGAAGCCCTGACGGTAGCCGACGATCGCGAACCACACGGCGGCGACCAGCAACAGGATGTCCAGCACGTTCACCGGTTCGAGCCTCGCCTCATCACTTCGCGTCCATCACAGGTCGGCCGGGGGTCCGGCCCGCCGCGAAGCGGCAATCGGATACAGCGCCCCCGGTAAGACACCACACGGAGTTCACCCTGTCATGCGCGCCAGTCCAGCGGGACCTGCTTCTCGCGGTCCCAGGGGCGCTCCCAGCCCGCGTAGTGCAGGAGCCGGTCGATGATTCCGGCGGTGAAGCCCCAGACCAGGGCCGATTCGACCAGAAATGCCGGGCCTCGGTGGCCGCTGGGGTGGACGGCCGTCGCCCGGTTGCCGGGGTTCGTGAGATCCGCCACGGGGACCGTGAAGACGCGGGCGGTCTCGTTCGGGTCCACGACCGCGACCGGGGTCGGCTCGCGCCACCAGCCCAGGACCGGGGTGACCACGAAGCCGCTGACCGGGATGTACAGCTTGGGCAGCACGCCGAAGAGCTGGACGCCCGAGGGGTCGAGGCCGGTCTCCTCCTCGGCCTCGCGCAGGGCGGCCCTGAGGGGCCCGTCGCCCTGCGGATCGCCGTCCTCCGGGTCGAGGGCGCCACCGGGGAACGACGGCTGCCCGGCGTGCGACCTGAGCGAGCTCGCCCGCTCCATGAGCAGCAGCTCGGGCCCGCGCTCGCCCTCCCCGAACAGGACCAGCACGGCCGACTGCCGCCCCGCGCCGTTCGCCGGCGGCAGGAAGCGGCTCAGCTGGAGCGGCTCGACCGTCTCCGCGGCGTGCACCACCGGGTCCAGCCAGCTGGGCAGACCGTCCTTGCTGAGCGTCACGCCCTTCGTGTGACTCGCCCGTGTCATCGCCACCCCCGTCGTCCTGCACCGCTCAACGCCCGAGGGGCCCTAGATCGTTCCACCCGGGCATCGCACAGGCCCTCCACGGGTTGCGTCCCGCGCGTCGAGCCCGGAAGACCCGCCCGGAGCGGCACCCCGGCCGAGCCCGGCTTTCGGGCGGAGCCGGGCACGCTGGGTCGGCTGAGCCGGCTCTCTTTCGCGACCTCGGCGGGCTCCTTCACGGCCCCGGCCAGCTCTTTTGCGGCCCCGGCCAGCTCTCCCGTCCGGCTCAGCTTTCCCGTCTGGGTCAGTTCTCCCGCAGATCCGGGCAGTCCGGGCCGGCTCCGGCTGAGCTCTGCGGCCCAGCGCAGCTCTCCAGCCGTGGACAGCCCTTCCGCCGAGCCCAGCACGCCGACCGAGCCCGAGGCTCCCGCCCCGACCAGCACCTCACCCCAGCGCCACTGTCCGGCCGTGGACGGCCCTTCCGCCGAGCCCGGCACACCGACCGTGCCCGAGGCTCCCGCCCCGACCAGCACCGCCGCCCAGCGCAGCTCCCCGGCCCAGGCCAACTCGTCCGCGCGGCCGCGCTCTTCCGCGTGGCCCGGGGTCACCGCCCCGGGGGCCCCGCCCCGCCACCACCAAAACCCACCCACCCGGAACCACGGGCAATGGCCCGCACGGCCACCCCGCGAGGGTCGTTCGACCGGCCGCACCGCACAGACGGCCCCTGCGACCCGACAAGCCGTCCAAGCAGTCCGAGCTGACCAAGCCGTCCAAGTCGGCCGAGGCGCCCGCTCCTGCCCTCCGACCCCCGCCCATCCTCCCCGCGACGCCACCCGCACCCTCACCCGCCGGCCCCCAGCGGCGGAGCCGCCTTGCCACCCGCGTCCAGGTAGGCCTGCGGTGGGTTCAGCCGTTGCCCCGGGAAGCCGCCCTTCTCGTACTTGAGGAGTTTCCGCGCCTTCTCGGGGTCCGTCTCGCCCTCGCCGTAGGCCGGGCAGAGCGGGGCGATGGGGCAGGCGCCGCAGGCGGGCTTGCGGGCGTGGCAGATGCGGCGGCCGTGCCAGATGACGTGGTGCGACAGGTCCGTCCAGTCGCTCTTCGGGAAGAGCGCGGAGACGGCGGCCTCGATCTTGTCGGGGTCGGTCTCCGCGGTCCACTGCCAGCGCCTGACCAGCCGCATGAAGTGCGTGTCGACGGTGATACCGGGCCGTCCGAAGGCGTTGCCGAGGACGACGAAGGCGGTCTTGCGGCCCACACCGGGGAGCGTGACGAGGTCTTCGAGCCGCCCCGGGACCTCGCCGCCGAAGTTCTCCACGAGGGCCTTGGACAGCCCTATCACCGACTTGGTCTTGGCCCGGAAGAACCCGGTCGGCCGGAGGATCTCCTCGACCTCCTCGGGGTTGGCCGCGGCCAGGTCCTCGGGGGTGGGGTACTTGGCGAACAGCGCTGGGGTCGTCTGATTGACCCTCAGGTCGGTGGTCTGTGCGGACAGGACCGTCGCCACGATCAGCTGGAAGGGGTTCTCGAAGTCCAACTCGGGGTGGGCGTACGGGAACACCTCCGCGAGTTCGCGGTTGATGCGCCGGGCGCGACGGACGAGGGCGGTCCGCGACTCGTTCCGCACGGGCTTCACGGTGACGGTCTTCGGGGCGACGGTCTTCGGGGCGACCGTCTTCGTGGCCGAGGCCTTCTTCACCTCAGCCGCCGCCTTCTTGGGAGCGACGGTCGCCTCCTTCACGGCGGCAGCCTTCTTCACGGCGGCGCCCTTCCTCACGGGAGCCGCCTTCTTCGCCGAAGCCCTCTTCTCCACCGGAGCCTTCCCTGCCGCTTTTGCCGTTTTCTTTCCGCCCCCGGCGCCCTGTTCGCCCACGGCGGAATCCCGACGTGCAACCACCCGCGCAGCCCCCTCGGCCTGTGCTCTCACCGGCGTTTTGGACACCCGGCCAGCCTAGAGCCCGGCACTGACATCCGTCCCGGACCCCGAAGACCGGCCCCCAATTGGACCCCTGCCGCTTACCCCGGGACATGTGTGCGGCATCCTTGTGACAGATCACACTGTTTGGACCGTCCGGCAAAATGGGCACCGGGTTCCCCTGGTACCAAGGGGGAACAAGATCCCCTGAGCAGGTCGACAAGGAGAGAACTCGTGGACGACGTTCTGCGGCGCAACCCGCTCTTCGCGGCACTCGACGACGAGCAGTCCGCGGAACTGCGCGCCTCCATGAGTGAGGTGACCCTCGCGCGAGGCGACTCCCTGTTCCACGAGGGCGACCCGGGCGACCGGCTCTACGTCGTCACCGAGGGCAAGGTCAAGCTCCACCGGACCTCCCCCGACGGCCGCGAGAACATGCTGGCCGTCGTCGGCCCCGGCGAACTCATCGGCGAACTGTCCCTGTTCGACCCGGGCCCGCGCACCGCGACCGCGACCGCGCTGACCGAGGTCAAGCTGCTGGGCCTCGGCCACGGAGACCTCCAGCCCTGGCTGAACGCCCGCCCCGAGGTCGCCACCGCCCTGCTGCGCGCCGTCGCCCGCCGACTGCGCCGCACCAACGACGCGATGTCCGACCTCGTCTTCTCGGACGTCCCCGGCCGCGTGGCCCGCGCCCTGCTCGACCTCTCCCGCCGCTTCGGCGTGCAGTCCGAGGAGGGCATCCACGTCGTCCACGACCTCACGCAGGAGGAGCTGGCCCAGCTGGTCGGCGCCTCCCGCGAGACGGTCAACAAGGCCCTCGCCGACTTCGCCCAGCGCGGCTGGCTGCGCCTGGAGGCCCGCGCGGTGATCCTCCTGGACGTCGAGAGGCTCGCCAAGCGCTCACGCTGAGCGCGGATGGCCGTACGACATCGAAGGGCCCTGCCGCGCGGCGGGGCCCTTCTTCTCGTACCGCCGGGGCGGCCGGCCGACGTGATCGCCACGCCCGCCACTTTCAGGGCACCTCACCCCGCCCGTGAGGCGCTCCTGCCCCCCTTTTGTCACCACTGACCACGTTCGGCCCCACACGGGCCGCCCAGGGCCGTTAATGAGCTGCCTCCGGGTCCGCCCCCGGGCACAGTGATCCCATGGCCGCCGAAACCGTTCCCCCCATCGCCCCCAAGGGACTCGACGCCCAGGGCTACATCGAGCGCGAGGGCTCCCTGGGCCGGATCGCGCAGCCCTTCCGGCCGGTCGTCGCGGCCGCCCGTGACCGGGTGCTGGACCTGTTCGGGCCGGGGCTGCACAGCGCGTACCTCTACGGGTCGATTCCGCGCGGCACCGCGCGCGTGGGCCGCAGCGACCTCGATCTCCTGCTGGCCCTGCGGGACGAGCCGACCGACGCCGACCGGGAGGGCGTACGGCAGCTCGGGGAGGCTCTCGACAAGGAGTTCCCGCAGATCGACGGCGTCGGAACCCTGCTCTACAGCCGCGATCTCCTGCTGAGCGACCTGGAACGCCACGACCTGGGCTGGTTCGTGGCCTGTCTCTGCACCCCCCTGCTCGGCGACGACCTGGCGGAGTACCTCCCCCGCTACCGCCCGGATTCCCTCCTGGCGCGCGAGACGAACGGCGACCTCGCCCTCCTGCTCCCCCGCTGGCGCGAACGGATCGAGACGGCGGACTCCGACGAGACCCGGACCCGCCTCGTCCGCTTCATGTCCCGCCACCTGGTCCGCACCGGGTTCACCCTGGTCATGCCCCGCTGGAACGGCTGGACGAGCGACCTGGGCGAGATGGCGGAGGTCTTCGCCACCTACTACCCGGAGCGCGCCGAGCAGCTACGGGCGGCGGCCGTCCTGGGGCGCACCCCGACCGCCGACCCGGCCGTACTGCGGACGTACGCCAACGACCTGGGCCCCTGGCTCGCGGACGAGTACGCGCGCGTGCACGGCACGAAGGCCCCTAGATGAGCCCGTGCTCCTCCAGGTACTCCAGCTGAGCCCGCACCGACAGCTCGGCGGCGGGCCAGAGAGACCGGTCCACATCCGCGTACACATGTTCTACGACGGCCTCGGGCGTCCGGTATCCGTCCTCCACGGCCGTCTCGACCTGGGCGAGCCGGTGGGCGCGGTGGGCGAGATAGAACTCGACGGCGCCCTGGGCGTCCTCCAGGACCGGCCCATGACCCGGCAGGACGGTGTGGACGCCGTCGTCGACCGTCAGGGACCTCAGCCGCCGCAGGGAGTCCAGGTAGTCGCCCAGGCGGCCGTCCGGGTGGGCCACGACGGTCGTGCCGCGCCCCAGGATGGTGTCACCGGTCACGACGGCCTGATCGGCCGGGAGATGGAAGCACAGCGAGTCGGCGGTGTGCCCGGGAGTGGGCACGACCAGGAGCTCCAGCCCGCCGACGCGCACCACCTCCCCCGCGCCGAGCCCTTCCTCCCCGAGCCGCAGCGCCGGGTCCAGGGCCCGCACCTTGGTACCGGTCAGCTCGGCGAAACGGACGGCGCCCTCGGCGTGGTCGGGGTGCCCGTGGGTGAGCAGGGTGAGCGCGACCCGCTTGCCCGCGGCCTCGGCGGTGTCGACGACGGCCCGCAGGTGCCCCTCGTCGAGCGGGCCGGGATCGACGACGACCGCCAGCGCCGAGTCCGGCTCCGACAGGATCCAGGTGTTGGTCCCGTCCAGGGTCATCGCGGAGGCGTTGGGCGCGAGGACGTTGACGGCTCGCGTGGTGGCGGGGCCCGAGAGGACCCCGCCCCGTGGCTGGCCGGGGAGGGCTGCGGCGTCGGTCATGCGGGGGCTCCACCGGTCGGGATGTGTTTGGTGAACTCGTCGTGCCCCGGCCAGGAGAGCACGATCTCGCCGTCCACCAGCCGGGCCTGCGCGAGCACAGGGGTCAGGTCCCGGCCGGGCGCCGCGGCGAGCGCGTCGGCGGCGGTGCCGTACGCGGCGATCTGCCGCAACGTGGCGATGGTGGGCGGCATCATCAACAGCTCGCCCTTGTCGTAGCCGTCCGCCGCGTCCTGGGGCCTGATCCACACCGTACGGTCGGCCTCGGTGGAGGCGTTGCGGGTGCGCTGCCCCTCCGGGAGGGCGGCGACGAAGAACCACGTGTCATAGCGACGGGGTTCGAACTCGGGAGTGATCCAGCGCGTCCAGGCCCCGAGCAGGTCCGACCGCAGCACGAGGCCCCGGCGCGCCAGGAACTCCGCGAAGGACAGATCCCGGGCCACGAGGGCGGCTCGGTCCGTCTCCCACTCCGCGCCCGTGGTGTCACCGACCACCGACTCGGCCGTCGGGCCGGCGAGCAGGACGCCCGCCTCCTCGTACGTCTCCCGCACGGCCGCGCACACGATCGCCTGCGCCGTCGTCTCGTCCACCCCGAGCCGAGCCGCCCACCACGCGCGCGTGGGGCCCGCCCAGTGGATGTGGTGCTCGTCGTCACGGGGGTCGACGCCACCACCGGGGTAGGCGTACGCGCCCCCGGCGAACGCCATCGAGCTCCGCCTGCGCAACATGTGCACGACCGTCCCGGCCGACCCGTCCTTCAGCAGCATCACGGTGGCAGCGCGCCTCGGCAGGGCCGGCTGCAGCTCACCGTCCGCGAGCGCGCGGATACGGTCCGGCCATTCCGCTGGGTACCACTGCCCGTTTGCCATGGGCGGAGGCTAACTCGTGGGGGGCGGATGTTCGAGGGGCGGTCGCCTAGGGGGGTGCCGGGTGCGGTCGTCGGGCGGGTGCCGGTGCGTGGGGGCTGGTCGCGCAGTTCCCCGCGCCCCTGGGGGGTTGCAGTTGGCCTGCGCCACGACGGACCGTTCTCTCCCTCTGGCGCGCCACCGCGGGCCGTTGGCCGCGTACGGCGGGAAGGGGCCGGGGTGGGGGGTGTCCGCCCGCAGCGGCCGGCGTCCGTTATCCAGTACATCTCAAGGGACCGAGCCGCCGGACCGAGGACGGATACCCCCCCCCCCCCCCCCCCCCCCCCCCCCCCAAAAAAAAAAAAAAAAAACACCCCCCCCCCCCCCCCCCCCCCCCCGCCCCCCACGCCCCGG
>NZ_JBIAUQ010000006.1:284171-521312 GCF_042893155.1 Streptomyces sp. NPDC001668
GGGGGGGGGGGGGGCGTCCGCGCGCCCGCCCCGGCCCCTCGGTATGTACCCCCCCCCCCCCCCCCCCCCCCCCCCCCCCCCCCCCCCCCCCCCCCCCCCCCCCCCCCCCCCGACCCACCCACCGAACAGAACGCGCTACACCAGCCCCCACCGAAGCCGCACAGGCCGCCGCAGGCATCTCAGGGGCGCGGGGAACTGCGCAACACGCCCGCCCCCACCCACCCGCACCCGCAGGTGTCACGACGAAGCCAACTCCACCTGCACCTCAACCTCCACCGGCGCATCCAGCGGCAGCACAGCCACACCCACCGCACTACGCGCGTGCACCCCCGCCTCGCCCAGCACCTCCCCCAACAGCTCGCTCGCGCCGTTGATCACCCCCGGCTGCCCCGTGAAGTCCGAGGCCGACGCCACGAACCCCACGACCTTCACCACACGCGCGATCCGGTCAAGGTCACCGGCCACCGACTTCACCGCCGCCAACGCGTTCAGCGCACACGTCCGGGCCAGCGCCTTCGCCTCCTCGGCCGTGACCTCCGCGCCCACCTTCCCGGTGACCGGAAGCTTGCCCTCCACCATGGGCAGCTGACCCGACGTGTACACGTACACGCCCGACTGCACGGCCGGCTGATACGCGGCCAGCGGCGGCACGACCTCCGGCAGCGTCAGCCCGAGCTCCGCGAGCCGCGCCTCGACCGCCCCGCTCACGCCGTCTTCTCCCGCTTCAGGTACGCCACCAGCTGCTCGGGGTTGTTCGGCCCGGGCACGACCTGCACGAGCTCCCACCCGTCCTCGCCCCAGGTGTCCAGAATCTGCTTCGTGGCGTGGACGAGCAGCGGCACGGTCGCGTATTCCCACTTCTTGGTCATGCGGCCGACTTTAGCCGCTGCTCACCCCCCTGCTTTCAGCCGCCGTTCCCCCCAGCCCGCACCCGCGTTATCCACAGCCTCCTGCTTAGGTTCGCCGCCGACTGGTTACGCTCGAATACGTGAGCAGGCTCCAGGTCGTCAGCGGCAAGGGCGGGACCGGAAAGACCACGGTCGCCGCAGCCCTCGCGCTGGCCCTCGCCACCGAGGGGAAGCGGACGCTTCTCGTCGAGGTGGAGGGTCGCCAGGGAATCGCGCAGCTCTTCGAAACGGAGGCGCTGCCTTATGAGGAGCGGAAGATCGCCGTCGCTCCCGGGGGCGGGGAGGTGTACGCACTGGCCATCGACCCCGAACTGGCCCTTCTGGACTACCTCCAGATGTTCTACAAACTCGGCGGAGCGGGCAGAGCCCTCAAGAAGCTCGGCGCGATCGACTTCGCGACCACCATCGCGCCCGGTCTCAGGGACGTCCTCCTGACGGGCAAGGCGTGCGAGGCGGTCCGCCGCAAGGACAGGTCCGGCCGCTTCGCCTACGACTACGTCGTGATGGACGCGCCCCCCACGGGCCGTATCACCCGCTTCCTGAACGTCAACGACGAGGTCGCGGGACTCGCGAAGATCGGCCCGATACACAATCAGGCGCAGGCCGTGATGCGGGTGCTGAAGTCCAAGGAGACGGCCGTCCACCTGGTGACGCTCCTGGAGGAGATGCCCGTCCAGGAGACGGCGGACGGCATCGCCGAGCTCAGGGCGGCCCGCCTGCCCGTGGGCCGGATCGTCGTGAACATGGTGCGCCCGGAGGTGTTGGACGGCACGGACCTGGAACTCGTACGGACCACGCAGCGTTCAGCCGTGGCGAAGTCGCTGTCCTCGGCAGGACTCGGCGGCGCCCGCCGCGGGGGCAACGCCGAGAAGCTGGTCGACCCGCTGATCCAGCAGGCCGAGGAGTACGCCGAGCGGTACGACCTGGAGCACGAACAGCGCTCGGTCCTCGGCGAGTTGGGGCTGCCGCTGCACGAACTGCCCTTGCTGACCGAGGGCATGGACCTGGCGGGTCTGTACGAACTGGCCACCGAGCTGCGGAAGCAGGAGATGTCATGAGCCCGGACGCCGACCGGCACGACCGCACGTCCCCGACTCCGCGCCCGGACCGCCAGGACCGACCGGATCACCAGGCCCGACAGGACCGACCGGACCGCCAGGACCGACCGGACCGGCCGGATCGCCAAGGCCGCCCCGACCGCCAGGACCGCCCCGACCGCCAGGACCGCCAGGACCGCCAGGACCGACCCCACCGCCTCTCCCCCACCCGCGCGCTCGACCTCGACCCCCTGATCGACGACCCGAAGACCCGCATCGTGGTCTGCTGCGGCTCGGGAGGCGTCGGGAAGACCACGACCGCGGCGGCCCTCGGCCTGCGCGCCGCCGAGCGGGGCCGCAAGGTCGTCGTTCTCACCATCGACCCGGCCCGCAGGCTCGCGCAGTCGATGGGCATCGACTCGCTGGACAACGTCCCACGCCGGGTGAAGGGCCTCGACGAGTCCGCGAGCGGCGAACTGCACGCGATGATGCTCGACATGAAGCGCACCTTCGACGAGATCGTCGAGGCGCACGCGGACGCCGAGCGGGCGGCCGCGATCCTGAACAACCCCTTCTACCAGTCGCTCTCGGCGGGCTTCGCGGGCACGCAGGAGTACATGGCGATGGAGAAGCTCGGGCAGCTGCGGGCCCGGGACGAGTGGGACCTGATCGTCGTCGACACACCCCCCTCCCGCTCCGCCCTCGACTTCCTGGACGCGCCGAAGCGGCTGGGATCCTTCCTCGACGGGAAGCTGATCCGGCTGCTCACCGCCCCGGCCAAGCTCGGCGGCCGGGCGGGGATGAAGTTCCTGAACGTCGGGATGTCGATGATGACCGGCACCCTCGGCAAACTGCTGGGCGGTCAACTCCTCAAGGACGTCCAGACGTTCGTGGCCGCGATGGACACGACCTTCGGCGGGTTCCGCACGCGCGCGGACGCCACGTACAAGCTGCTCCAGGCGCCCGGGACGGCGTTCCTGGTGGTCGCGGCCCCGGAGCGGGATGCGCTGCGCGAGGCCGCGTACTTCGTGGAGCGGCTGGCCGCGGAGCGCATGCCGCTCGCCGGCCTGGTGCTCAACCGGGTCCACGGCAGCGGCGCCGACCGGCTCTCGGCCGAACGGGCGCTGGCCGCCGCGGAAAATCTTGAAGAGCCCCGCATTGTCGATCAGGAGGGCGGGAAAGCTGGACTTCGTAACTCTCCCGACACGTACGGCAGTTCAGAATCTCCCGCTTCCGAGGCACCGACTCCCGACGAAGGCTCCCCCGCCGACTCGGAGAACCACAGCTCGGAGCGCACGGAGAAGGAGCGGTCCGCCCATCCCGCCGACCGCTCCGTCGACCAGCTCACCGCAGGCCTGCTACGACTGCACGCCGACCGTATGCAACTGCTCTCCCGTGAGCAGCGCACGCGTGACCGCTTCACCGCGCTCCACCCCGAGGTGGCGGTGGCCGAAGTGGCCGCGCTGCCCGGCGATGTGCACGACCTCGCGGGGCTGCGGGACATCGGAAACCGGCTCGCGGCCGGGCGGCCGGAGCTGCCCGACGCTGCCGTCGACTGATCAGAGCGCCGGCCCGCGCTGATTCCGAGCGCCGGCCCGCGCTGATCCGGCGTCGCCCCGGGCTGTCCGGGCGCCGCCCCGGGCTGCCCGACCCGGGGACCGACTCGGCGACCGCCCCGAGGGGTGTCCCCCTCAGCTCACGGCCGCGTAGTTCTCGTAGATCTCGTCGTCCTCGAGGGGCAGGATGCCGACCCCTCGCTCGTACTCGACGCGCGCCGTCTCCAGCAGCCTGCGCCACGACGTGACCGTCGGCCGCCGGCGCAGCAGGGCGCGGCGCTCGCGCTCTGTCATGCCTCCCCACACGCCGAACTCGACGCGGTTGTCCAGCGCGTCGGCGAGGCACTCCGTGCGCACCGGACATCCGGTGCACACTGCCTTCGCCCGGTTCTGCGCTGCTCCTTGAACGAACAGTTCATCCGGATCGGTAGTGCGGCAGGCCGCCTGCGCACTCCAGTCGACTACCCAGCCCATACCGGCGCCGTCCTCTCCCGAATCGAGGCTCCCCCACGGCGGCAGCGGCATATTCACCGCCGCCAGTTGAGGACGTTACGGAAGGCAGGCACAGCGCAACACCCCCTTCGGGCCCAATCTTGAATGGCCCGAACGGACTATGCGTAAGCGGCAGATCACCCGGGGGAGTGAGCCCGCGACATACATGACTATCCCGGCAAACCAGGACACTTGTCTTGCGTCACAACGGGCACCTGATGACACACGAGGCGGATTCGGACACGTCTCCACCAAAAAAGTTGGGGAACGACCGGAACGATTCGGGGTCGCCGGACGTATTGATACGTGGCCCTACTGCTGTGACAGTTGAGAGCAGCTTAGGCCAAGGCCTGTGCGCGTGTCCGGCGAATGAGAAGGTAGGGCGCTCCTGTCGCCATGCCCGTTCCGACGCTGTCGTGCCCGCTTCCGTCGCCATGCCGTGACATGGGCTCCCGCTGAACGCTCATGAGGACGGATTAGGCTGCCCCCTATGTCGAAGAAGCGCTCGGGCGGCGGTCTGTCGCCCACGCAGCAGGCCGCCAAGTTCCTCGGTGTCAGTGTCCTCGCGGGAGCGGTGATGGCCGGCATCGCGCTGCCCGCGGCCGGCGCGCTGGGGCTCGCGGCCAAGGGGTCGGTGGAGAGCTTCGACGAGCTCCCGACCAACCTGAAGACCCCGCCGCTGAGCCAGCGCACCACGATCCTCGACAGCGAGGGCGGCACCATCGCCACGGTGTACTCGCGCGACCGTACGGTGGTCGACCTCAAGGACATCTCGCCGTACATGCAGAAGGCGATCGTCGCGATCGAGGACTCGCGCTTCTACCAGCACGGCGCGGTCGACCTCAAGGGCGTCTTGCGCGCGCTCAACAAGAACGCCCAGAGCGGCGGGGTCGCCCAGGGCGCCTCGACGCTGACCCAGCAGCTGGTGAAGAACGTCGCGATCGAGGAGGCCGGTGACGACCCGACGAAGGTCGCCCAGGCCACCCAGCAGACCATCGGGCGCAAGATCCGCGAGCTGAAGTACGCGATCCAGCTCGAAGAGGAACTCGGCAAGAAGAAGATCCTCGAGAACTACCTGAACATCACCTTCTTCGGCCAGCAGGCGTACGGCGTCGAGGCCGCCTCCCAGCGCTACTTCTCGAAGCACGCCAAGGACCTCGACCTCGAGCAGTCGGCGCTGCTCGCGGGCATCGTCCAGTCCCCGAGCCGCTACGACCCCGTCAACGACGAGGCCGAGGCGACCAAGCGGCGCAACACCGTGCTCCAGCGCATGGCCGAGGTCGGCGACGTCTCCCAGGCGGAGGCCGACAAGGCCAAGGAGCAGCCGCTGGGCCTCAAGGTCAGCAAGCCGAAGAACGGCTGCATCACGGCGGTCAAGGGCGCCGGCTTCTTCTGCGACTACGTCCGTGAGGTCTTCCTGACCGACCCGGTCTTCGGCAAGACCCAGGAGGCCCGGGCCAAGGTCTGGAACCAGGGCGGTCTGACGATCCGGACCACCATGGACCCGCAGGCCCAGAAGTCGGCGCAGAGGTCCATCAAGGAGCACGTCTACCAGAGCGACCAGGTGGCCACCGCCGCGACCATCGTCCAGCCCGGCACCGGCAAGATCCTCGCGATGGGCCAGTCACGGCCGTACGGCATCAACAACAAGAAGAACGAGACGACGCTCAACCTCTCGGTCAACTCGGACATGGGCGGCGGCGCGGGCTACCAGCCCGGATCGACGTTCAAGCCGATCGTGGCCGCGGCCGCCATAGAGGGCGGCACGCCGGCGACCAAGATCTACCCCTCGCCGTACAAGATGGACTACCCGGCCCCGGTCCAGGAGTGCAACGGCGGCGTCTGGAACGAGAAGGGCGTCCCGGTCACCAACGAGAACACCTCCGAGGTCGGCCCGTACGACATGAAGACCGCGACCGCGAAGTCGGTCAACACCTACTACGTGTCGTTGATCAGCGACATCGGCATCTGCCCGGTGACGGAGATGGCCGCGAAGATGGGCGTCCAGCGCGCGGACGGCCGCAAGATCCAGCAGGCCCCGTCGATCGCCCTGGGCACCCAGGAGATGTCCCCGCTGACCATGGCGAACGCGTACGCCACCTTCGCCTCGCGCGGGATGTACTGCACCCCGGTCGCCATCGAGTCGATCACCCAGCGGGTCGGCGAGAAGTCGAAGTCCCTCCAGGTGCCGAAGTCGACCTGCTCGCGGGCGATGTCGGAGAACACCGCGGACACGATCAACACGCTCCTCAAGGGCGTGGTCGAGGACGGCACGGGTTCCGAGGCGGGCCTCGGCGCCGGCCGTCCCAGCGCCGGTAAGACGGGTACGACCGACGAGCGCTACGCGGCCTGGTTCGTGGGCTACACGCCGAACATGGCCGGCGCGGTCTGGGTCGGCGACCCCGCGCACAAGCGCAAGATGCAGAACATCACCATCGGCGGCGTCTGGAACGAGAAGGTGTTCGGTGGCAGGGTCCCCGGCCCGATCTGGCGCGACATGATGGAGGGCGCGCTGGAGGGCAGGGACGCCCCGAACTTCAACCTCGTCCACATCCCGGACATGCCGAAGCAGGAAGATCCCGGCAAGGGCGACGACGGTGACAACGGCGACAACCGCGGGAACGACAACGGCGGCAACGACAACGGCGGCAACGACAACGGGGGGACCGACGGCGGGGACGGCGGCAACACCACCTTCCCGACGCCGACCTTCTCCATCCCGGAGGGCTTCATCCAGGGCGGGAACAACGGGAACGGCAACGGGGGCGGCCGCGGCTGACGTACCTGACACATGAGAGCCCGGTCCCGCGCATTCGGCGGGACCGGGCTCTCGTACGACTGACGACTGACAGGTGTCGTTCTCAGCCGGCCAGGAGCTTCTTGACCGCGGCGGCGACCCGGCCGCCCTCGGCGAGACCCGCGACCTTCGGGTTCACGATCTTCATGACGGCGCCCATGGCGCGCGGCCCCTCGGCGCCGGCCGCCTTCGCCTCCTCGACGGCCTGGGCGACGATGTCGTTCAGCTCGTCGTCGCTGAGCTGCTTGGGAAGGTACTCGGCGAGGACCTCGCCCTCCGCCTTCTCCCGCTCGGCGGACTCGGCGCGGCCCCCCTGGGCGAAGGCGTCAGCGGCCTCGCGGCGCTTCTTCGCCTCCTTGGTGATCACCTTCAGGACCTCGGCGTCGGAGAGCTCGCGCTTCTCCTTGCCGGCGACCTCCTCGTTGGTGATCGCGGCGAGCGTCATCCGGAGCGTCGAGGAGCGCAGCTCGTCACGCCCCTTGATCGCGGCGTTGAGGTCTTCCTGCAGCTTCGACTTGAGCGTGGTCATGGGTCTGATTGTCGCAGGTGTGAGGGGACGGACGCCCGCGCTTTTACCCCGGGGGCGGCGGGCGGGTCAAGGACGCCGCCGCGATCTGACACGATGGACGTATGCGCGCGCGATACGGAGTCCCCTTGGGAATCGCGGCGGTTGGCGCCGCCGGTCTGGTCTACTCCGCGGGTTTCGAAGCCCGCTCCTTCCGTCTGCGGCGGGTGACGGTGCCCGTCCTCCCGGCCGGCATGCGCCCGTTGCGGGTGCTCCAGGTCTCCGACATCCACATGGTCGGCGGCCAGCGCAAGAAGCAGCGCTGGCTGCGCTCGCTGGCGGGCCTGCGCCCGGACTTCGTGATCAACACGGGCGACAACCTGTCGGACCCGGAGGCCGTCCCGGAGGTGCTGGACGCGCTGGGCCCGCTGATGGAGTTCCCGGGCGCCTATGTCTTCGGCTCCAACGACTACTACGGTCCCAAGTTCCGTAACCCCGCCCGCTACCTGTACGAGAAGGCCCAGGGCCGCCACGGCCTGAACGGCAACGCGCCCGCCGTAGGAGTCGTCCACAACCCGTGGGAGAACCTGCGGGACGGCTTCGACGCCGCGGGCTGGCAGAACCTCACGAACACCCGGGGCATGCTGAAGATCGAGGGCGTGTCGGTGGAGCTGACGGGCCTGGACGACCCGCACATCAAGCGGGACCGGTACGCCGAGGTGGCCGGCGGCCCGTCCGGCGTGGCGGACTTCTCGATGGGCGTCGTACACGCCCCGTATCTCCGCGCCCTGGACGCCTTCACGGCCGACGACTACCCGCTGATCCTCGCCGGCCACACCCACGGCGGCCAGCTCTGCCTCCCCTTCTACGGCGCCTTCGTCACCAACTGCGACCTGGACACGGACCGCGTGAAGGGCCTGTCCACGCATGAGGCGGAGGGCCGCAGGTCGTACCTCCACGTGTCGGCGGGCTGCGGCACGAACCGCTATACACCGGTGCGGTTCGCGTGCCCGCCGGAGGTGACGTTGCTGACGCTGGTGGGGCGGGAGTAGGGGCTTGCCGCACGTGTCGGCCATGTCGGCCGTATCGGCCGTATCGGCCGTATCGGGGGGAGGCTTGCTTCACGGGCCGTCCGAGCCGGGATTAACCCGCACGGACCGCCCGTATAGCCCCTTTTGCCGGGTTTGCCTAGCGTGAGGGCATGACCGCGCCCATACCGAGAGACATCCCGGACCTCCCCGCCGTCCCGGGCATGCCGACTTTCCTGCCCACGCTCGTCCCCGCCACGGCGGTGGTGGCTCCCGTACGCCACCCCGTGGCCGCCGCCTACCGCGTGCTGGTGGCGCTGGCGGCCGCGGGAGCGGTGACCGTCGAACTGCTCCTGAGCAGCCCGGTCCGCACCCTGAGCCTGTTCTCGGTCCAGAGCACGCTGCTGCTGACGCTGGTGCTCCTGCTGTCGGCCCGCAGGGCATGGACCGCCCGCCGCCCCCTGCCCTCCGCCCTGACGGGAGCGGCCCTCCTCTACGTCACGATCACGGCCCTCGTGCACCACCTGCTGCTGGCGAACGCGGCGAGCCCCTTCGTCCTGACCGGCGCGGCGGCCAACCCGACGGGCTGGCACGCGGTGACCGCCCACCTCCTGCACACGGTGATCCCGGCGGCGGCCCTGGCGGACTGGCTCCTGCTGACGCCCCCCGGCCGACTGCACCTGCGCCAGGCGGCGACCTGGCTGCTCTACCCCCTGGCCTACCTGCTGTTCTCCTTCACCCGAGGCGAACTGATCCCCCCGGGCACGGCCGGCCGCTACCTCTACCCCTTCCTGGACGTCGACCTCCACGGCTACAAGAGCGTCCTCGGCAACGCCCTCCTGCTCGGCCTCTCCTTCTACGCCCTCGCGATCCTCCTGGTAGCCCTCGACCACGCCCGCCCGAACCCCATCCCCCACCGCGCCAAAACCGGATTTCGTCTCCAGCCACCGGTGGGCTAAAGTAAACGACGTCGCCGCGACAAGCAGCGACGATCGGGGTGTAGCGCAGCTTGGCAGCGCGCTTCGTTCGGGACGAAGAGGTCGTGGGTTCAAATCCCGCCACCCCGACGCCGTAATACCAGGTCAGGGGCCTGATCCAGCGAATGGATCAGGCCCCTGACGGGTTTCTGGAGATCGTTTGGGAGAAGTCTGGGAGAAGATCTTGGTCAGCTTCTCCCAGACTGAAGCGACCGCCGCCGAGCGACATTGCGCGCGAGGGGCTCTCCCTGCTGCACGTTCGCGAATCCGGACCACTCAGAAGGGCAGGCGTCCCACGCCTGGACTGTGTTGTGCGCCGCCTTCAGCGCCCACCGTCTCCAGAGAAGTCCTTGCACTCAGAGTGATGTGACCAATACGCTGCGTCCGAGCGACTTGTTCGAGATCCCCGCATTGTGGGGGACAGCTTCTCCTCAGCCAGGCTTGCCGTTGGCGGAATCGAGCAGCAGTCTCCCTGGTCGTGCTCCCACAGCTCAGTGTTCTTCCTCGCTGCCGGGCCGGACGATGTGTGGTCCGGACTGCACCAGACGTCTCGGAGGGTTGCTCCGCAGACCGACACGGGTGGAGGTCAGCGGCACCATGTTCGCGCTCTCGCTCTGCCTGGCGCACCCGCGTCATGCAGCAAGAACGCCGACAGCCGGTGCCCGTAGGCATCGGCGTACCCGCCGGAGCGCCTCCCCGTGCCCATCGACGACACTCTCACCATTTCGATCGACCTTGACCAGGACGAAGTCACCTTGGTCGTAGGTGTTCTCCAGGGTGCAGCCGACGCGTGTCGTGCCGCCGCCCCATCTGACCTAACTACTGCCCAGCCCACCGGCATCACCCTGGGCCAGTTGACCGCGCGCTGGACGGACATCGCGGAGCGCGAGCTGCACTGCGCAGTGGTGAACTTGCACGGCGAGCGATTGTTCACAGTCCCGCTGACCGCCGAAGGCTGGTATCAGGTCCGGGCAGCGCTCAGTGCCTGCGTCGCCCAGCTTTCCGGTGAGCTGGACGACAGCGTCCCGGCCGGTGATCCGGACCGAGAGCGGATGTATCGCGCGCTGCACCTAGCACACAAGATCGCGGAGGCGACGAATGACCGATGAGGCCACCGCAGAACTCGGGGAAGGCGGGACCGGATGGCAGCCTGAACCCTACGTTTTGCCGCGCACCACCGCAGTCAACAACCTCGCTGACGTGCTGTTCGGGAGAGGTCTGAGCGAGGAAGCGGCCGAAGCGCTGGCCCGGGCGGCCGTACAGCCGGAAGACATGCGGCGAAAACTGACGGACGTCAACCACCTGCGCGTGCAGGGCGGCACACTGCACATCGTCGAAACCCGCCTATGGTCCGCCGCGGTGGTCCCACACCCGGCCAACCCCCGCGAATACGGCCGCCGGAGCTACGCCCTGGGGGGTGCATCGGCCACACTGCGGATCCTCCCGATGCCGGAGCCAGCCCCAGGAGGCGGTCCGGAGTTGCAGATCCGGGTGCCTCATCCCAACGACCTTGCGCATCGCCTGGATGACGCAAAGGAGCGGCTCGTCAAGGAGAACCCTCTCGACGACGACATCGCGGCCGAAGGGGTGCTCCAGCCCTTGATGGTTGTCCCCATGATGGTCTGTTACGACAAGGCCCCGAACAGGCCGCCCACGCTGCTGATCACGGCGGACGGTTCGAGCCGGATCAGCGCGGTCCACCAGTTGCTTGGTTACCGCCCTTCGCTGATCGCGTACGACTTGGCAAACGACGCCCGGAAATTCCGGCAGGAAATCAACCGATGGATCCGGCTGGTCCAGAAGCAGGGATGGGACTCGCTGAGCGCGGCAGATCAGGGCAAGTTGCGCGCCTTGACCGTGCCTGCCCGGGTCGTGGTGGGTTTCGAGCCCGATGCCCGGGCCGGTGTCCGCTTCCATACCGCCGTACGCAACTTCATCGGCCTTACCCACATTCGGCCGCCCAGGCCATACGCGTCTGCCGTCGAAAGCGAGGCGAAGGGGGACGCGGTCCTCGACTCGCTTGCCGAACCCACCCGCAGCCGACACGCGCGGATCACTCCACAGGAAAAGCGCTGGTTCGCTGGCGTGATCACCGAGCAGGAGGCAGCCGAGGAGGGCTTCAGCCCACACCAGGACGTACGCGCTGCGGAGATCGTCCGGACCGTACTTGGCGGCGGGACCGGCACCGCGCGGCGGGTCAATGAGGGAATCCGCTCGCTGACCGCCCAGCAACGGCCCAAACGCGAGGACCGGGTTGACATCGCCGTCGAGCTGATCCTCCGCCCTGTCCGTACGGCTAAGAACGATGTCCCTTCGTATGTCCGCCCACGGCGTGCCGTGCTGCAGCGTGCCTACCGCCTTCCGGAGATTGAGGAACTACCCGCCGACGCGCTGCTGGAGGGCGCGCCCGATGGTGGTCGATCGCTGGAAGAACTGCGAGACGCCGCACTAAAGGAGGCTGCGGTAGGGCTCGGCGCGGGCGGCAGGCTGGGATCGGCCCAGACGGAACTCGCAGTCAAGGCCGCGTACTACATGGTTACCGCCGGCACTATGGCGCTACAGACAGAAGGCTCCGGCGCGGCGCGCGCCGAGGACAGCCGCAGCGCGGTCGGGGTGCTGAGGGCGATGCTCTCTCGGCAGCGTGGTGTGATCCAGGCGTACGAAGTCGTCCGCGCGGGTCGGCTGGGCTGGCCGTTGCACGAGGTCGACGAGGATGGCGCACCGATCTACACAGACGACGGGCAATACCGTGAGCTGACGGATGCGTTGGTCCGCCACACGTACAACGGCGAGGCACTGACCGAGGCAGCCGTAGGACTTCCCGCAGCACGAGCGCGGTGGGCAACGGTGACGAAGAGCGTGGACAACCTGCGCCAGGCTGTGAGTGCCATGGAGTCCGTTCCTGCCTACGAGGGCGGCGACAGCCTGATCAAGCGGGAGGGATGGGATCCCCCGGAGATCGAAAGGGCCCGCCGCTACCTCGATAAGGTCAGCCGCACGCTGGCGGACTGGGCGGATTGGCATCGCGAACAGAGCGACGAGGAGGGCCAAGGCGCCGACGTCGATGCCATAGACGCCCTCGATCTGTAGAAGTAGAAGGGGATACGAGTCCCATCCGTCATTGTCCCTCCGGCCGCCGGTTCACACTGCCGAGCCAGAGCAAGTCACGCGCTCGCGTCATGGCCACAAAGAGTTGGCTCCGGGCCAGCTCGTTGCGCTCGCGTTCGGTTTCCGAGGCTTCCGCGTCGGGTGGTGTGCGGGAGCCGTTCGCCAAGGCCGCGTCGTGTTCCGGGAGGTAGACGCGCTTGAATTCCAATCCCTTGGCCCGGCGGTAGCTGCCGAGTTTGATGGCGTCGACGGGGCGGCCGTCGTAGTGCTCCAGCAGGCATACAGAAATGCCCGCCCGTTCGAGGATCCGCTGGTAGTGGCCTATGGCACGCATGGATGGGCACAGCACAGCGGTGTTCGGGCGGGCCCCGGGCGGCATGTCACGCAGGGCCTCCAGGAGGGCCTGGTCGTGCTCGGCCGCTGTTGGCTTCGCAACGCGGATCACCTGGCCATCGTGATACGTGAGGTCGACGTCTCGCCAGCCTGGCGTGCGCAGCCCGTCGATGTCCTCGAAGGAGTCTTCGGCAACGACCATGAGCGCCGTGTCGAGGATCTCCTTGCTGTTGCGGTAGTTGGTGCGCAGCACTTGCCCGCGGTCACCGCGGATGTCGATGCCGGCGTCGGACAGGCGGAAACCACCGGGGTAGACGGCCTGTTGGCCGTCGCCGACCAGCAGCAGTCCGTTGGGCGCATCGCCGACGAGAGCGTGCAGGAGCTGTACTCCGACCAAGGTCAGGTCTTGGACTTCGTCGACGATCACTGCCGCATAGCGGTGTTGTGTTGTGTTGCGCCGCGCTTCTGCGAGGGCGAGGGAAAGGACGTCGTTGAAGTCGTGCACGCCACGCTCGATGCGGAGCGCTTCGTACGCCTCGTACAGAGCCCAGACGGCCTGCCGATGCGGACGCCGCAGACTCGCACGACGGCGTCGGCGGGGCACTGAGGCGTACTCCTCGAAGGACGTGATGCCACGCCCCTTGATGACGTGGTCGATCTCCTCCTTCCAGTATCCCGGGGCCGGGTCGATCTCAGTCAGGGCGCTGTCCCTGCCGACGTTCTTCCAGGCGAGGCTGAAGGCGGTCTGGGCCTTGTCTCCGTGCAACCGGACGGGGACACCGTTGTCGTGCAGGAACTCCTGGGCCCAGGAGTGCAGACTTCGGAAGTCGACCCTGTCGGCCACGGCGGGAGACATGGCCTTGAGAAAGGTGGCCTGTACTCGCGGCAGGTTGTTAGCGAAGGTGACATACAGAAGCCGGCCGGTGGTGCGCTGGGCGAGGTGTGCCGCGCGGTGGAGGCCGACGACGGTCTTGCCAGTGCCTGCGGGGCCGCTGATCCGTGCGGGGCCGGCCCAGTTGCGGCGGACCAGAGCTACCTGATCGGGGTGTAGGAAGGTCATCCACTGTTCGATCGGGGCCTGCAGCGCTTCTTCCAGAGCCGCCTCGCGCAGTCCGTCAAGGTCGAACAACCCGTCGGACAGCTCTTCTTGGGGCTGTACCTGAGGCCGGGACGGTGCTGTCTCCGTTACCGACGATCCCTGGTAGTCGGGGAAGACCCGCTCCAGGTGGTCGGCGATGGCACGTACGGATTCGGCGCGAAGTCGACTGCGCTCCGACAGCAGGGCCGGCCCAACCTCACGCTCCCCCAGTAGCCGGATCCTGCCCAGCCCGGCATCTACTCGGTGTCCCGCGAAAACCATGAGGGGTTGGACCGCGACCGGAGACATTCCCAAGGAAGCCACCGCCGACTCGGCCGCCTTCGTCACGGCCAGGAGCTTGGCCGCGTGCTCATCACGGGGCTCGCCGCCGGCGCGGAGCTTTCCCTCCGAAATCTCTGGTGCGGAGCGCCAGTTCTTGACGTCGAGGACGAACACACCGCCGGGACCGACCAACAGCATGTCCACGTTGGCCGCTCTCGTTCCCGGCCACCTGCGGTCCACGAGTAACCGCCAGCCGCGTGCGGTCAGGACCAACAGTTGGGCGGCGACCCTGCGTTCGCCCTCGCTGGCGGCTTCCCAACGGCGTGCCTGCTGCCGAGCCGTCTGCCACTGCTCCCTGAGCAGCCGCTCCTGCCGCCGCGCCTCCTGCGCCCTCCGTGATGCCGATCCACCAGCCGCCATGCAACGCTCCCTCGTACGCAGAGTAGTGATCTTAAGACGATCAGCTATGGACAGGGCAGGGCGCACGACCGACCAAGTTCATCCCCACCGAACGACTTCAGCCATGCCCGCGGTCATCTGGCACATGGCGTCGAAGCCCGCGCACCGTCGATGGACCACTCGCCACCGAGAGGACTGCACCGCCGGGACCGATTAGGGATTCTGCGGCGGCTGAAGGGGCTGACCACTGGCCTCTAAGCGCACATAAGGGCGGACCGTGCGCTGGCCGACTCGCCGTCACGCAAAAGGTTTGTCATGTCCCTTACCTGGCGGCAGGGTGGGTATCCCCGTGGCGGTCAGGACGTCGCGGGGACGCCGGACCGTCACCGGGCGGGCCGGTCACAAGGAGGGGATTCCGTGCCGGTTCTTCACGGTCACCCGCGCACGCCCACGCAGGCCCCGGCGTACAGCCAGGCTCGCCGACATCTGACATCAGCCGTGCTCGCCCTGCTCCTGGGCCTGCTGGGTGCTCTCGTCGCACCCGCAACCGCAACCGCCGACCCCGGCGATCCGAACCCCCACATGATCGACTGGACCGTCGTCGACTCCTTCCGGGGCACAGCAGGCAACGACATCCCGTTGCGTGAAGGGCAGACCGACTGCAAGAGCCCTGAGTGCAACCCGCCTGTGGACGGCTTCGGTAGGCGTCACATCCTGGAACACGGTGTGGTGCCCGACCACGAGGACATCCAGGAGACTGTCGGCACCGAGGGCCTGTGCATCCCCGCCCCGGACAACCGGGTGATCTGCACCAACACGGACCTCAGCCTCGTTGTCGTGTATGTCACCCACAACGACCCACGCTCGGGCGACGGAAGGCCGTTCGGGATCATCACCGCCTACTACTTCCTGCCCTGTTTCCAGGCCGCTGACTGCACAGGTCCCGAGCAGCCCCACAAGGTGGACACGGCCCTCACCTACAGAGGCGCCCGCAGCGCGGTGAATGGTTCACCGGCCAGCCTTTCGGCGAAGCTCACCAACAACTTCGGGACGCCGATCGACGGTCGTGCCGTGCGGTTCGCCCTGGGTACGGGGGCCACACAGCAGACGTGCACCGGGACCACAACGGCATCGGGCACGGCGACCTGCACCATCAACTCCGTCGACCAGCCACAGGGATCGTCGAACGCGGTGCCTGTTGCCGTCACCTTCGGCGGTGATGACGACTACAACCCGTCCAGCACGTCCGCCGAACTGGACCTGACCTCACCGACGAAACTCGACTACACCGGCGCGACACACCTCGCCAACGGCACTCCGGTCCAACTGGCCGCCAAGCTCACGGACTTCCGCGGAGACGCAGTGGCTGGGCGCAGTGTGCGCTTCGCCCTCGGCACCGGGGACCACGAGCAGACGTGCGCGGGAACGACGAGCGACACGGGGACTGCTGCCTGCACCGTCGCCTCTGTGGACCAGCCGCTGACCGACTCTGCCACTGTCCCACTGCACGCGTCCTTCGCCGGTGACGCCGGCTATCTGGCCTCCGACACCTCCGCACAGTTGAAGCTCCAGTACGCGACGGGCCGCGCCTACGGCATGTCAGCGCACGTCGACCTCATCGGCGTACCGGTGCTGAAGATCGTTCCGCAACCCGACACCGGCACCGTCCGCACAGCGGACGCGACCGCGACCGACACCCCGTGTTCGGCCGAGTACACCTCACCCCTGCTGTCCGTGCAGAAGCTGTGCCCCAAGGTCACCACGACGCTCGCCCCCGGCAAGGTCACTGCGACCTCGACCGTGGCGCAGGCACGCATCGGACTGCCCGGTGTGCCTCTCATCGAGGTGTCCGGGCTCACCGCGACCTCCAGCAGCCAGTGCGGCAAGACCACGGGCAGCACCGCGCTCACCCTGAAGATCGCCGGAGTTCCGGTTACCGTGTCGGGTGATCCGAACACGGAGATCCCGCTCGTCGGAGGTGGCCGACTCATCGTGAACGAACAACTGCCCTCGACCGGCGCCGACGCCGGCCTCAAGGTCAACGGGCTCCACCTCGTCCTTCCCGCCGGTGGCGGTGAGGTCGTCCTGGCCTCGACGGACAGCGCAATGCACAACTGCGGTGGCTGACGGCCCCGCCGGCTGGGGCGGACCGCAGGAATACACGGACGTATTCCTGCGGTCCGCCCGCCGGGCTGTCGAGGATCTTTGCGAACGACGGGGCGGCGAACTGGAGTCACTCACCTCCGAAGTCGTCCCGGACACCAGGGACGACGTGGTCGTCGCCGCCACGACAGTGATGCTCTTCCGCGGTCGCCGTTGCGTCTTCCGTCGCGGGATCTGGCCGCCGAGCCACCCCGCAGCCACCCGAGCCGCCATCTATGCGTCCGTCCTGGAAGAGCGGCTGATGACACGCGTGGTCCCACAGCTCGGCGACAACGCGTCGCCAGTGGACCTCTGAGGCGCTCACTGATGAGCATCGGCTCAACGCGCAGCTCCTCCTCTCGGACTGGTCATCGTGGCACAGGCCGCAGCAGCCCATCGAGTACGGCGACCGGCGAGCGCGGGTGCATCCTCCGACGGACGTCGAGCGCTGCTTCCCACTGCTGGGTGAGGCCGACCTTGAGACGCTCACGCATGCCAGGGGTCACGTGGGCGTACCGCGCCGAGACCGAGCCGTCGATGTGGCCCATGCGCTCGTCCATCAGCACCTTCTCGGTGCCGAGGTCCTCCATGTGCGTGCGGTGGGAGTGCCGCAGGCCGTGCGGGGTGAGCCCCCTGGCGATGGGCAGCCAGCAGGCGTCGGCACGGCCTTGGGCGTTGCGGCCACGGACCGGGACACCGGGCCAGGGTTCGCCGAGTAGCGGGACCGGGCGGGCCTCCTGAGGTGCCTTCTTCGGGTACCAGCCGGAAGTGGCGGGCGCGAACAGCCAGGTGGCGAAGCCGTTACGGCGCCAGTGGGCAGCGTTCTCCGTCGGGATGCCGCCACGGATGAAATGCAGATCGGCGATGGCGAGTTCGACGCGGGCGCGGGTGTCCTCCCGTACGCGATCGGGGTGATTGAGGACGTTGGACACAGTGCCGGTGGAGACGTCCGCGCGTCGGGCGACGTCCACCAGCTTGGCACCGGTGTGTCCACCGGTGCGGGCGGTGCCCTGGCCGCGGAAGACGTAGCGCTTTCCGTGGCAGGGGCACGGCGTCGGTTTCGTACGGGCAACGTGGTCGGCGACCAAGGCCGACAGCCAGTCCATCGCGTCGATGGTGCGGTAGCTGTCGTCCTTGGGCGGGCAGCGGATCAGCTCACCCGAGTCCAGTTCGTACAGCTGGTGTTCCACACGTACGGCTCCAGGCCGGGCGAACTGAGTCTCCAGGCCGACGATTTCGCCCCATCGCATCCCCGTGTAGCCCTTGAGGATGACGGCGACGAACTCATCGTCGCGGCCAGACAGCAAGGCTGCGCGTTCGGCGATGAGGAGCAGTCCGAGCGGGTCGGTGATCACCTTCTCGGGACCACGGTCACGGGAGCGGCCGGCGCGTTTACCGCGCCCGCGTCGCTTCGTTGCGGGGTTGGACGCGATGAGACCCTCGTCCACGGCGTCTTCCAGGATGAGGTGAAGCGTCGAGCGCCACGTCTTGACGCTGGATGCCGCGTAGGCGGCCTTCTCCCGCTTCTCCCAGGTGTCCACATCCGTGCGGAGGATGCCGGCGAGGGCCTTGTCCTCGAATTCGGGGAGCAGGTGCTCCTCGATGTGGCGGCGGTAGTTCTGCATCGTGGACGCGGCCAGGTCCTGGGCGTCGTACCAGCGGCTGGCGTATTCGCCGAAGGTCTCCTGTCCGGCCGCCGGATCGCGCCAGATGCCGTGCCGGACCTTGGCCTCTTCCTCGTCCGCGGCCTGCTTGGCCTCCCGCTTGGTGGCGAACTTGAGCACCGCGCCCGTCGGGTCGACGACGGTGCCGTACTTGCCCTCGCTGACCTTGTATCTACCGCGCCAGTAACTGCCGCGCTTCTCGGCGAAGCCCATGCCTCGCATCCCTCCTTCTCTGATGTGCCAGGTACACCTAGGCGGCAGTGCCGTACTGGGACCTGCGGGGCGGTCGTGCCCTTAGACGTGGGGCGGGGGAAGTGGAGGGCCTCGTCTCCCCCGTCGGCCGCGACTTCGTCATGGTCGACTCGGACGGGCTGGCCGGTGATGGCGTCCTCTGGGCTCGCTGTGGCGCCGGCTCCTCGTGGATGCGGATGATCTCGGCGAGGTGGTCCGCGGTGAAGCGGTAGGCGCGGCCGACCCGTGTGTGCGGTATCAGGCGCCGGCGCGCGCGGTCCTTGACCCACCAAGCCGAGCAACCGAGGGTCTCGGCGATCTCCTCAGGCCGGTAGAGGCGGGGCAGGGCGGCTTCACCATCCGTTCGGTGCGGAAGGCGTGCAAGGGAAGGGGGCATCGAGGGGCGGGGCAAGAGGCGTGGGGTCCTTACTCGGTGGAGGACGTTCTATAAGCGGTGGTGGGTGGCCCGTCTCAGGTGGTGCTCGGTCCCTCCAGCAGCACGAGGGGTGAGACGAGGAGTGCTTCGGCTATCGCGACGAGGTCGTCGACGTCGCAACGCCGCTGGGCACGTTCGATCCGGGACAGCATCGTGTTGGTCATCGGACGGCCGAGGGCAGTGACACGGGTGGCGAGCTCGCGCTGGGCGAGGCCGCGTTCGGTGCGGAGGATTTCGATGGTGCGGGCGGTCCGTATTCCGGCCGGACCGATTTCCAGGGATCTTGCTGCCATAGCTCCATTTGTAGCTCCCAATCGCCGGTTTGGTTAACCGGCGATCGTCGGCTATGTTGCGCCCGGCGTAGCGGCCGGGACCTACCTGCGGGCCGGGTTTCGAGCATTCGGTTGACGGTGTCTTCGTCATCCCATAGACATACTCTGACGTGGGATGTTGTGTTGTAGCTTGCGCTCGCAACGGGAGTCAACGGGTTCTCGATGTGATGCTTCTGGCTGCATCTGACGGAGCATTATTTCGGCAACCGGCGATCGTGCCCTACAGTTTTTGGACCGCCCTCCACTGCCTTCTTTTCCAGCAGCCTTTCTGCCGTCAGAGATTGCGTGGGATTGGGCTGGACTTGCGCGGCACGGGTGTGGCTATGTTGACGACACCCCCGGAAAGCGCGAGCGGCCATCAGCGCGCCCCGCACCGCCGGCCGGCCAACTCCCCCACCCCTGACGTCCGTACCGCCCATCGGCGGTGAGCCGTGGGCTCTCCTGCCCGCCTGCAACCGAGTGAGGAACCGCCCCTCTTGGCCCGAATCCGCACCATCAAGCCCGAAGCCTTCCTGTCCGAGTCCCTGGCCGCTGTCTCCCTGACCGCGGAGCGCACCTTCCTCGGCCTTCTCACCCAGGCCGACGACCAGGGCCGCCACCGCGACCACGCCGCGATCATCGCCGGACAGTTGTGGGTCCTGCGCCCCGAACACGGCCCCTCGGACGTCGAGACGGACCTCGCCCAGCTCGCCGACGCCGGACTGATCTGCCGCTACACGGGGCCGGACGACAAGCGCTACCTGCACGTCGTCACCTGGCACCAGCATCAGAAGATCAACCGGCCCGGCAAGAGCCGCCTTCCCGTCTGTCCGCACCACGACGCCCGTGCCGACGCCGTGCCAGGCGTCGCCGCGCTGGCTGCGGGGGCCGGCATCACGGAGCCCTCACCGCAACCTCACGGAACCCTCCGTGAAAGCTCCGGAGAAGTGCGCGAATCTGTGGTGAATCCCGGCGCCGATGGCGAAGTTGCAGGTCAGAGCGATGTCACGGAGCCTTCCGTGAGGAAGCGCGGAGGGCTCCGTGAGGCAGCAGTGACGGCTCAGGGTACGGATCTAGGACCTAGGATCATGGATCTAGGAAGTACCCCTTCGGGGGGCGCGAGCGCCCCCGCACCCGACACCGTCTCGGCTCAGCATCTGATCGCCGAGTACACCGCTGCCTGCGCCCACCGCCCGCCCAAGGACGTCCTGGGCCATCTCGGCCGGGTCGTGCACAAGCTCCTCGGCGAGGGCATCGCCCCTGCCCACATCAGGGTCGGACTCGAACGTCACCGCGCCAAGGGCCTGCACCCCAGCACCCTGCCGAGCCTCGTCCACGAGGCCATGAACGCGACCCCCGCAATGCCGACCGCGCCGGTTGTGCACAGGGCATGGACAAACCCAACCGACGTAGAAGCCGCTTTCGGAGGTGACCTCTGACCGCCACCCTCACCCGCGAGCCCCACCGGGTCGGCCCGCTCGCCGACCGGCTCAACGGCATCCTGGCCGGACGCGGCATCGACCCCGCCACCGTCGCCGCCGAGGACCCTGTGCCGGAGCCCGTCACCGCGCTGGAGCTCGCCGACACCCGGATCCCCGCCCGCTATCGCCGCGCCCTGGCCGACCACCCGCAGGTCACCGCCTGGGCCGACGAGATCGCCCGCGCCGGACGCCCCGGCCCCGGCGGACCCGGCATTGCCGAAGGCCCGTCGCTGCTGATCGCCGGCCCCACCGGCACCGGCAAGACATACCAGGGATACGGCGCCATCCGCGGCCTGCTCAGCCGAGGCGTCCGCCTGCGCTGGGAAGCGACCACCAGCGCCGACCTCCACGCCCGCCTGCGCCCCCGCGCCGGACACGACGGCGAACGGGACCTGCAGATGCTGGCGCGCTGTCCGCTGCTGCTCCTGGACGACCTCGGCGCGGCCAAGACCAGCGAGTGGACCGAGGAGCTCACCTACCGGCTCATCAACCACCGGTACGAGCACATGCTCCCCACCCTCATCACCACCAACCTCCCCACCGCCGAGCTCCGCACCGCCCTCGGCGACCGCGTCGCCTCCCGCCTCGCCGAGATGACCGAACGCGTCATCCTCACCGGCCCCGACCGCCGCCGCCGCAGCTCGCCCGCAGCCTGACCGGGCTCTCTTAAGCACCTCCTCCCCTCCTGCCTCACTGCACCGCTCGCGCTCACACCTGTCCCGGCCCGCGCGGGCCCCTGCGCCGCGGGTCCCTCGGCACTCCGCCGTGTTCGCCTCCCCGTTGCCTCTGCACCTTGGAGATCCATCCTGCTTCCTCTCACCCTCGCGCTCCTGGCTGCCCGGAGCGGCGGCACCCCGCTTCTCCCGGACTGGGCCACCTCCGCCCCGATGACCGTGGCGCTCTCCGTCCTGCTCTTGCTCCTCACCCTGTTCGCCGGGTGGATGATCCTCCGCGAGCGCCGCCAGCCGTCCGCCACCAACCGCCGGCGCGGGATCATCGCCGTGCCCGTCGCCGCCATGGCCGCGATCGGCTGCACCGCTTACAGCGCGGACACCAGCTGGCGGTTCGCCGCCGACTACCTCAACATGGGCGGCACCACCGAGCGCGTCGCGATGTTCGCCGCCGCCGAGCTCGCCCTGTTCGCCACCGCGCTGATGGCACGCCAGAACCTCAACGGCCCGAAGCAGGCACCCGGCACGCCCGGAACCCTCACCTGGGTCATCACCGCCGTTCAGATCCTGCCCGCCTACGCCGAGTCCGGACTGCTCGGCGGCACCGTACGGGCCTTCGTCGGCCCGGTTCTGGCCGCAGTGCTTTGGCACCTGGCCATGGGCATCGAACTGCGCCACCGCACCCCCGACGCCGCGTCACACAGCCTGGCTGCCATCCTCATCCGCCAGGCACGCGAACGCCTGCTCGCTCGACTCGGCATCACCGACCAGCACGCCGATGCCGCCCGACTGATCCGCGAGCGCGCCCTGAGCCGGGCCGTCACGTTGATTCTCCGCATCGAGGCGCTGCCCGAAGCGAAGCGCAACAAGGGCCGTGGCCGGCGCGCGACTCGGCGCCTGCACAAGGCGCTGGATCGTGCTGGGGTCGACAGCGATCCCCGCCAGGACGAGCTGCTGCTGCGCAAGCTCGGTACCCGTCAGCAGGCCACGCTGCTGGCCTCGCTCCCTCTGCCCCAGCGGTGGGAGACGCCCGATGGCCGAGTCCCGCAGCCTCGTCCTGCTGTCGCGAAGCGGGCACAGACCGCGCGCCCAGCGACCGCGCCGGATCCGGGCGGTGAAGACGGACACCGGACGGACCGCCCGGAATCGACCGTCCGCCCGCAACTCCCACAGGGCGCCAGCCCAAAGCCGAATGCGGGCAAGCCCGCGGATGGCGATCCGGGCATGGAATCGGGTCCGAAGCGCCTGGGTCGCAAGCCCGACCTGCCGCGGGATGCCCTCATCGCGTACGCGCAGCGCATCTACCGCGAGACGGGCCGCCTCTCGCGGGACTCCCTCAAGGCAGCCGTCCGCGCCGACGGCCACCAGGTCGGCACCGACCTTGCCCAGAGCGTCGTCAACGCGGTCAAGGCCGAGCGCCAGGACTCCGCCCGAACAGGCCACCCCTACTGAACTCTCTCCCCCCGCACCTCTAACCACCCACCGCTGAAAGGCCCGCCTGCCATGCCCCGCTCGACCACGCCCGCCTGGGACTGCCACAACTGGTCCTGCCCCATCTGCACCGCGCCTGAGCGGGACGAGATGACCCTGCTGCGCTGCGCCATCCGCACTCTGCTGGAACACGGACGATGGATGGCCCAGGACGAGATCTCCCTTCCCGACATCCTCTCTGCCGGAGGCCACTACCTGAGCCGACTCAGGATCGGCCCCCTGGGCCAGATCGATGACGACACCCCGGTGCCCGCCACCGAGCACTGGGCCTGGCTCGAAGCCGAGCTGCGCCTGGTTGTCGCCCGCGCCGCCGGACTGGATGCCGTCAGCACCCTCGACCCGCGCATCGACGGAGTCCTGGCCTCCGCGGCTCGCCTCCCGGAGCGGCGCCTGGTGGATCTGCTCGACCTCGCGGCAGAGCAGTTCGCCGAGCTCAACACGCAACCGCGCGCCGCCTGAACCCACCACCCCCGCAACCCCGACACAAGGACATCTCGTCGTGCGCGACCACTACCCCGAACTCCCCATCCCCCAAGAGCAGATGATCAACACTCCCGTCACACGCGCAGCAAGCAATGGCGATGGACCGTCCACAGGCCGGTCCATCGCGGACTCCTCCGCCCCGGGGGTGGCGGAGGAGCTGCTCCGGCGCGAGGGCGCGCCGGAGCAGGAGCAGGCAGGTGCCGGTGAGCAGCCGGCCACTCCTGCTGTGGGGGTCAAGAAGCGCTCGCCGCACCGTCGCGCAAACCTCGACTCACAGCGAAAAAAGGGCGTCACTGTGCGCTTCTCCCCGGATGAGAAGCACCGTGTCCAGTCAGCAGCGAATGACGAGCACGTGACCATGGCACACTTCATCGCCGATGCCACCATGGCCCGCGTCCGCGGTGAAATCACCGTCGCCGCCCTGCGCACGCCCTACGACGATGCGATCGACGAGCTGGCCGCCCTGCGCACCCAGATCGCCCGGATGGGCAACAACGTCAACCAGATCGCCCACCGCCTCAACACCGACGGCGATCCCCACCGTGTGGACGCTGCGATCCTCCAGCGGGCGGAGCGCCTGCTCGCCACCGCCCACGACACGGTCCGTGCGATCGACGACGCCGCCTTCCGGGCAGCCGAGCAGAAGGCGGCGGCCTGACGTGATCGCGAACATCGTCAAGCCGGGCAGCAACACGTACGGCGTGCTGGCCTACCTCTTCGACAAGGGCCGCGCCAACGAGCACACCAACCAGCACATCGTCGCCTCCTGGGACGACTTCATCCCGGACCCCGGCCCCTACGACAGCCCCGGCCACGAGCAACGCCTCGGCCAACTCACCAAGGCCCTGGATCTGCGGATCAAGCAGGCCGGCGACAAGGCTCCGGACGGGCATGTGTGGCACTGCTCGGTGCGTGCCGCACCCCAGGACCGCGCCCTGACCGACGCCGAGTGGGCGACGATCGCCCGCCGCATGCTCCACGCGACCGGCATCGCGCCCGAGGGTGATCCGGACGGTTGCCGCTGGGTCGCCGTGCGCCATGCGGACGATCACATCCACATCGTCGCCACCAAGGTCCGCGGTGACCTGCGTCCGCCGCGAAACTGGAACGACTACCACCGCGCCATGATCGAACTCACTGCGATCGAAAAGGACTTCGGACTCACCCAGGTACCTCGTGGACCCGAAGCCGCTGTCGGCACCCCGGCCGCGAAGCGCCCCACCCGCGCCGAGCAGGAGAAGGCCAAGCGGCAAGGCAGTGGCATGACGACGCGCGAGCGGCTGCGGCACACCGTGCGTGCCGCGCTCTCCCACGCTCAGGACCTGGACGACTTCTTCAACCTGCTCGCCGACGCCGGCCTCCAGGTCGAAACCCGCGCCCTGCCCTCCGGTGACTTCCAGGGCTACAAGGTTGCCCTGCCCGGCGACACCAACAGTGAGGGCAAGCCCGTCTGGTACTCCGGCTCCAAACTCGCGACCGACCTCTCCCTCCCCCAGATCCGACAGCGCCTGGCCGCCACCGAAGCGCCCACCGCCACCGCAGACTCACCGGCCAGGAATCGCCGCCCCAACGCATGGCACCAGGCCACCGCCGCCGCGGAGCGCATCCCGCACCACCTCGACCACGCCGACGAGGACATCGCCCAGGCCCACCTGACGGTCTTCGGCGAAGTCCTCTACGCCCTGCCCGCCCACGCCCCCGCCCACCTGAAGGCCGAACTCCAACGGGCCGCACTCGCCTTCGAACACGCCGCTCACACCCGTGCCCAGGTCGACCACCAGCACGCTCGCGCCCTGCGCAGTGCTCTGAAGGGCATGCGCTACCAGCCCGCCGACCACACCGCCCTGGCCATGCTCCTGGACGCCGCCATCCTCGTCGTCCTCGCCACCCAGCGCCGCAGCACCCTGCGCCACCACGACCGGCAGGTGGCCGCCGCCCACCAGTCGCTCATCCATCTCCAGGCCGCCTACGACCAGATCGCCCCGATCAGCCTCGCCTCACTCGCCCGGCACCGCCCCACCGACGGAACCGTCCACCAGCACGTCCGCACCCTGCACGAGGTCATGCCCGCCTACGCCGAGCAGATCCTCACCGAGAACGCCTGGCCCGCCCTCACCACCGCCCTCGCCGCCGCCGAAGCCGTCGGCCACGACCCCGCCACCGTCCTCCAACAAGCCGCCCAGCAACGCCCTTTGGACGACGCCAAGTCGATCTCCGAAGTCCTCGTCTGGCGCATCCAGCGCCTCAGTGAGCGGCACACCCCCGGTCCGGGTGCACGAGCCGCGCAGGCCCGCAACGCTCGTGCTCAGGCCGCCTCACAGACCGGTGCCGGGATCCCGAAGGCGTACACGCCGCCGTCATCCCACACAGGCCGGTCCCGGTAGGAGGGCGACGGATCGTAGCCGTACACCCCCGGTTACCGAAACCGGGGATTCTCCGGACCCTTTGTATGGCCCACCCCCACCAACCGCTGACAAGGAGCACCCCGCATTCCCACCAAAGAACCCCTCCCCCAAGTCGTCATCCTGCTATGCGACCTGTACCAGGACTACGGCTCTGGTGACTGGTTCCACCTCGACGGAAGGCCCATCACCGAGGAGGAATACAACATCGCTCACGAGGCCACACTCGAAGAGATCCGTGAGGCTGACGCGCAGACATTTCGCTACTACAAGTACCGGCTCAGGTGGCTCGACGCCCCCGAGGTTCTAGACCGGTTCCTCGAACCGTTCCTGGACCGGCTCGACGAGAAGTCCTTCGGTCACGCCATCGACATCATGAACGCGGACGAGCGAGCAAAGTTCCAGCAACTGGTCGACGCCGTGCTTGAACCGCTGCGCGCATTCACCCCGTACACCTTCTGACAGACAGCGGCGTAGTCCGCACACCGATATGACGAAGGGGCGGTGGCAAGGATGCATCCCTGACACCGCCCCTTCGCACTGCCGAGGTCAGCGCCCGCGTTGCCCCTTGTCCACGGCCTTCGCCAGGTGGGCGTCGACCAAGCCAGGGCTTCCCGAGACGACCACCAGGACGTTGCCTGTGCGGACAGCCGTCTGCTTGACGACGCTGCGCTGCCCGCCAACGGAGTAGGCGAGCAGCTGGCTCCACTGCTCGTCGCCCAACTGGGCGACGAGCACCTTCTGAGCCGTGACCGTGACGGGTGTACCCCCAGCGAGGACCTGGTAGATGGGGCAGGAGGTCATCGCCTCGAAGATCCGGCCCACGCCCTTCGAGAGCTTGCCCTCGGCGTCGCTGTACAACTCCTCGGCCACCTCGGAACCGCTGCCGCCCGCATACGTGAAGGACGCCTTCGCCTCATGCGGGAAGTCGAAGCTGCCACCGACTGCGGCCTCGCTGCCGAGCTTCTCCAGCTCCGGACAGCCGATGACGGTCACGTCGTCATGCTGCGCGGGGCGCTGTGGCGTGCGGGTGTAGCCCTCTCCCAGGTCGCTCTCATCCAGGAGCCGCTTGGCCAGTGCGGCCGAGGACAGCGGCGCGGACGCCGGCGCAGTCTCGCCGTCCGGGCGTGCCGAGACGGTCGTCGAGGAGGTCGGGTCGATGGAGTCAGGGATGCCGGTCGAACAGCCCGCCAAGGCCAGGACGGTGAGGGCACTCAGGCTGAGGGCGGTCGTGGTGTGAAGGCGCATGTGAAACCCCTAAGTGGTTGCGGAGCTGACGGTCTGGCCAGGCCGGCCCTCCGGCGCCAGCGGTAGGTAGGGGTAGGGGCGAGGGGTTTCGAGATCAGTGGCCGAGGTGGCGCAGCCCGTCCTCAACGGTGGGGTGCCAGTGGTCGACCGGACCGGAATTGCGGTTGTACCAGGCAGCGTCCAAACGAGGCTCCTGCACCTGGTGACCGGCCCGGCAGCGCAACCACACCGAGTCGTCACGCAGGCAGAAGACGATCCAGTCCCGGTACACGCCGCACTCGGGGCAAGTACGGACCTCACCGTCGATGACAAGCGGCTGCTCCCAGCGCATCATCACCCCTTCCACCTCCTGGCGCGAGGGAACCCGCAGGTCCGGCGGAAGGAAATCAGGCACCGGCGCCTCTGATGCGGCCGTTGCCACCGCACCAGTGGTGTGGTCCGGCAGGGGCCACTCAGCATGCATCTGCTGCAGGAGCGCGTAACCCGCGCGCTGGGCTTCACGGAACGCACGGTCCGCGCGAGCGCGTCGAAACAACAAGATCCTCTTCCTCTCTGTCGACTGGCGGGCACAGGGCACGCCCCTCATACGTTTGACCTTCAAGTCACGGAAATCAGCGACCAGCAGCACCACGGACGGTGTCTGGAGACAGGTCGTCAGCGGCGTCGGACGGTGAGCCGGCCCTCGGCGCTCTTGGGCAGCGTGCGGCGGGCCACCGGGACCGGCGAGGCAAGCGAGGAGGCGAACGCGGCGACCAGGTCATGCGGGACGCTGGCGCTGAAGCTGGCGCACCACAGATACGGAGCGCCGACGACGGGCTGCGCCCACGCCTGCCAGCCCACCAGACCGGGGCGCGGGTCGGAGTCCTCGATGAGCGGCGGCACCATCTCCAGGGAGACGCAGGTGGAAAGCCCGGGATCCATGGCGGTGGTACCGGGACGGTCCACGTCGCGGATCCAGCCCCGACCGCTGAGCGCGTCGAGGACCGTCGCCGGCCCCGCGAAACCAACGTCGGGCGCCTCGCGAGCGTCGATCGCGATGAGGAGATCGGCAAGCGCCTCGTACGGGACGTCGGCGGTGAAGTACGCGTTCCACTCCGTCATCGCGGCAGTGGCATACGGGCGGGCGCTCAGCTGCCAGGCAACCGGTAGACCACCCAACTCGAACGGATGGGCCGCGAGAATCCACTCGGCGCCGCACAACCCGTCCGGGCTCACATACAGAAGCGTGTTGCGGGAGGTAGGCCACATACGCCAGCCGAGGCTGGCCAAGGTGCTAGCAACCCGCTCGGCAAGCACACCATCACCACCCGCCAGATGGAGCGGGGTGACCCAATACACGGGGTCTGGCGAGTCGGGTTGGAAGGGTTCGCTGGGATGGTGCGAGTGCAGGGGCGCCTCCTTGGGCTCAGGGGCAAGGTCTTCCGCCAGGGCCTTGTACGTTGACATGCCCCTGCCAGCAATGCACCAGTCATTGCGGGATCTTCGCTGTCTGCCCGCGGCGAACTGAAGTGCCTGCCTCTCGCCGCCCGCTTCATACGGGCTGCACTCTCCGGGCGTTCCTCGATGGACTCGCCCACTGCGCACGGCACGTGGAACTGGCCGGCGAGCCCCGCCGCGGCACCTCCCACCTTGTCTGGTGGTTCGCCTCCCTGCCCGTCTCACTCTGCGCGCACGGATCACGGGTGAGTTATCCTCCGCGCATGCGTGGACAGTTCACCGGCTGGCCGGAGCAGGCCATGGACGTGTTGTGGCAGCTCCAGGGCGAACCGACCCACGCGACCCGCGAGCGCTGCCGCGCGGAGCGCGAACGGCTGGTCCGGCAGCCGATGATCGCCCTGCTCAACGAGGTCGCGGACGCCGACCCCCGGTACGAGGACTTCTCCGTCTGGCACTACCGCACCAACTCCTGGTGGTGGCAGCACCAGGGCGCGGTGATCCGGCTCGGCCGCAAGATCGAGATCGGTCTTCGGTTCTCCCTGGACGGCCTGCGGATCCAGGGCGCCTGGTGGTACCCCGATCCCGGCCAGGTGGACATGTTCCGCAAAGCCGTGGCCTCGGAGGCGAGCGGCCGCGAACTGTCCGTCATCGTCAAGGACGTGCGAAAGAAGGGCTACGACATCTCCGGGGACGTGATGAATCGCCCCCCGCGCGGCTATCCGACGGACCACGCCCATGCCGACCTGCTGCGCCACCGTTCACTGATCGCCGCCCGTCCCCTCGGCTGCGAGGAGTGGCTGCACACCCCGGAGGCGGTCGACCGGGTCCTCTCAGCTGCCGCCGACCTGGACCCCCTGCTGATGTGGCTCGTCCGCCACGTGAAGCGCACCGCCTGACATCACGAGGGCGCCGCGCGGCCTGGGAGGAACCACACCCGCGCCGCCAGCCCCCGCGCTCAGAAGATGCGCACCTTCAAGGCCGACCGGTCGGCCATCGCCCGATAACCATCCGGCACCTCTGCAAAGGGGTCAGCACGGTCGAAGACCGGTGGCTGATCTGGGCAGAGATCCGGACCAGGCTCTTGAACCCGTCGGCAGCCGTGGGGTCTGCGTCCCGTGGGCACCTCAGGATCTTCGCCGGTGCGTTCGGTTCAGTGCCGTCACTGGCGGATCCCACCGGCTGACGAGCGGCCTGCACCTGACTCCCGGCGCAGGCCGCCCAAACTGGCATGTCAGGAACCGGGTTTGTCGGTTGAGGCGGGTTCCTTGCCCGGCTCGGTCGGCTGGTGGGTGAAGACCACGAGGTGCCACGTGCCCTTCTGCCGCATCACGGTGAAGGTGTCCTGCAACGGCTTACCCGCCTTGTCCTCGGCCACAAGGCGTGCCGAGCCGGTGTCCGGGCCCATGTCGTGCTCGATCTGCACGCCCTTGATTTTCCATCCGCGCCCGCCCCGGTCCGCGAGGATCTGCGCGGCCTCCTGCCTGGACCACTTCGCGTCCTTGACACCGCCGACAGCGATCAGGTCGGTGACACTGCGGGAGTTCAACGCATTCACGTAGGTTTCGACGGCCTTGCGAGCTCCGTCGGCGGACGCCGAACTCGAAGGGCTTGCGGACGCGACCTTGTCGTCAGAGGACGAGCAGCCGGATGCGACGGCCAGGACGGCCAGCACGGCCAAGAGGCGTCGACGTTTCACAGCGCACTCCTAGTTTCTCCTGTAAGGGGCAGCAGCCTGTCACGTGCGGTGCGCGTACCACCAGGTGCGCGGATGGTCAGAGAGCAGCTTGTTCAGGCTTTTGTTGTGGGTGTCGCCGGTGTGGTACGTCAGGTACGGCGTACCCCGGTACTTCTTCGTGACGATCATCGTGTGATCGACGTTGTTGTTCCGGTCCCAGTCAGCCTGCAGCACATCCGACGTGGCCAGCTTCCACACGTTGTCGAGGATCTTGGTCCTCTTCGAGTGCTTGGTCGCGAACCAGTACCAGTTCTCGGCGCCCGCCCACGTGTAGCTGGTCGTCCACGTCGTCGGCCCGTAGAACCATTAGTTGTTGCTGGTCCTCTGAATGATGGCGCCGCCCTTGGGACCCCATCCGCCCTCCAGCATCGCCTGCGAGATGAAGTTGGTGCAGTCGTTGCCGTACGTACGGAAGGCGCCGTTGTGGTGGTCCCAGTACTTGTCGGCGTAGGCCACCATCTTGTTGTAGTTGTAGCTGGCGGCGACCGTCGGCTTGACGACGTCGTCGACCGTGGCGGCGGGCAGCGGGGCCGTGTCGGAGGGGGCGTCCTTGCTCCCCTCGTCCTCGTCCGCCTTACCGCCTCCATCGGCCGTGCCGGCGTCGACGTCCGTGTCAGAAACCTGCGTCGTCGGCGTCGGGCCCCCCTCCATATCGGCCTTGTCGGACGACAACAGCCACGTACCGTCGGTGCCTTGGGTGTACGTCACCGTGTGCGGGAGCGAGAGCTCCTCGTACTCCGGCGCTCCCTGCTCGACCTCCTGCGCCGTGAACGGCAGGTAGAGGCGTGTGTGCTCGGTGAGTTGGAGCGTCGCTGTCTGACCGGAGACGGTGGTTTCGGTGACGTTCACGTCGACCTGCGCCTTCGTGTAGCCGCCGTCGACTTCCTTGTACCGCTTGCCCTTCTCCGCGAGTGCGGCGAGATCATCCTGCGTGCGAGCGGCCATGGCGCGCGTGGCCTTGACGTGGACGGAGGCGGCCCTCACCGTCGGACGGGACGTCGTCAGCATGTCGGCGCGCTGCTGCAGATAGCCCTCGGCGAGCTGAGCGAGTGCCGAGGTGTCGGCGTTCGCCGCGGTTGGAGCGGTCGGGTCGGCGGGTTGGGCGCTCGCAGGTGTGTCGATGAGCGCGAGCATCGCCGCAGTCGTGGTCACGGCTGCGGCGAAGACCCGTCTGTGCTGCGCAATGCGCATGAATCCCCCTTGATCACGGCTGACTGGTCGGGTCAGCCTGTCGATCAGGAGGGCCAATTCGAACATCGCGTTCCCGTATGGCGTGTTCCCGATCCCGGAATGTCCGATTCCCGATCATGAAACAATTGGCAGAGCAAGGTTCCGCTCAACAAGCGGAAGACTTCGAGAGCAAGCGGTAATGGCGTCCTTGGTCTACTTCAAGAAGCTGTCCGAACAACCGGACTCCATTCGCTGCTCTTTCGGTGAAGACCCGGAAGAAATGGAGCGTACGCTCACCGTCAACACGGCCAGCCGCACCTCGACTTCCGACGACGGCATCGCCGACTACACGTTCCTCAAGGCATCACGGAAGGTCCACTCCGTGTTCGAGGAGCGTAGACATTGGCCGGAACGGGGTATGAGCGTCAGCTGACAGTTCGCTGGTGCAGCCGTGAACTGTCAGCTGACGCCGACGAGCACTATGCCTCCGGTGTTCCGTCCGCCAAGATCCGGCGGAAGCCGAGGTACGGGACGAGGGATTCGGGCAGGAGGATGGAACCGTCCTGCTGCTGGCACTGCTCAAGGAGAGCGGCCAGGGTGCGGCCGATGGGCAGACCGGAGCCGTTGAGCGTGGCGAGGAGCTTGGGCTTGCCGTCCTGGCCACGGGTCCGGATGTTCGCCCGACGGGCCTGGAAGGTGCCGAAGTTGGAGACCGAGGAGATCTCGCGGTACGTGTTCTGGCTCGGGATCCAGACCTCGATGTCGTAGGTGAGCTGGGCCGAGAAGCCTGTGTCGCCAGCGGCCAGCTTGATGACGCGGTAGGCGAGGCCGAGTTCCTTCAGGCACGCCTCGGCGTGGCCGATCATCTTCTCCAGCTCGGCGTCGGCGTCCGCCGGGTCGACGAGCCGGACCATCTCCACCTTCGCGAACTGGTGCTGGCGGATCAGGCCGCGGGTGTCGCGGCCGTACGAACCGGCCTCGGAACGGAAGCAGGGGGTGTGCGCGGTGAGCGCCAGCGGCAGTTCTGCCCGGGGGATGATCTCGTCGGCGTAGAGGTTGGTCAGCGGTACCTCGGCCGTCGGGATGAGGAACAGCTCGCGGTCGGCGACGCCGGTCTTGAACAGGTCCTCCTCGAACTTCGGGAGCTGGCCGGTACCGGTCATGGTCTTGCGGCTGACCAGGTAGGGGACCGCGTACTCGACGTAGCCGTGCCGGCGGGTGTGGAGGTCGAGGAAGAGCGTCGCCAGGGCGCGCTCCAGGGCGGCACCCGCACCGCGCGAGACCGCGAAGCGCGGTCCGGACAGCTTCGTGGCCCTGCCAAAGTCGAGGATGCCGGTGGCCTCGCCGAGGTCAACGTGGTCCTTCGGCTCGAACGGGAACGCGGGGGGCGTGCCGACGCGCCGGATTTCGACGGCGAACTCCTCGGAGTCGCCGTCGGGGGCCGAGTCGTCCGGCAGGTTCGGGATGGTCAGGAGCAGGTCGCGGAGCTGGGCCTCGATCTGTTCCTGGTCGGCGTCGATCTCGCGGATCTGGTCCTTCAGCTCCCGTGCGCGCTCCTTGAGCTTGGTGATGTCGCCGCCCTGCTTGGCTGTCTGCTGGACCTCGCTCGCCACTCGCTTGGACTCTGCCCGCAGCTCGTCGGCCGAGCGGATGTTCTGGTTGCGCCGAGAGTGGAGGGACTCCAGCTCGGAGAGGTCCAGGGTGTAACCGCGACGAGCGAGCCGACGAACCGCTTCGGCACCCATGTCGATCAGGGCGCGGGCATCATGCATGCGAAAGATCCTTCTGATCCTGCGAGCGGGATGGGGATGCGGAATCGACGGTAGCAACCACCGAACCGTTCCGTTCCGGAATATCAGGCCGCCCTTCCGTGCGCCGACTGCGCGAAGGGGAACGCAGGTTTCAGGAGGTCAATGGCCGAGGTGCGCAGACCCTCGTCGAGATTGGAGTGGAACCGATCCAACGGACCGGAGTGACGGTTGAACCAGACCGCATCCAGAACTGCCAGAGCCCGGCGCGCAGATGGAGTTCGTGGAAATCTTCGAGCCAGCCGACGGGCAACTGCTTGGGACGATGGCCCTGTTCTGGCCCGCCGCCGGCGCTTCATGGCCGGGCCGGCCGCCACTCGGCCAGCGGATCGAATCCGAGCAACTCGACCTTCTGCGCTCTCGCCGACGCTGTGGGCTTGTACGCCAGGTGGGGCGGGTAATGCAAAGCCAGCTTCGCCGCTGGCGGGTTATTCATGTAGTCGGCCTTCGGACAGCCGTCGAGGTGGGGGCATTCCTCCACGGTCCGGTTGCACAACTTGCATAGGAGGCCGCGCACCATGCCGGTGGAGTAGTCGTGATCCACCATGGCCCCGGGAAGGGCACCGCACAGATGGCAGTCCGGCCCGAGGGCTTCGGTCAGGGCCGCTCGAAGGCGTCGGACGTGGGCCGTCCTTGCCGGGGGTGGCGGCCAGTAATGCATGAAGACGGTGTAGTCACCGCCGAGGCAGCGTTGCGCCAGCGGCAGGAAGGACAACAGCGCGCTCTCTGCCACAGTTTGGACAATCCAAGTGTGCTCGATGGACTCGTACGTCCCGTTGGCGCAATGGCCTTCGAAAGGCCCGCTGCTGGTATCCGTCCAACAGCAGTACTGCCGGTGCTCCCACCCCTGCTCGGTGCGTCCTCGGGCGCAGACCATTTCGCCGTCGCTCATAAGGTGGTGGCGGCCATCTCCGCCGAGCACGGCCATCCGCGGCGAGGAAGGCTTGGGCACGCCCGACAGGGGGCAGGATTCCCCGGTCGCTTCCCGAATCCGCTGGTTGATTCCGTACTCACCGAAGTGGGCAAACTCCCACAGCAATTTCGCTCGGCGGTACGGGGGAAAGTCATCGAGGGTTGGCATGGGCAGCATAGTGCCGGACAGCACTGACAATCCGGCCAGTGCAGGTGCCGGCCCGAACTCGGGGCTGCGGAGCAGGCTTTCTACAGACGGTGCAACAGCAGGCAGCGGCCTCGTCAGAGCACCCGTAGGGCCGGACCGGTTTTCCATGCGTGAGCGTCGCCCCAGGGTGGAGCGGCGGGGGCATGGCACCCGCCGCTCCGTACGATCGAAAAGATTGGCCAGGCGCACAGCGAGCTGGCCCGTCCCTGCGGCTCCGTGCTCACCGTGGGCCCCGGAGCCTTCCCAGCCGGTGAACCTCCTGAAGGGTGCCGACTGACGACCGTGCGGCGTGCGCTAACGTCCGCGTGATGCTCACGACTTAGGGGGACGGGACCGTGCCGCAACCGATCACGTGGACGCCCAGCTGGCTGGGAAAGCAGCCGCGGACTACTCGCATCGCCATAGCCGTTGGTATGTGTGTCGGGTTCCCTCTCATCGGGTTCGGAGTGTGGCTCGACAGTATCGGCTGGTGGCCCCGACACGGCTATCTCTTGAACCTGTTCTCGGGTCTGACCGGCGCATGCTTCGGTGTGCCCTTCGCGCTCGTGGGACTGGACTACCTGACCAGAAATCAGGCTGAGTTCCGAGAGACCGAACGAGCCCGCATCCGGGCAGCAGCCGAGGTTGCCAGCTTCGTGGCGAGTCTGCTTGATGTCTTCAACGGTCGTGGCCTCGACGACGTCGCCACCAGAGTTCAAGACCTCTCCAACCGGATCGCAAACCTCCGGTTCATGCGTCCCGACGACCCGGCGCGAGCAGACACCCTGCGCGACTTCTTCGTTGCCTTCGACGAACTGGTTCCAGCACGGCGTGGAACACCTCGCGAAGGATTCAGATCGCTCACTCGCAACAGTGACGAGATACAGGAGATGGGGTTGTGGCGGACCGGGGTCAAAACCCAGTGGGGGAGGCTCGACACCTGGGCGCGCGGCCAGGCGGCCAGCGATTGGATCGATAAGCCCACGGAGACCGCTGGCCACCAGGCCGCCGAGCAACTGCTGAAGGAAGGCCGGAACCCGTGGAGGTATGGCCCTGACGCCGATCGAGCCGGAATCCCGATAATGCGACACTTCCTAGCCGATTTGACGGCTCTGTGCGAGGCCGCGAAGGCCATGGAAGCCTGTACGCGGTGAACGACCGAGGATCGTGTCCTATGTGGTGGGATGGACACTGGCCCGGCTGGCGCGGGGCGGGGACCGTGAAGTCCGACAAGCGCCGCCGAGTGCACCCCCGCCTGGCACCAGCCAGTGCGGAAGGTCCGGTGGATTCGGGCTAAAACGCGGGGCGTTGAGCCGTAGACTTCGGCAGTCAACGCCGATTAGATCCGGCCGTTGCGCGCCCGCGGGGAGGAAGTCGCATGCAGGACCCTTCGGACTCGAAAGACATCGGCGACTCTGAGGAGAACGGCCGGAGCGATACCGCCGACTCACCCGTGATGGTCGATCCGACGTCCGACTCGGACATCGATTCGACGACTGCGTCAACGGTCCTGGTGGAGTTGCTCCCAGGGGTGGCTCTCGTCGCCGGTGAGGTCCCGCCGGAGCTGAAGCCCGATCTGATCGACTTCGGGATCGTGTCGGCTGCCGACCGCAAGCAGATCTCAGCGATCCTCGCCTCGATCGGGAACGCGGCGACCGTCGTCGGCAATCTCGGAAACGCGTTCGCCGGCGTGCAGGGGCTCTACAGGATCGGCGACACGGCACAGGCCCTGCTGAACAGCGGCGCGACACTCGCCGTCAAGGACGGCGGGAACCTCGGAGCGGTGATGGTTCGTGGCCGCATCCTGCATCAGGCCCGTTTCTACTCCGCGAATACGCTGAGCAAGGCGCAGACCGCGGGCTCGATCGGCCCGGCGCTGGCCATGGTCGGCCTTCAGATGATGCTGAGTGAGGTCTCGGGCCTCGTCAGAACCAACCTCGCGGTGACAAGTCAGGTCCTCACCAGCATCCGCAAGGAGCAGTGGGCCGAACTGGCGGGGCTCGTCGCCGCCATCGATCGCGCGGTCGACCAGGCGCGGGAGATCGAGTCGGTCCCCATGTCCTTGTGGGAGGACGTCACGGGCAGTGGAGCGCTCCTGCAGAAGCAGCTTGAGCTGTATCAGGGGAATGTCCGCGACCACGTCAGGCAGATCGATCGGGCCGACACACGCAGCCACCGCGAGTATCTGCAGACGAACGCCGAGGCGATCGCCTTCGACGCCTACGCCCTCCTGTCCTCCCTCAAGGCATGGACCGGGTATCACGCGCTCCGCGCCGCGAGGGCGAGAGCCGCTGGACGCGACGACGCCGCCGAAGCGCAATACGCCGAGGTCATCGCGCGCGACACCCGCGCGGAGTTCGACTCCGTTCTCGCCGAGACGACGAACCTCGTCGACGAGCTGACGCGGGAGCTGCGGATCACGGCCGAGCTCCCCGGACCCGACGCATGGCCGCTGCTGGGGAAGCGGAAGGACGTGAAGGCAGCCCGCGAAATCTCCGCCCGCCTTCTGGAGGCGGTCGTGCCTCTTGCCGATGCTCTCCATCCGCCAGCCCCTCCACTTGAGGCCCCGGGCGTCGTCTGCGCACCCGAATCGCTGGGTCTCGAGCCGTACCTTCGCATCCTGCGATGGCTCCTCGAGGACGGTGAGAACCTACGTGTCCTCGGCTTCCCTGACCAGCTCGATGCCGTCGATCCAATTTCTGCGATTCTCGGCGGAGCGAAGGAGATGTTGGCGGCAGCGATGGACAAGGCTGCGGTAAAGACACTGGTCGCCGTCACGGATCGCCGCATCATCATGGCTAAGACGAACTCATTCCTTGAGCAAGGCGAGGTCCTTCAAGACATCCCGGTCGACCAAGTGCGATACATCCGAGCAGCGACCTCACAGGACCGGAGCGCGCGCTTGGCGATCGACCTCATCACGCGCGACGAGAACATCCGGTGGCTCTTCCACGCTGACATTGACAACACTCAAGTGGACGCGCTCGCCGCCGTACTTGCCGAGTCGATGGCGATCCCGGACGCTGAACGCGAGGAGCTTCAACGGCGGCGCTATGCCTCCATCGAGGCCGGCGAGAAGAGCGAGGGTACTGGGACGACGTCTTCGAAATCGACGGGATCCGAGGCCACGTCCTGCGATGCCGAGTAGGCCCCAAGCCGATCGGCCAGTTCGTGGCTGGGACCGGCAGGGAAGCGGCGACCGCGTGATCTTCAGAGGCTGTGCGGACCTCTGAAGATTGGCGGTGGCCGTGGGCCAGCAGCGCCTTGCGGAAGCTGGTGCGCGCCGTGGCTCAGACGCGCCCTTGACCAAGGTCTACGAGGACTGTTCCGTTAGGGAAGTTGGGGTGTCGTATTCGGGGGTTGCCTTCGTGACCAGGTCGGTTGACAGTGCGTGGTGTCTCATCAGCGGCACCAGGCGGGAGCCGGCCGCTCCCCCGGCTGCTGGGGTCTCCGTATGAGATTCCGGCGCGGGATCGCGATCGCCGTCGTCGCCGGAGGCGGCGCTGTAGCCACGTTGCTGGTCGGGCTCGTCACGAACGCCGTGTCCAATCAGGCGCGGTGGCCCGGCTGGCTGGGGTGGTTACAGGAGCACGCCTGGTTCTCGTTCGTCGTGTTGGGTGTGACGATGGCGGTGATGACGGCTCTGCTCGCCGGGCTTTCCGAGTCGCGGCCTGCCGCGCCGTCGGTGAGGCCGGAGGACGGAGCGGGGCCGCCGGGGGCCGCTCAGGTGCTGCGTTCGTTGCCGCGTGACACCGCCGCGTTCACTGACCGTGCCGCGGAGCTGGAGCGGCTGGTGGGCTCGGTGCGGGCCTCACAGGACCAGGGCGAGGGACTGCCCGTTCACGTGATCGACGGGATGCCCGGTGTCGGGAAGACCACGTTCGCTGTGCACGCCGGCCACCTGCTCTCCGAGCGGTTCCCCGACGGACAGCTCTTCGTGAACCTCAACGGGTACACGCCGGGGCGCACCCCAGTGCAGGCCGGCGAGGCACTGGCCTCGCTTCTCGCGGCCGCCGGTGTGCCGACGCAGCAGATACCCGTCGGGGAAGACGTCGGAGCGGTCACGGAGGCCCGGGCCGCCATGTGGCGGAGCAGACTCGCGGACAAGAAGGCGCTGCTGATTCTCGACAACGCGGCCAGCTACCGGCAGCTGGAGCCGCTGCTGCCCGGTGGCCGCGGGTGCCTGGTGTTGGTGACCAGCCGCAAGCGACTGGTGGCGAACGAGGAGGTGGTCATGTCGGTGGACGCGCTGCCGCCGGATCACGCGGTCGACCTCTTCGTGCGACTCAGCGGGCGGCCGGCCGATGCGCTGGACCGGGATGTGGTGGACGAGTTGGTCCGGCTGTGCGGGTGCCTGCCGCTGGGGGTGTCTCTGCTCGCAGCACGGCTGCGACATCATCCGTCCTGGACCGCCGAGGACCTGCGCGGGCGACTGCTGGCGGCACGGGACCGGCTGGGAGAACTGCAGGCCGGGGAGCGGGCCGTCACCGCGACGTTCGATCTCTCCTACCGGGATCTCCCGACGGAGCGGCAGCGCTTCTTCAGGCAGCTCGGTTTCTCCCCTGGCACCGATCTCGACGTGCACGTCGGTGCGGCTCTGGGCGGGGTCCCGGTCGTAGTGGCCCGTCGGCACCTTGAGGCGCTCTACGACGACCACCTGATCGACGAGCAGCCGGGGAGTCGCTATCGGCTGCACGATCTCCTGCGCGACTACGCTCGCGGTCTCGCCGCCGAGGGGGACAGCATGGACCACGTACAGGCCGTACAGCGTGTGTGCACCTACTACCTGGCCGCTCTCGCCGTCGTGAACGGGCACATCGGGCGCAGTGGTGCCGCGGTGCCACCGGCACCGGACAGCGCCTCGCGGGTGGAGACTCCGGCCCTGGAGTCGCGGGCGGACGCCCTGAGCTGGCTGGAGACCGAGCGGGCCAACATCCTGGCCTGCGTCCGGCGGGCGAACGGCCTCGCCCTGTACGACCTGGTGGTCCGGCTCGCCTCGGCCATGGCGCCCTTCCTACGCCAGGCCGGTCCCTGGGACCAGGCCGTCGGGCTCCACCGGACCGCCACCGAGGCCGCCCGCCACACCGGCGACCAGCGCGCCCGGGGCGACGCTCTCGCCGAACTCGGTGTCGTACGCCGCTTCATGGCCGCCTATCCGCAGGCGATCGAGGCCCTCAGCGACGCCGTGACGGCGTACGAAGCGGTCGACGAACGGCGGGGTAAGGCGGACGCCCTGAACCAGCTCGGCATCGTCTGGTACCTGACCGCTGACAATGAAAACGCAGTCCGCGCCCAGGCCGAGTCCCTCGCCCTCTACCGCGAGTTGGGCCACCGACTCGGACAGGCGAACGCGCTTGCCGATCTCGGCATGACACACCGGCAGTTGAGCCGGTTCGACGCCGCGGTGGAGGCGCAGAGCGAGGCCATGACGATCTACCGAGAGCTCGGTGACCGGTACGGAGAAGCGAACTCTCTGCGGGACCTGGGCGTCGTGCACTGCCTCATGGGCGCATACGGCGAAGCCGAGCGGCATCACCAGGAAGCGTTCGACATCTACCTGGATCTGGACGACCGTACGCACCAGGCTTACGCGCTCAACGAGTTGGGCGTCGTCCGACGGCTGACCGGAGACATTGAGGGAGCGCGGACGGCACACAGCCAGGCTCTGACGCACTTCAACGAGCTCGGTGAACGGTTCGGCCGCGCGAACAGCATCCGCCACCTGGGCGTCGTGGACCGTGTCTCCGGGGATGCGACAGAGGCGGTCCGGTTGCTGGAGGAGGCCCTGGAGACCTACCGCGAACTCGGCAGCCGCGGGGGTGAGGCCGCAGCGCTGGGCGAGCTGGGCGTGGCGCGCGGCATCGTCGGCGAGCACGACGGCGCGATCGAGGCGTTCCAACGCAGTTTGGAGATCCTGCGGCGTCTGGGCGACCGGTGCGGCGAGGCAGAGGTACTGAACCACTGGGGGATGCTGCTGCTCACCTCCGATGAACCAACGGCCGCCCGTCGACACTTCGATCAGGCGCTCACGCTCGCGCGGGACATCCACTGCCCGCTGGAGGAGGCACGGGCACTGGAGGGCATCGGCCGCTGCGACTGGACGGTTGACGGGCCTGGTCATGGCGTGGGCTCACTGCGGGCCGCCCTGACGGTGTACCGGCGGTTGGGAGTGCGCGCGGCCGTGGACGACATCGAAAGGTTGCTGGTGTCGCGCTCCGGCTGACGCCGACCATGTGGCCGAATTCCCTGTGCCGGATGGGTAGTTGATGATGCTACGTTTCCGGCTGATCTGTCGCTTCAACCCCGTCGCACCGTGCCACCTCCGGCACGTACCTCACGAGGAGCGTTGGATGCCGTCACCCACGTCCGTCACCGAACCACGCACCATCACGCCCGTCGGCCCGGCGTCCGCGGAGCCGACGGTGGCCGGCACCGCCGTCCTGAACCGCGTGGCCGCCCGCGTCCGGCAGCGGCTGGAGGAAGAGGAGTGCGCGACGAGCCGGGTCGGCGACGGTGCCCACGCGGCCTCGCTCATCTGGCCCTGGCCTCTGTGAGCACGTCCGCTCGATGACAGAACCCGAAAGCTACGTTCCTTTCCGGACGTTCATCCTCAAGGTCGCCAACCGCTGCAACATCGACTGCGACTACTGCTTCGTCTTCAACTCCAGGGACCAGGCGGCGCTGCGCCTGCCCGCCCGAATGGACCTCGCTGTGGCCCGCGCTACGGCCCGACGGATAGGCGAGCACGCCTCCGCACACCGCCTTCGGACCATCCACGTCGTACTGCACGGCGGTGAGCCGCTTCTCGTCGGCGTCGGGCACATGGCCGGTCTGCTGGAGGCCGTCCGGGACGGCGCGCCGACGGGAACTCGGGTTCGCTTCGAGCTCCAGACCAACGGGACTCTTCTGTCCGCCGCATGGCTGGACCTCTTCGAGCAGTACGAGGTCGCGGTGGGCGTCAGCCTCGACGGGCCGCCACGTGCGAATGACCGCCACCGCCTGACCCACGCCGGGCGGTCGAGCGCCGCCTCCGCCGTGCAAGGCATCGAACTCCTGCGGTCGCGTCCACACCTGTTCGCGGGGCTGCTCGCCGTCGTGGACCTGGCCAACGACCCCGTGGAGGTCCACGACTACCTGGCGGCGTTCGAGCCGCCCGTGATCGACTTCGGCCTGCCGCACGCGACCCACGACGACCCGCCGCACCGCGCCGACCCCAGCGTGCCCGAGTACGGGCTGTGGATGAGCAGGGTCTACGACGCCTGGCTCTCCCGGCCCGAGTACGGGCACAGCGTCCGGATGCTGGAGGACATCGTGGCCCTCAGCTCTGGCGTCCGCGGCTCGGTGGAGACGCTCGGCCTGGCCCCGCCGACGAGCGTCGTGATCGAATCCGACGGCTCCATCGAAGCGGTGGACACCCTGCGGTCGGTCGAGGAGGGCGCCTCCTGGCTCGGGCTCGACGTCTTCCGCCACTCTTTCGACGACGCTGTCTCGCATCCGAAGCTGCGGCACCGGCAGCACGGCAAGGATGCGCTCGCCGAACAGTGCCGCGCCTGCCCACTCGTGGAGGTGTGCGGCGGTGGCTACCTCCCACACCGCTTCAGCGAAGCCCAGGGCTACCGGAACCCGTCCGTCTACTGCGCGGATCTGGAGTACCTCATCCGACACGTCCAAGGCTCGCTGCGGCAGCACGGCTGGGACCCGTATACACAGGCCGCCTCGTCACCGTAGACGCGTGTGCCGTACCGCCAGAAGGGGATCACGCGTTGGAACGAACGAGTACAGCAGCGACCGAAGCAATCAAGGAAGTACAGGAGGCTCCGATGACCGTGACGATCCGTCCCGCGGAGAAGCGGGACGTCCCGGCCATGGCCGAGCTGATCGAAGAGATCGAGCGGTTCTACGGGGCGACCGACACAGACATTCAGCCGATTGAGGAGCGCCGCCTCCAGGTGGAAGAAGCCCTCTTCGGCGCGCCACCACTGGCTTCCGCCCTGCTCGTCGAGGACGAGACCGGAGACATCGTGGGCCTCGCCGCCTACTCCTTCCTCTGGCCGGCCGCCGGCTCCTCGCACTCCCTGTTCCTGAAGGAGCTCTACGTCCGCGACACCCTGCGCCGGCAAGGCATCGGGGCCCGCCTCATGGACGAACTCCGCGCCCTGGCCGCCGCGCGCCCAGGGTGCAGCCGGGTGGAATGGATGGCTGACCGCGACAACCCGGGCGCACGGGCCTTCTACAAGTCGCGCGGGTTCACCGAGTCCAACGGGAAGATCGTCTACCGGATCGACGCCGGCACCGCGTGAAGGTCATGCGAGACCGTGAGCGTTTTCAACGTGGCCACTGAGATCAGTAGGCGATGACGAGCCGCACGGAGGGCCGGTCGATCAAGGCTCCGTCGGCGAGATCGGTGTCCGGTGTGTCCGCCGGGTAGGCCGTGACCACGGGGGCGGCAGTCCGGGCCGGGCTCCAGGCGCGGATCTGCGCGCAGATCCGCTGAGCGAGATCGGCGCCAGCCGGGCCGTAGCCGACGGCTCCCAGCCGGAACCGGGGCTCCTCCCCCGCGTCTTCGGCGGTCCGCTCCAGGGTGAGGTACGCGATGGAGCCTCCCTCAACAAGGGCGGGGCTCAGGGCGGGTGAAGCGGGACGGTGGAGACCAGCCTCCATCGCTTCGGGCTTGACGGTGATGCGGCAAGTCGCTCGCTCCGTGGCGCTCAACCGCAGCCAGACGCCGTCGAACGACTCGACGGGTCCGACCGTCGCATCGGTCCAAGCGACCGACTTCGGTTGGGTGAGCGCGTCGCGCAGGAGGTCCAGGGCGATGGTCTGGTCCTCGTCCCAGTAGAGCCTGACGAGCCGGTCGTCGTCGATGTAGCCGTTCCGCTCTCCGTCCTGGCCGATCACCGGGAGGAAGCCACACATCTGGACGGAGTCGGATCGCATCCGCCCCGCCTCGCGTTGGAAGGCCACGGCCCGGGAAAGTCCGCGCCATCGCAGCGGGACCACGAGGCGTCCGCCGACGGCGAGCTGGCCCCACCAGGCACCGGGGAGATCCCACATACCGACCGTGGCGATCATTCGGTCGTAGGGGCTGAACTCCGGAGCGCCGAGCGCGCCGTCCCTCGTGACCACGCGAACGTCTTCGTATCCGTTCGCGACGAGCATCCTGCGGGTGTAGGCGGTCACGTCGGGGGCGATGTCGCACGTGGTGACCTGTCCGGACTCCCCGGTGAGGTGCTTGAGCAGGGCGGCGTTGTAGCCGGTGCCGGCCCCGATCTCGAAGACGTTGTCGCCTTCGCGGACCGCGAGCTGGACCAGCATGAAGTGCACGACGTCGGGCTGGGAAGCGCAGCTCAGCGGGAGTGCGTCCTCGTCAGGGTTCTCCTTGATCGTCACGCTCTTGTTGGCGTACGCCTCCTCAAGAGGCGCGTCGGGGAGAAAGGCATGGCGGGGTACGGTCCGCATGGCGGCTTCGACGCGCGCATCACGGAGGCCGGAGATGTCCTCCTTCACGATGGCGTCGACCAGGCGGTTGCGCAGGTCCTCAGGGGAGGCGCCAGGGGTGGTGTTCATCGCGTCCTTCCAGAAGGTGCCCGGCCGTGCGTACGGCAGGGGCAGATCGTAGTTATTTGTTTGGCGCGGCGGTGCGGGTCGAGGCTTCATCCCGCCAGGAGCAGACACCGGTCCCAAGGGGCGGTGACCGCCGTGTTGACCCGGTCAGTGAGACAGACCAGGTGGATGCCTGCCGTGCCGTCCATCAGGCCGACGCCGTCCGGCAGTCCGTGGTGGTCCAAGTGCTTGTTGAGCCGGGCGTCCAAGCGGGGTAGGTGCGACGTGAGTTCGTCGTCGATGGCGTCGGCGGCGGCACGGGAGACGGTCTGTATGAGCCCCGCCCACCCGTGGCAGAGGGATGCGTCGGTGAGCTGGGCGAGTTGCTGGTCGTCGGCCAGGCATCCGGCCAGGGCCTGCTCGGCCTGGTGTTGCCGGTCCATGTCGCCGAGGGCGAGGCCGGCGAGTTGCTGGGCGCGGGCGATGCCGGGGGTGCCGTAGCACCAGGACGGGCGTCTCGGTACGGAGCGCTGGAGCTCGCCGCCTCGGTGTTCGGCTCGGGTGATCAGGTCCGGCCACCAGGCGTGCGAGCCGGTGCCGGTGCGCCACCGGTCGAGCCAGTCACAGACCCGGCTGATGGCTTGCATCTGTCCGGGCACCGTGTAGCCGTTGCGCAGGGCCGTGGCCAGCAGCGTCAGCGGTCCGGTGATGCCGTGGGCGAGGCCGAAGTTGCCGTGTCCGCCGGGCCATCGCGGCGACGGCCGCAGATCGGGGCTGTCGCTGGTCCACCAGCCGGGCAGATGTTGCTTTTCGATGATGACCGGTTCCGTCAGCCGCACCAGGTAGGCGAGGACGTCCTTAAGGTCCCTCTTGTGGCCGCGGTGCAGGTGGTACACGCCCAGCCCGGTCAGTCCGCTGATCAGGTCGTATTCGCCCAAGGTGGGCAATGCGCCGCGATCGATGCGGGCGTGTGCCCGCTTGAGTCGTTGGCGCGTGACGTCGGCGAGGTGTGTGTCCAAGGTCGCCAGGGCGCGTGTGGCAGTGTTCGTGCGCGTGAAGCTGAGCACGTACGCGACGGCCGGGGCGCCCTCGTACAGACCGCACGCTTCGGGAGCGGCCTGGATCGGGCCCTTGACCATGGCGGCGGCCCACGGCCGGAGCGCATCACCGTCGTCCTCGCCGATATGGGCCATGACGGCGTGCAGCAAGGCGACCCCCGCCGCGCCGGAGTACAGCGATTGCCCCCAGCCGGGCCAAGTGGGTGTGGGCGGCGCGTCGTGGCTCATCAGCGGCTCGTCCCCGGCCAGGCGGCCCGTGCGACGGCGGACTGACGGGCAAGGCGGCGGCAGATCCTCTCGTCCTCCCGGTCCAGGCCCCGCAGGCGGTTGTGGTGCATGTGCAGCAAGGATTCCAGGACGGAGTCGAGGTCCATGCTCTCGGTGAGGTGATCGCGATACAGCGCCAGGGCCACGGCGCGACGGTGCCACGCTTGGGCGAGGGCTTCACCCCAGCCGCGGGCCTGGGGTGTGGGCCGGCGAACGAGTTCGATGGCCTGGTCGCTGACGCCTCGCTCGACGTGACCCGGAGGCGCGGGGCGGTTCGCCAGCCACTGCATGCCCTCGTCGGGGCCGAGCAAGCCGCAGACGGTGTCCACCATGCTGGCCGCGGCTAGCGCGCGTCCATCGACGCCGTCAGCTCCCAGGCTCTGCAGAGCGGCGAGGACGTAGGCCGAGTCGGCCGTGAACACCGCCTCGGCACTGCGCAGGGCGGCGCCTGGGCCGTAGCGGCCGATCTCCGGGGTGTACGTGTCGAACACGAGCCTGCTGCTGAGCCCTTCGCGGCGCAGCCCGGCGGCCCATCCGGCGACGAGCTCGGTGCAGGCGGCATACTGTCCCGGGCTGCGCGTGCGGATGCGCAGGCGCAGGTGGTCGCGGTCGTGTGGGGTGCGGTATCGGACGAACCACCACTCGGGTGTGCCCGGGAGTTGGGCGAGGAGCCGCGTGAAGTGGGTGCCGATCAGCTCCTCGAACTGATCGGGATGGCTGTAGATCTTGGCGTTCAGCCAGGGCGCCTGCACCGCCCCCGGTACGTGTCCGAGGGTGCCGTTGGTGAGCACGGGGAGGAAGCCGGAGAGCGGGTCCGGTACGGGCGGGCAGGTGCTGGTCATCGGCAGGGCGATCTCATGGACATGGCCGCCGATCCAGCCGTAGCTCTCCTGGGCTGGCGCTTCCGTGAGAACGGCATGGGCTTCCCGGTCCAGGTGGACACGCAGGACGGTGGCGTGGGCGGGCACGTCGAGTTCGAGCCGCTGTGTCCGGTCGTCCTCTCGAAGCTCGACGGCACCGTGGCAGTGCCAGCGCTTCCGCCACCGGCCGAGGGCGTCGGTCCACTCCCGCATGTCCGCGCCGCGACTTGGAAGGTCATCAGCAGTCAGGTTCCAGCGGCTGGGAGAGAGGATCGCGCGCCCGTAGCGGACGCGCGGCAGGAACGGCAGCCGTGCGCCGTGCGGCCCCCAGTCGAATCCGGTCCAGGCAGGGCCGAAGGAGCGGGTCAGGTGCGCCAGGAACCGGGCCAGGGGCGGGGGTTGCTTGTCCAGCGCCATGGCGTGAAAGACCTGAGGGTCCACTAGCCGACGGCGGGAGATGCTGACCAGGTACAGACGGGTGTGCGTGGCCGTGACCGCGAGGTCGTCCACGTCGATGAGCGCCACTGAGGTGTCCTCGGGGCTGCGATGCTCGCCCAACGGGATCACGTGTGGGAGATAAGCGGGGACGCGGGCGACGTTCTCTGTGTGCGGGTATAGGGGCGGGAAGGAGAGCTGCGCGGTCAGCGCGTTCTCGACGCCCGTGGGGACTTGGCGGTAGATCTCGTCGAGTCCGGTGCCCGTGGCGACCGGAGTGAACCGGGAGGTGAGTGTTCCCGCAGCTCGGGCCGGTGTCACCGTGAGCGTGAAGTCCCCGTGCTCAAGGGCGGACAGGCTGGTGGCGTGTAGGCGAGCACCCATCTCCACGTGGGGTGGTGCCTCCTGCCCGGTCGGCGCGTCGCCGGCCAGGCGGTCGATCAGGTCGTCGGTGAGGACGATCTCTCTACTGCCGTCGGCCAGGGCCTGCCAGGTCAGGGCCAGCAGCCGCTCGTCACGCTCGGAGACTGTTGGGGGCGGAGCGGTCATACGGCTGCCGGGGTACTCGGCTGGGTAGCCGAGCCCGGCCGCCGGGTCAATGACCTCCTTCACCGGTACGAGCGTGCCGGTGCCGTACCGTTCCCAGAACGCGACCTGGTACTCGTTCCACACGCCCTGGCCCGCCGGTCGGCGCGTGAGCCGCAGTAGGGCATCGGCAGCGCTCTCCATCTCCTGCGCGACACTCTCGGGGATCCGTACCTCGGCATCCAGCTGCAGGTTGACGGCCACGGGACTTCGACCCGCGTCGGAGAGCCGACGCAGCCGACCCGTGAGTTCCTCCCGAGCCGGCGCTTGTGTGCCCGCAGGGCGCCGGTTGTGCTCGTGTACAGCGCGTTGAACCGCTTCCAGTTCGTGCAGGATCTGCGCGACCTCCGGCACCGTGCCCGCGTCCGCGCCGTGCAGCCGCTCGATCAGGTGGGACAGCGGATCGATGGTGGTCATCGGCGCACGCAAACTGGTAATCAAGAACTTCTCACGCACCAGCGCGCCGAGCAGTGTGCGGATGTTCTGCGGCTCGGTTGAGGGGAACAAGGTGGCCAACTGCTCGGCAAGGGCAGTGAAATGAACCGGTCGGCGTGCCAGATCCTCGATCCTGCGTACCGCGCTGGTGCGCCGGACGGTGGCGCCCATCGGGCCGCCGTGGGGGACGTGCAAGCGTCCGCCGCGGCCCGTCGTCAGGTTGTTCAGGACGACATCCAGGCGCTCCAGCAGGGCAGGGCACGCCTCCAGGCGGACGATGACGTCGTCCAGCCACTCAGTGTCCACCCGAGCCACGGCTCGGTGAGCGTCCCCCCACCTCACCTGCGGCGTCGAGCCCACGCTAGCCGCGGTGACTCCCGCGAAGAGGCCGAACGGAGTCGGCCGCCCGGCGGCGCGCAACAAGTAGCGGACGGTGGCCATGGCGGCACGCCGGACCTGCTTGGAGCGTGCCGGCTGCTCGCCGCAGATCGCGTCGACTCGCGTGGCGAGATCACAGCTCGCCTGTCGGACGGCGCCGGCGAACCGCGCATCAGCCCACACCTGCCTCAGCCACCTGCCGCACGCATCCGTGTCGGATGGATCAGGCCACCATCCCGGCAGACCCGTCAGCGGCATCGCGGCGGCCCGGAGCAGCGCCGCGCCCGTGTGCTGGTAGAGCATTCCGTCGCTTCCCATCCCCATGCCTCCGCGATCAGTGCTGTGAACGAGCGGGGTCGGGAGCGGCAGCGCTCCCGACCCCGTGCACGAGCCGTCGTCAGACGGCGCTCGCGCAGGACGAGGCGCAGGTCGGCGCGCACCCGTCTCCGGTGCCGCACGCCTTGGGGAGCAGGTCGGCGCCGATCTCCGTGACGATGGTCAGGTCGATGTCGAACGGGTCGGCGGGCACCTCGGGGACGGCCGTCGCGACGGACGCCTCAGTGGTGGTCGTAGCGATCGGGCTGAGCGTGGCTGCGGTCATCGCACTTCCTCTGCTGTCAGAAGGATCCGAAAGATTCGTCGTGCTGCCCGGCCGAAGTGCAGCTTCGTCCCGCGGCCGGGGTCCTGCGTTCGCACCCTGCGGTGCGCCCCTCTCCGGACTGACCCGATTCCGCAGGGGAGATGGATTCGAAGCGCCCGGAGAGGGGAGACAAGGACACGGGCGGAGCTACCGGATCTGGCCCGTGTAGAGCATGGCCAACGTGGTGCCGGTCACCAGGACGGGCAGGAGCAGCACCTGGAAGGCGCCGAAGCCGAACCGACCGGCATACTTCGCCGGGTGCCGCAGCACCCATCCGATCTGGCCCAGCAATTGCCGCAGAGGCCATTGCCGCATGATGGTGATCACGCCGCCGTCCTCTGTAAGGCTGTTGGGTCGGCGGCGTCGACAACTGCCCACGGCGTCGTGATCAACGCCCCAGTCCGGGCCTGCCAGGCCGCGAGGTTCGCCCTGTCCTCCTCCAGATGACCCAGCATCACGAGCAGGGGGGTGACGATCCCGGCCGCCCTCCCCTGCTCGACCGCGGCCAGAGCGTTGTGCCAGCCCTCGCACAGGGCGCGGCTCTCGAACGGTGCCGCCCGGTCGACGTACGTCTCCACCGCCTCCCAGCCGGCATCGGCGACGTACCGCCGTGTGCTGGCCACACTGTGGTCGGCGACCTCACCGAGCGACGTGGGCAAGCAGGCGTACAGCACCAGGCGCGTGCCCGCGGGCACCTCGTGTGGTGCGGTCTGCTTCGCACTGCCGCTCATTCCGCGTTACCTCCAGCCGGGTGGGTCGCGACGCCAAGGGCCGGCGCCTCGAAGAAGAGCCTCGCTGGGGGCGACCGGCGGCGGTACGCCGTCAGCACGCCGTTCGTCCGCCGTCCGGCGGCGCGCGAAGAGGCGGAGCTGCGACGTACCGCCGCGGCTCACGGATGGCGAGGCTGATCGGTCCAGTGCCCAACCGGAAACGAGAAGCGGCGATGGACGCGGTAGACGAAGAGCGCCTCTGCAGGCGGACACCAGTAAGGCGTCATTGGGTGAAGCTGGCCGATTGTGCCGAACCTTCGGGCCTCGCACGCCGGCACGTACACGAATCCCTCCGGCGATGTGCATCGCCGGAGCGCGTCGATGACGCCGTTCTGATCGCTTCGGAACTGGTGGGCAACGCGGTCAGGCACACGGCCGGCGGGCCGGACTGCATATGCGTGGAGGTCTACCGGGACGTGGCGATACTGCGGGTCCACGACGCGGGACGGGATGTTTCCAGGGTCCGAGCACGAACGGCGGAGGCATCGCTGGGTGAGCTGACGTGCGGTGGTCTCGGACTGCTGCTCGTCGGGGAGTTGGCCTCCGAATGGTCGGTCCGGCCGACCGCCATCGGCAAGGAAGTGGTCGTGGTCTTCCCCCTGGATGTCCGTGGGCTACCCGAGCGGGACGCTCTTCCGTAGATCCCAGCGGTACGTCCGCCCCTCGCGGCGGAGTTCCACCAACTGAACGGCGGACACGCAGAGTTCGACTGCGGAGAGAGTACGGAGACTTGAGACCGCCTGCACGACGGGGGCCGCGGGGCGCCGACGGTTGTTGTAGGCGAGGCTCAGGTGCGGTCGGAAGGCGGACGTCGGCTTGTTCGGGGCGAGACCGGCGCTGCTTCCGGCCTTGGCCAGCGCGTGGTGCAGCCGAAGCAGGGGTTCCCACGGACCGAGGGACAGGCGGACGGCACCGCGGGAGCCAGCGAGCGGCATGGCGCGTACGGAGAACGCGGAGGGCAACAGCGCCTCCGCGTCCTGCGCCAGGCTGTCCAGCTGATCGGGAGCAACAGCGCCCGGCCGACCCACGCGGACGAGGGTGATGTGCAGTCCGTCCGACGGCACCGGGTCGAGGCCGAGGGGGGCCAGCTGCTCCTGGCAGTGTCCGGCGAGGGCCGCAAGCTGCTGGTCGTTCGGGAAGGTCAGCAACCAGTAGTACGCCCGGCTGCCGTCCGACCAGCCGGGGCGTGCCCAGTGGTCGGTCATCTCGTCGAGTGCGCTGAACGCCGCCCAGTCGTGGGCCGCAGTAACCGCCGGATCATGCGTGTCGGCGGGAGGCTCGGCTGGGAACGCGGCGGGATCGGCGCTGAGCAAGGGCACCCGACGTACTCCTTCGGCTTCACACTGTCCCGGAGTAGGACGACACCGACGACGTCTACGACGCGGATGATGCCATGGCCAGGACGGCTGGCTGCGAGCTCCAGGCCCGGAACTCCTCGCCATAATCGCGTACCGCCGGGTGATCACGCCACGGCCCAGCCTGCTCGCGCAGGTCACGGGAGCGTTGGTAGACGGAGCTGATCGGGGTGTCTCCGCACAACCGGAGAGCCTCACCCCCGAGCGCCATCGCGTGGTCGATGTCGGGCGTGCGCTGCTGGAGCAACGCGGTGGCGACGTCGAGGCGTACGAGCGAACGGCTCCAGGAGGATGTGGAGTGCTCCACCAGATCGTCGATGTGTTCGGCGTCGCGCAGTACTTGGGCCGTATTGCGCAGGGCCACGTGTGACGTGACGGCGTTGGCCAGCGTCCGGGCCCGTCCGTACGGCTCGAAGGAGATGCAGGAGGTCAGCCCGACGGGTACCTCGTGAAGGTCGGAGAGGCGGAGTGCCTGTCCAATGGCCTGCTCGACGGCACGCCGGTCACCGACCTTGCCGAGCGCTCGGGCTCGGCCGTTGGCGAGCAGGCGGATGGACTGGGCATGGCGTGGCGCGCGCTCGACGGCCGCGGCGGCGCAATCGTCGGCCTCGTCGTAGCGGCCCGCGTAGTAGAGGCCGAAGGAGAGAGTCCCGCAGGCCCAGAGTTCTGTATCCAGGTCGCCGATCTCACGGCTGAGATCCCGGGCTTCGGTGCAGTACGCCTCCGAGAGCAGGAAGTCACCCGTGTTCACCGCCATGTAGCCGAGCAAGCCGGAGGCACGGGCGGCGAGGCGGAAGAGCTCCCGGCGTGTGCCTGGGGGCTGGTGGCCGTCGAGGAGGGTGTGGGCGAGCTGCCGCACCTGACGAGCCTGAGGGCGAAGGGCGTACGGCCCGTCCTCTTCGTACCGGCTGGTGATGCCCTCCAGGGAGGAATTCAGGAACGCGAGCGTCCCGCCGTCGGCGTTGCTGGCCGTGAGCTGCCGGGTCCGGGCGACGATGTCCAGTGGGTTCTCGTCGTCCTCCCGTGGCGGAAGGGGACCCGGCGCCTGCTGGCGTGTGCGCGTCTCCTCGAAGCGGCCGGGCTCGGAGTCGCCGTCGTGCACCGTGGAGAACAGCTCGGACACCGCTCTGCCCAGCATGTGCTCCAGCACCCGGCAGGCGTCAGGGCGGGGCAGAGTCAATAGCTCCCCGCCGTACCAGCGGTCGAACTGGCGTGGAGAGACTTGCAGGGACGCCAGGCGAGGGTCTCGGTCGAGCTCCGCCAGCCGGACGGCCGCCCGCTCGAACTGGGCGGCGAAAGCCTCGTGCGTCGTCAGGTGCCGTTGCTGGAGCAGCTGCCGGAGCAGCGTTGTCCGTGGCATGGCCCACCCTCCTGGTACGGCGTGTGGGACCGACGTGGAGGCGCATGCCGGTGACGAGGTCGTGGCGAGGCATCGCCGATCGGTCTGCTGCAGCGCGCACCCGTACGCACGCGCGTCGTGACTCCTGACAGCATGCCGACGCAACCACCAACTAGGCAATATGTCTTGAGAAGTTGACCCGTATGGCTTGTAGAGGCAACGGCAGTACGGAGAAACTTCCGGCATGGCCTTGAAGAGAAGCCTGGTCCCGCAGTCGGTCTACCGGCGACAGCTCGCGGCACGGCTGAAGGAACTCCGTGACGCGACCGGGCTCACGCTCACCGAGGTCGCCGACCAACTGGAGGTCAACCAGGGGTCATTGAGCCGGATCGAGAACGGCGAGCGCGGTACAACACCGGTCCTCGTACGGGCCCTGCTGGACCTGTACGGCATCGAGGACGAAGGCCGGCGCGCTGACGTGCTCGACCTCGTACGGGCGGACAAGGAGCAGCAGAAGCCCTGGTGGCGGAAGTACTCCACAGTGCTCACCCCGACTCGCTACGACGGCTACCTCGCGTTGGAGGCCGGCGCGACGCACCTCGCCAGCTACCAGCCGATGCTCGTGCCGGGGCTGCTCCAGACCGAGGACTACGCCCGTGCCGTGATCTCCCAGATGAGGAAGGACCTGTCCCCGCCTCAGGTCGAGTCCCTGGTCAAGGTCCGCATGGAGCGGCAGAACAGCCGCTTGGGCGGCGAGGCCCCCACCAGGCTCTGGGCGATCCTCGACGAAGCCGTGCTGCGCAGGACGGTCGGCTCTGTAGAAGTGATGCGCGACCAGCTGCGGAAACTGGTGGGGGCGAGCGATCAGTCGAACGTCACCGTGCAGCTGCTGCCGTTCTCCCTTGGCGCACATCCCGGGCTGTACGGCCCGTTCGTCATCCTGACCTTCCCGGAACCCACGCCGGACCTGGTCTGGCTGGAGAACCCCAAGAACTCCGTGTATCTCGAGTCCCCGGAGGACGTGGACAACTACACGGACATCTTCGATCAGTTGAGAGACAGCGCCCTCGACCCGTCGGAGACTCGCGCCCGCATCGCACGCATCAGCAAGGAGCTCGAAGAGTGAGCACGCCCAACATGGCCGCCCCGCACGACGTCACGGCAGCTCGGTACGACGTCGATCTCGCGCACGCGCGGTGGTGGAAGAGCTCGTACAGCGGGGGTGCGAACGACTGCTTGGAAGTTGCCGAACTGGGCGAGCACGCCGCAGTGCGCGACTCCAAGGACACCAGCCGTGGACCGTTGCTCTTCCCGAAGGCAGCGATGCGCGCTCTGGTTGCCGGAATCGCCAGCGGGGCGATCGGTGAGTGAGCCTGCTCAGTCGGAGGGGGCCGTCGCAATGCGGGGATGGATGGCACTCCAGGCCCTGCGTCCGGAAGCTCCCGACTGGTCCGACGCGCCGGCACCTGCGTGGCACCGGGCGCTGGCACCGTAGAGGTCGACCGTGCGGACGGACGAGTCGCCGGGCGGAACCCCTTCGGTCGGCACGGCGCTCGCGTACGGCCTCCGTTGTCGGCGTCGACCTCGCCTGCTGCCGACGCGCTCCGCGCCGCCACTGAAACAGGGAAAGACCCATCCGTGGCACATGAACTGATCGCTATCTGCGACTGCGTGGAGTCGAAGAACGACCAGTGAGGGAACTCACGACCATCGAACGGATCTTTGCCCCGGCTTTGCGTAACTCACAGTCGTGAACCACGAACCGGCAGCTAGGGTCGAATGCCCGTGCGGTCGACTGAGGGGGAATCGCGAAGTCATGGGCGGCAAGGACGAGATACTCGACATCAAGGTCGACGACATCAAGACGGCGGCGCCCGCCTTCCACCGCGAAAGCGTTGCCCTCGCACACGCGCTGACCAAGCTGAAGCACAGCCTGGCCGCGGCAGGCGCGCCATGGGGTGGCGACGAGCAGGGGCAACAGTTCCACACTGCGTACGGCCCGCACGTCAAGCAGATCGAGCACGCCGCGCAGATCCTCGTCGAGGGCCTGGCCAGCATCCACGCGGGCCTGGCCGACATGGCCGACAAGCACATCGACAACGAAGAGCTCGTCCGGGGCATGTTCGGGCACCACGGCACGGGTGACGGCAAATGAGCGTCGCGGACAAGGCCCGCAAGGTCGTCCAGGACATGACGGGCATGTGGTGGCCGGACGCTGACGAGGACGGGCTGCGGGAGGCGGCCAGGGCGTGGCGGGCCTTCGCCGAGGATGTCGAGGACATCCAGGCTGTCGCGAACAAGGCCGCCCGCCAGCTGATCGAGGACAACAAGGGCGAGTCGATCGATGCCTTCGACAAGTTCTGGCGCCGCTACTACGACCATGGCCGTGGCTGGCTGAAGGACGTCCCGGATGCGGCCCGGGACATGGCCAAGTCGCTGGACGCATACGCGGATGCGGTGCACGGCGCCAAGAAGCACCTCGAACACGAGCTGGAGATCGTCGGTGCGACGCTCGTCGCGGGTACCGCCCTGGCCGTCTTCACCGCCGGCCTCTCTGAAGGCGCCGCAGCCGCGGCCGCGGTCACTGTCACCGAGCTCGCGGCCTCCCTGGGGGTGACGGTGACGGAGGAGATCGCCGCCATCGCCGGCACCACCCTGGTCACCGCCGCGTTCGGTGGCGTGGAGTCCGTCACGGTGGACCTGGCTGTCGCGCAGCCCACGGCCATGGCCCTTGGCGAGCAGAAGGGCGGGATCAACCTCGACGAGGCCCACCAGGCAGGGCTGTATGGCGCGCTCCTGGGCGGCGCCTTCGGCGGGGCGGGATCAGCGTTTCGCGCCGCAGGCAACGCAGGCGGCTGGACTGAGCTGCTGGGGGGTGTGCGGGTGCCGGGGCTCGGGCCGGAGCTGGCCATGCCGGGCGGCGCAGCCACCAGCCTTGACGACCTCGGACTGCTCATCAAGGGCGACGGCGAGGCCAACGCCTGGCCGCGCAGCAAGCGCAAGGGCCGTGTGAACCCCCAGTACCGCGCGGACGTCCCCGGTGACGAGGACATAAACGGCTCCCACACCCTGCGCAAGCACGTAGACGTCACCACCCGGGACCTGCGCGCCCGACTGCGGGCGGAACCCGAGCGGGAAACTGTCTCACGCTACGTCGACGAGGCATCGGCCCAGAAGGCGACTGACGGCGTGGTGCTGCAGCACCAGAAGGAGATCGATGCCTGGCTCGCAAAGAAGAGCAGGAAGCTCGAGCTGGAAGCTCACTTCGACCAACCCACCGGTCTGAGCTTGTCGCGTGCGAATTTCGTCCACGGCCATCCCCCGGAGTGGGTCAAGGGTGCAAGAGTGATCCTCAAGCGCGATCCATCGGCCGAAATGGGCTACCGCGTCCTGACGTCCTATCCCGTCTCCTAGAGCCAGACAGGTCAGACAGCAACGATGACACCGGTGGACGACCGCTTCCACGAACTGCGCCGACTCCTTCACGCGTACGAGCAGCCCGGCTACGCCTTCGATGACACGGCGGAGGCACCCGGCGTCGCCCTGAGCGCTTACCTGCGGACGGCCGCCTTCACCCCGGAGCGCGCGGCGGCCGCCGCGCGGGAGATCCAGGACCTCCTCTCGGTGGGCCTGTTCAGCGACGAGGTCGCCGACGACGTCGAGCTGCTTCCCCACATCCATCCGTCCCAGAGCGCCAGCGTGGAGGAGTGCCTGCGCGTCGTCCTGCAGCACCTTGAGCGTTTCCTGGCCGACCCGCCACCGCCCCAGCCGTCGGCCCGGCCCGAGATCTCCTGGGAGTGGCGCGAGCGGTTCCCCGCACTGACCCATTTCCTCGGCGCGTACTTCTACCAGGACAGCCTCCAGCTCGAGTACGAGTCACACACCGATGCAGTGGACGACTATCTCTCCGGCGAATCGACCGACGACATCGAGAAAACCGCATCCGAGATCGGTGAGGTCCTGGCCCTGAACCCGTCTGCAGACGAGCTCGCCGAAGCAGCAGCGGTCCTTGGCCTCAGCGAGCCTCCGCCCGCGGACCTGTCCCTGCATCGGTGGCTCACCGACATCCAGGGCGTAATCACAGAACATCTGCGCACCGGCGCATAGTGACGAAGGGCTCGGGCTCGGTACGCCAGCACACCTTGACTGCTGCGAGGGGTTTCTCATCGAGGCTGAGACCCTATGTGCGTTGGCGCGAGTTGACCACCCGGAGCTATTGCCTCCCGTTCGTCGCCGCGCCAGGGGGCAGGGGGGAGGCACGTAAGACGCGCGCACGTAGTCGACCGAGCCCGGCTTCCCACACATGGTGTGCACAGTGACAGACCGGGGCGGCTCGTCACCGTCCGAGTGCTAGGTCGATGTCGGGGACCTCGCCATCCAACATGAGCAGGAGAAGGCGTCGGCTCTCTGCGTGAACAGCGCCCCAGAGTTGCAAGGCTGGTCAACCACGACTCGGTTGGGCGTAGACCGGCGGCGGCTCCGTGGTCTCAGTTTTGGTCTCATTCACCCCCGTCCGGCGCCGTTCATCAACCGTCCGACGCCCAGCTCCGCACCAGGTCAGGACGCCTCCGTGCGCCCCCGGACCCCCAGACGAACATTTGGAAAGCGTGTTGGGGGCAACCCCCTCACGAGTTCGAATCTCGTATCCCCGCCGCCCCAGAGGCCCGGACCATGATCATGGTCCGGGCCTCTGGCGTTCGTCGGTCTCAGTTGGGCTCTCGGGCCCTGACGGGCGGCTCCCAGAGCGCGTTCCCGACTTGCTGCGCCATCTTCCGCAGCAGCGCCCCGGTGACGCGCATGTAGCGGGCGCGCATCCGGGCCGTCTCCCGGGCTCCCAACCCATGATCGCATCGCCCACGACGTCCGGGACCCCGAGGATCAGGAGGACGGTCGCGGCGGTGTGGCGGACGTCATGGAGACAGCCGTCTCGCCTCCCGCATCCTTCAGGACTTTCTTCCAGATGTGGAAACGAGCGGCTGTGCCACGAGGTCTTCACCGGTCGACTACTGCCAGCCGATGTGGCCACCCGTCCTGGTGCGTGAGCCAGGACGGGCGGTAACCCCTGCGCCGCTCACTGTCCTAGCTGTTCTGTCCAGGGAGGTTGTGGACGGGTGAGCCAGGTCTCGGCTGAGGGATCTTGAACAGGTGAGGGCCTTCCGGTTCGGTGTGGATTGCGACGTCTACACCAACAGAAAGGCCCTCGTGCCCCACCGTAATGCACCCCTGACCGAGACCGGACGCCTGCGCCTGGCCCGCTGCGTCGTCGAGGACGGCTGGACCCTTCGCCGGGCCGCCGAACGCTTCCAGGTCTCGCCGACCACCGCCCAGCGCTGGGCCGGGCGCTACCGTCAGTTCGGCGAGACCGGCATGGCCGACCGCTCCAGCCGCCCCCACGCGAGCCCGCGCCGGACCCCGACCCGCACCGAACGCCGGATCATCAAGGTCCGCGTGCTGCGCCGGTGGGGACCGGCCCGCATCGCGCATCTGCTGCACCTGGCGCCCTCGACCGTGCACCGCGTGCTGACCCGCTACCGCCTGGCCCGCCTCGCTCACCTCGACCTGGCCACCGGCCGGGTCATACGCCGCTACGAACGCGACAAGCCCGGTGAACTGGTGCACGTCGACATCAAGAAGCTTGGCAACATCCCCGACGGTGGCGGCCACAAAGTCCTGGGCCGGCAAGCGGGCCGCAAATCCCGCGCCAACGCCGGCTACAGCTACCTGCACACCGCCATCGACGACCACTCCCGCCTGGCCTACAGCGAGATCCACACCGACGAGAAGAAAGAGACCGCCACCGACTTCTGGAAACGGGCACACGCCTTCTTCGTCCAGGCCGGGATCAGCGTCGAGCGTGTCCTGACCGACAACGGCGCCTGCTACCGCTCACGCGACTGGCGCGAGGCTCTCACGGCGGCCGGGATCGCTCACAAGCGAACCCGGCCCTACCGGCCCCAGACGAACGGCAAGGTCGAACGCCTCAACCGCACCCTGCTCGACGAGTGGGCCTACGCCCGCCCCTACCGCTCAGAGCAGGAACGACGCGACGCCTTCCCCGGCTGGCTGCACACCTACAATCACCACCGCGGACACACCGCGCTGAAAGGCCAACCACCCGCCAGCCGCGTCCCCAACCTCACAGGGCAATACACCGCCCTCATTCGTTGCGCTGACGGACACCAACGTTCGCGGCATACGCCCTATGTGACCAGCCACGCAGACCTTCGCGGACGTGCATGCAGTCATGGGGAAAGTGGATGCAGGTACCGCAAGAGTGCGACCACCCGAGTGCCCCCCGTTGTTCGCTTTGTCCGCTCGACATTCCGCGCGATGGTGCTAACGTCGCAGTCAGAGGCGTGTGCAAGTCTTGTGCAACTTCGGCCAGGTAGTGGAGGAGCAGAAGGTGCAGGCAGGCCAGACTCCCGATTCAGATCTCCCACTGGGTGGTCTCCCCCAGGGGGAGAGCGTGACCTTTGCGGCAGCGCCGGTTGAGGTAGCGATCGCGGAGGTTCGCTTTAGCAGCACCGTGAACGAGGTTTCGACAGAGCATGCGACCAAGCTGCAGGCGCTGGCCCTGGCACAGGGCCTCAAGCTCAACACGATGCAGCCTGCGCGACAGCAAGAGCTCATGGTGCAGATGGTTGGAGCTGGCGCGCCGGCCCCCCAAGTCACAGTGCGCGCATCGGGCTGGCAGTACATCTCCGATGATCAATCCATGATCGTGACGGTCATGCCAGACTCGGTCGTGGTGCAGGTGACCCGCTATGAGCGTTGGAGCAGCAGCCTCCGACCGTCACTCAATGTCATGCTCCGAGGAGTCGGAGAGCTTTTCGCTCCACAGTTGCGATTCCGCCTAGGGCTGAGGTACATCAACCGGTTGGTTGACTCGTCAGCTGTGACGCCTCAGGCATGGAAGGGACGCGTGAATGACGCCCTCCTGGGCCCTCTCTTGGACCCCGTGTTTGGAAAACTCGTCGCTTCCGCAAATCAGCAGCTCGAATTGTCCTTCGGGGGAGGACAGGGAGCAATTATTAGGCATGGCGCTTACAACGATGGGGCCTCTCGCTCAGTTAGCTATCTCATTGACCTAGACGTTTTCGACGGGTCGACGTGCACGTTCGATGTCGATGACTGCCTTTTGCAATTGCAGCGAATGAACAGGACGGCCCTGTCCATGTTTCAGCAAGCTATCTCTAGCGATTTCCGCGAAGGACTTAAGCCAACTTTCGACACAGCGAAGGAAGATTCCCTCGCTCACGCCACTTCGAAAGAAGATCAGGGAGAGAAGTGATGTCTGGATCGCTAGGCGTCCTCCCCTCGACAGAGCGCGGAACTGGGGATGAAGTAGTTCGCTTCGATTGGGACCGCACAGAATCAAACGCTACGCAGGTATATCTTCCGGGAATCCCTAGCGGACCGCTCCGAGACCTTTTGGGACGCCCCTTGCCCGGACTCCCAGAAAGCCTGCTTGGACGGGGCGTGGCGAATACTCCACTGCCCCACACGCTACTCTTGAGCGTCGGAGTTGACCTTCCAACGTGGCGGAGCCTTGCATGGATCAGTTCAAGTCAACCAATCACGCTAAATCAAGGTTCGCAGCCTAGCACGGACTCGGCCGATACATCACATGAAATGAGCGTCGAAGAGGCGCTAAGCCACGTCGAGCAGACCCTCGATATCCCGCAGCGGGATGTACTGGCAGCGGCCAAAATTGCACCTAGGACCTTTTACCACTGGCGACGGAAAAAGGACGTTGTCCCCCGTCTCTCCAGCTTGGGCCGCGCCATGGCCCTGATCCAGACTTGCGAAGACCTAGGGGAAATCCTCGGCGCAGAACTGCAGCGATGGTTCAAGACAGACCCTCAACGCCGGAAGCAACTGCGGGCCGGAGAATTTGATCAACTCATCGCTGACGCGCTGGCTGAAAGGTCGCGGCGTGAATCTCTCAGACGCCCTCCAATGTCGTTCTTTGAGAGTGAGCATGCCGTGGGGGTTGACAACCCTGGCCCGCGCGTAGCACAACCGAAGACATTGAAGGGGCGCGTTGTTGTGCGTCGGGCTGGCGGTCTCAGTGGGCGCATTGGCCCGGATCAACGATCGGAGGACTGAGCAGAGTGGTGGCGGAAGACGCTCCTCGGTCACGCCCTACCGTGGCGTCGGCGTCCCTGGACTGGGTACTCCCGAAATCCTGGAGTGAAGAGCAGGAGAAAGCGCTCGACTCGTGGAAGCAAGGGGATCTCCTGGCAGGTGGGCCAATGGTCTGGGTTGCCCCCGCTGGCGCTGATCCGATCACCAATTTTGTTGTCGCCGAATCAGAGAGCGATGGCGGGTGGGAGTTCGCAGCGCCAGAGGAGTTGTCATTTCCTTGGGTGATCATCACTAGTCAGACGTGCGACATTGCGGCTGTGGGACCGGGGGCCCGACACTCTTTTGTCCAAGTCAGCCCTGTCGTGTCACTAAATAGTCTACCTCCCGACACGTTGACGGAGATCAAGACGCACCAGGTTCAGCACTACGTCTATCTGACTGCTCCCCCGGAACCGGGCGACTGGAGCGTTGACTTGCGCATCAGCTTGCCAGTGAGTAAGCAGCTACTCATGGGCAGGACACCCAAGCCTGGATTTTTGCTTGAGGCTGACGCTCTCGACTTTGCCGAGCATGTAGCGCACCGGATTCGACGACCGGCTCTGCACGATGCCATTACTACCGGTATGACCAAGGCCATCGGCGCTCACATTAAAAGCACTCGGAAGAACGAACCGGAGTGGTGGCATAAGGTCGAGCAAATTAGGGTCTTGATGGAACCTGAGCGTCTGCGACCAAGATCAGTCCGATTGGTGATCATTCAATTGGAGACGCTCACACGCGAGGAGAGGAACGTCTGGAACGATTGGCGGAAGAGTTTCGCCAAGGTCTTGCGTAAAGAGCATGGGATTCAACTGCAACAAATCACCTTCACGAATCTTGACTCCATGAAGGCCCGTCTGTACGCATCAACGATTCCATTGCGGATTCGCGAATTGCAGAGGGCGCCCATCTGGTAGGAGCGGCACTGCAGAGATTTGCCGCAATCACGCCTTTCGGAGTGATCCCATCGCCTGCGTCCTCCCTGAGCCAGGTGGTCATCCATCCCTCATCGTGCGGTCTCTGAGCCAACGATGGGCTCGACCATTGTGCTGGTCTTTGTCCAGTGCGCTGACGGCCGTGATCGTTCACCGCCGTACGCGCACCCCCTCTGACCTGCCCCGTGAACCCTCCGAACGCCCCCCGGACGCCCGAGCGGACAATTGGAAAGTGTGTTGGGGCAACCCCTCGCGAGTTCGAATCTCGTATATCCTCCGCCCCAGCCCACGTGGGCAAACGAAGGCCCCGACCCGATTTCGGTCGGAGCCTTCGTCGTGCCGTGGTCTCCCGTGGCTAGATCTGGGCGGACCACGATGGATAACGTGCACGAGCCCCAGTGGCTGGTGCACGGCCGTCAGTCGAGCACCACTTCAAGTCGGTCTGTTGGCCGCCAACACCCGCACCACGACAGTTCGATCGCCAGGATTGACCAGCCCCTACACCTGCAGGATGAGGGCCTCCACCTGGCTCAGCATCGTCGCACTCTCCTGAGCCGTCTTACGGGCGGACGCCAGGCGTTCCATCCACTGGATCCTTTGGTCGGCAGGCAGCGGCTCCTCGCTCAACTGGGAGCGCAGGCGGCTCGCTTCATCGAATTCGACCAGGAGGGCGTTGGCCGCCTCGACGGCACGCTGGTAGATGCCTTCTGCCAGCTCGATCCGGGCCGGCAACTCCCGTCGGAGTTCGGCCAGCCGGTCTCGTGGGTCGGATGGTGGTGCCTGCCCATGGATCGTCGTGGCGCCGTCCGACTGGTTGGTGCTCTCAGAGTCGCTCCCCCCGTCGCTAGCGTCGCCACCGGAGGCACCGGTCCGTGAGGCACGGCCCAGTTCCGCCGGGAAAAGGTGATCGAACCACGCCTTGTCGGCGACGAAAGAGGTGGCTTCGCCATTGGTGTCAGGAGCGAGCACCATCCCGGGCACGATCGGGGTCTGGTCCTCCTCACTCCAGAGGCTCTCGCCATAGCAGACAAGCCGTCCGCCGCCGGGCGCCTCGGGCGCCTGGGTCGCGTCCGGGTGCTGCAGCACGGACCGGGCGAACGCGAGCAGAAGCTCCCTACTAACGCCCGGCGCGTTCTCGGTGTAAGCGAGCGTCAGGGCCGCAAGCGCATTCGTCGGGGTACGACGGACGCCCTTGCGCCCCGCTCCCGCCTCACTGCCCTGACCGGGGGTGATCAGCGGTTCGGGAGCGTGGATCAGCGCGGGTGCCATCCGCCGCACCAGTGCCGCCCACGCGGTGGGGTCTCCAGCCTCGGCACCGAGAAGCAGTTCCTTGAGCGGCCTTGGATCCTGCCCGGAGCCGTCCTTGACTTCGGGCACGCCGAACAGGCCGAGCGCGGAGAGAATGTTGGCGCGATGCAGAAACATCTGTGCGATAGCAGCGGACCAGAGCCTGGTACGGGCCTCTGCGGTCTTGGCCCGGATCTGGCTCCACGGGGCTTCTTGCAGGGCGGCCTTCACGATGGGCCAGTAGGGTCCGGTGTCCCGAACCTGACGTTTGCCAGTCTCCGGACCGGCGGGGGGTACGTCCGGGAAGACGAGGGTGGTGATGGCCCGGATGGCGATGTCCCGCAGGGTGACCGGCGAGACCTTCTCGTCGGCAGGCAGCAGGGGAGCCAGCGGGTCGAGGGAACCGTTTGCGGTGAGGGCGTCGCGCACGCCGCCCAGGTCCAGCAGATCAGCCCCCTGGGCGGTGGGGAAGGCGTCCGCAAGGATCGGTCCCAGCTTGCCCTCCTTGGCATAGGTGTCCACGAGCGTGGCAAACAAAGCGATCAGGCGCGCGTCCTCGTCGTAGGGCTGGATACCGCGCAAGTGGTCGTTGACGTTCAACGCCCGCAGCACGTGCTCCAGCGCAGCAGGCTTGCTGCAGCCGATGACAATCTCGGCCGGCACGGTGGCAATCTTCATTGCGCGCAGCGCCTTGTGGTCCGGCTCCGTCGCATCTGCGGCACTGTCCTCGTTGAAGCCATGCGAGACGCGGTTGAGAATCTCCCGCTGGTTGAGCAGCAGCACGGTGGGGTCGTTCGGCCCCTTGGAAAGCGGCACAGCGGACTGGGGCATCCCGGTCACCAGGTGCTCTGAGCGCAGACCGAATACATCGAGTCGGGCCAGGGCGCGGTTATTGGCAGTCACTGCGACCATCCGCCACAGCCGGGAGGTACTGCCGTCCGCGTTGGTAACTTGCCACTGCTGGAGAACACTCATGCCACGCGTCAGCTGGCCAGCAGTGACCAGGGACTCGGCGAGGTCGTAACCGCGCGTCTTGCCGGAGCGCCGCAGGTTCTCCACAGCGTAGCGGTGAACATGAACTGCCACCTCGTACGGCTGCTCGGCCAGCACGAGGGCGGTCTTGGGCTCACCGTCTTCCTCCGCCGCGTGAACCACGGGACGCGGCCGGCGCTGGCCAAGTGCGGCAAGCAAGGCGGCCTTCGTGCGCTCAGCCTCCCGCACACGCTTGCTGGCATGCACGTACTTCTCCTGCGCCGCGGCGAGGGCCGCAGCGGCGTGCGGATCATCACCGGGTGCGCGTCGCCGGGCGTCGCACTCCTTCTCGGCGAGCTTCTTGGCCTTCTCCGCGTTCTCCAAGTCGGCTTCAGCCGTGACGAGTTCAACGACGCGCTGGGTGGCTTCCGGGCTGGGCGGAGCCCAGGAACTGACAGTGCGGTCATTGAGGTCCCAGGGGACCACGGCAGCACCGTGGACGTCGCAGATGAGCAACAGGACCTTGTCGTCACCCGAGTTGACCTCGCGCCAAGCGGAGGGGGTGAGGACCTTCTTGCCACGAGAGGTGACGACGATCTTCTTGATCTCGGTGTCGCCGAGGGCGGTGGCGATGCCCTGGGTAATCGCGGAACGCGGGGGCGGGATCACGCCCGCCTGCTCACAGGTGTTCTCGACGGCGTCCGCGAGTCGTTCTCCCCATGTATCGGTGCCGATGTATGGGTAGATGCCGTCAGGCCGCTTGGTTGCCATGGAGTTGTCCTTCTCCCAGCCGCAGCTGGGTGACAGCACGCACTCGTCCGCCGGGCGCGTGACACGCACCCGAGGGGAAGCCTCGCGGCAGCGGAACGCCAGCCGACCGACCTGGTTGCTCGGCATGTTCCGCTTCGTACAGTCCAGCTGCCGACGCCCGCAGAAGGATCAACCCAAACGGCACCGTGGGCCTGGGGATCTCTCGACTGGTTTCCTGCTCCGCCGACGGCGGCATGAGGCGGACGCCGGTGATGGACCACCGACGTGCATCGTGGACTCTGCCATTTGGGCGCCCCCCTGGTGCCTCTCCCTGCGACAGTGTTCACGCGATCGTGTGGAATGCCTTGCTATTTGCTTGTCGGCCATGGCGATTGAGGTAATGCACAGCCGCTCGTGACGATAGGCGCGTGACGTCACTGGTCGACGCGGTGCGAAAGTCGCTGGCGCAACAGCTGGCATTGCTGTGGCCCTTGCCCGCTGTCACAGCCACCCCGAGATCCGGAACGGCTGGCCAGCAACGTCGCCGTACGTCGTTACGGTACGCGGCGGCTACGCCGCCAACCGCCGAGTCCCAGTCGTGGTGACAGCCGACGGAGTGGAGGCGATGCCGACGACCTCAACCTGGACACCCCATGCTTCGAGCGTCCTGGCCGTCTGCACCAAGGTGACCTGCGAGAACGGAAACAGGGTGTCGGCGGTGAGGTCCGTGCCGTCCTTCAGCAGGATCGCGAAGACGACCTTCGAAGGCCGGAAGTCTTCCGGTAGACCGCGCCCTTGCCGGGCCGCGGCCACCTTCTCGGCGAACCGTTCCCTGCCCTCCGGGGAGTTCCGCAGCGTCTGTACGGCGACGAGCGCCTGACTGAAGAGGTGGCTCAGCGCGTCGGAGCCCTTGGTGCGCTTCACCATGACGAGGACATCGTCCGGGCTCAGCAGGTCGCAGATCTCCACGCCGTTCCCGCGGTGCAGCGCGGTCTGCACGTTGTCGCGGTCGAAGCAGACGTACCCGGGCCGCTGGTCCGGCACGGACGCGTTGTAGGTGCGCTCCTTCTCCCCGAGGACCCACGGGGGCAGGTCGACGGACGGGGTGTCGGTGATCAGCCGCTCGGCGTGCGAGCGGATCGCCTTCAGATACTCCTGGTCGATCTCGTACCAGTGCTCGTCCATCAGGAAGAACCGGCGAGAGCCGAGAAACACCTCCGCCTCGATCCACCGGAGAGCGCTGGACGTCCAGATTTCGTCGGCCCGGTCGGCGCGGTCGTGCCGATAGAGAGTGATGCTTCCTTCCCGGAGTGCGGCCACGCGGTTGCCCGCACGCTGGATGCGCGTACGGCAGAGGACGTACTCCAGGTCGAAGTCGTCGGTCGACCGGCCGGCTGCGTCGCTGTTGATCCTGGCCCTGAACGCCCGGGCGGCTATGTAGTCGTCCCAATGGTCGGCGGGGACAGCGACGCTGATTCTCCCGTCAGGCTCCTGCCCCAGAAGGTCGTCGAGGATGACCTCCAAGCGGGTGACAAGGCTGGGATCGTCGACGGGCAGGACGTGTTCGACGAACTCCAGCTCCGGACTCGGCTTCTCCTCGCGCAGGACGCGGGCGATCGCACGGATGTCGGCAATCAGGTCGGCGCCCTCCACACCGAGCCGCATGCGCAGGCCGGCGCCGCCCTCGGCACTGGAGATCTTCCCCGGGTTGTCCCGGGAGATGGTGAGCGGGATGTCGTCCAGGTGGCCGCCGAGGCGGCGCACGATCTGCGCGTGCTCGACGATGCCCAGGCTCCACACCGAGGCCCCGCTCGGGATCAGCGTGATGTCGGTGCGCCCTCCGCCGGGGGTGTGCGACACCAGGTCCCGGATCTTCGCGGGGTCCACCCGGCGGGACGCGAAGCTCAGCCCGAAGCGGTGGTCCTTCAGCCGATCGGGCACCAGGCGGAAGCCCTGGTCGTAACCGATCGCGTACACCTCACCGTCGACGGCCAGCATCAGCAGGCCAGCCGAGCGGTTGACGGGCCGTGACACCTCGATACCCGTCGTTCGGAAGATCTCGTCGCACCAGCTCGCCACGGGCTGCTCGAAGCTCCCAGTGACCAGGATCGCCGGTACACCGAGGTTCTCGGGGACGTCGAAATCCGCGTGGACCCTTTCCAACTGGTCCGCGTCCAGGGCGTCGAACATCGCGTCGGCGGTGGCAGGCACGCCCCTGAGCGGGTACAGGGTTCGCTTGGACGTACGGGCCGTCATGGTGCTGCTCCTCATTCTGGTCTTTGTGAACGGTCGCGATAACCGTCCTCGTGGTGCCGTTCTCACGTGATGTCTCCTCCCGGCAGCGCTCTCCTGGCGCCGATGCGGATCAGCGGGCCAACAGGGCGACGGTCGCCGCGACTTCGGTGTGCCACGCGCGGACCTGGTCCTCCGTGGGACCGATCTCGTACTGGTGGTAGTGGCATCCCAGGCAGAGCTGACTCCATACGGCCTTCGCGCGGCGGGCCGTTTCTGCTTCGGCGCAACCGCGGAGCCAGAGGAACGCGGCTCGCTGGGTGCCCTCCCGGATCGCGCGCGGCGCCCGGTGGGCGGTGAGGCGGTCGGCGACCGCGCTCTCCAGCGCGACGCGGAGGGCGAAGGCGGCACCTCGACATCGGCTCGCCGTGGTGGCAGCGGGCGTGGCGGGCTCGCCGCTGTCCGCGAGGAGCAGGCCGGCGGTGTCGAGCAGCTGGCGAATCGTCTGGTTCACGGCCCCTCCTCGGGCTTGCGTACCGTCAGGGCGACGGCCTTGATGTCGTCCACGAACTGGTGGGGGTCCGGCATCGAGGTGCCCGACGGGTGGGCACCCTCCTGGCACTGCCGGACGAGGTCCACCGCCCCGGGTCCGCACCGCCTGCGCAGCTCGCCGTAGACGTCACTGGCCCTCTTCGACGGGTCTCCGAAGAGCCCCAAGGCGGCGATGTCCATCAGCGTGACTGCGCCCGCGACGGTCTTCTCCGCCTCGTGTTCGGCCAGCCCCGCCCGGTGCAGCCGCAGCCACGCGGCCTCGAAGAAGGCACGTTCCAGGACGGCGCGGCAGAGGCTGGGCAGCACATGGGTCATCGCGACCGGCGGGAGGTTTCGCGTGCGGATGAGGGCGCGTGCGTCGGCGAGTGCCTGACCGACCGGATCGGTCACCCGGTTCACGGTCACCACGGACCGGCCCGCCCGCTCCACCTCCAGTACGGTCACCGGGAGTTCCTGGTTGGTGAAGGCCCGCTGGAGCCGCGTGTCGTGGGTGAAGACCACAACCTGCCGGGTCTCCCCGAGGTCGTGCAGGACCTTCGCGAGGCCGTGGACCTTGGCGGGATCCATGGACTGCACAGGGTCATCGATGACGACGAACCCGAAGGGGCTGTCCGGCGCGGCGGCGCGCGGCAGGAAGAGCGAGAGCGCGAGGGAGTGCAGTTCGCCCTGGCTCATGACCCCGAGGGCCGCCGCCTCCGTGCCGTCGACGGACACGTCCATCACCAGCTTGCGCACGTTGGCCTTCTCGCTGCCGGTAAGGCGTACGGAACGCAGGTCCACGTTGCTCTGCTGACGCAGTTCCTCCCAGATCCGCTGCGAGTGGTCTTCGAACGGCCGCAGCCGCTCCTCACGCAGCTCGGCACACGCCTCCTTGAGCCACTTACGGGCCGCCCTGACCTGGCGCAGCCGGAGCCTGCCGGCGTACGCAGGCCGGGCCCGGTCGAGCCAGCCCGCGAGGCGGGTGACACAGGAGCGCCACTCCTCGTCGAGCTTCTCCAGCTCCCGCAGCGCCTCCTCGCGCAGCGCGGCGCAGGCGTCGGCGAGGACAAGAGCGGCGGTCTCGGCGCGGGCGGCGAGCCGCTGGGCGTCGTCGATCGCCCGGCACGCCTGCCACTCCTCCCACGGGTCCACGAGCGGGGCGGGCAGCCACGCGGGGACCGGCGTGACGAGGTAGCGGACGGCGTCCACCGCGTCCCGCAGCCCGGTGCGTGCCTCCCGCGCGGTCGCTGCCTCCCGCCGCAGGCTCGCTACCTGCTCGGCGGCCCGCTCGGCCCACGCCTCGTCAAGCGGCCGATCGGACCCGCACACCGGGCAGGTGTCCTCGTCGTCATGCCTACGACTGTGTTCCAGGGCCTTGGCCAGCAGTTCCGCGCGCTGGTGGGCGTCCTCGACGCCCGAGGACCGTACGTCGTCGAGTACAGCGACGGCCTCGCGCAGCCGGTCCACGGCCGCGCCGACCGCGGCGAGGTCGGGTCCGGTCAGCGCGGCGGTCGCGCGCAGTTCCTGGAGACGGCCCTCGTCCGCGTCGGGCAGTGCGGTCACCAGGGCATGGAGTTCGGCGAAGTCGGGGTCGCCCGCCCCGCCGACCACCGCGAGCGCGCGTTCCGCCCGGGGGTCGTCCAGCGCGGACAACGTCTCGACGAGTCCGGGCCGTTCCGCCTCGGCCTGCTTCAGCGCGGAGTCGAGCGCCTTCTCGATGCGCTGGAGCCGTTCGTTCGCGTCAGTCAGCTCGCCGAGTCCGAGGATGGCGGCGACTGAGTCGTACTGCTCGCTCGGCCTGCCGTTGAGGACCTTGTCGAGATCCGCATACGACAGGAAGGGGCTGTAGTCGTTCAAGGCCCGCTCCCACCCCATGTCGGCGAAGGGCAGCCGACCGTGGCCCGGCCGCCTGAACTCGACCTCGGGAGCGGTGACATCGTCACCGGGCCAGGTGCACGTCAGGGTGGACAGCCGGGGGTCGCCCGCGAGTGCGAGGCGGACCTCGACCTTCGGGTCGGCCCCGTCGTGCAGGTTGCGCCAGTGCCGGCGCCACACCTCGCCCCGCTGCTTGTCCAGGCGGGCGGTCCGGCCCGTGAGCGCCGTCTCGGCGCCCTCGGCGAGGCTGGACTTCCCCGAGCCATTGCGCCCCACGACGAGAGTGACTCCAGGCTTCGCGGTCAACGGCAGACGCGCCTTGCGGCCGATGCCGCGAAAGCCGCTGACGCTGATGGAGTCGAGGAACACCCGCTGGTCCGGGTGCGGAACGACGGGGGCGCCGGACTCCGTCGCCGTGGCTCCCAGTGCCTCGCGCAGGAGTTCCCGGGGTGCCTCGGCGAGCGCCGAGCTTTCGAGGCGGGCGACCAGCCGGGAGAGCGTCGAGGAGCCGCCTCGGCCCTGATCGCTCGTTGCGTTCGCCTCGTTCGGCTCGCTCTGTGCGAGGTGTTCCGTCATGGTCCTCTCCGCTCTCCGTGGTCCGTTCCGATGTCCGATGGGCACCGACCGGGCTCATGCGGTGAGCGGGAGGGGTGAGCCTCCGGCATTGCGCGTGCCCGGTGTGACGGAACAGACGTTAGAGACAGAGAGATTCGTCAAGCCATGTTCTGATCGATAACCGGGGTTATCACAGATCGAGAATCACCAGCCGAGTTATGGGGCACTGGGCTTTTCCGCCCACACCGCCTTGCCCAGCGGGTGACGCGGCATCAAACCCAGCGCACGACCAAGGCGTTCACCAGGAGTAGTCCTCCACCCGACTCGCCCTCAGGAGTCGATGAAGGCGGGGGCGCGGGGCCGTTTCACGGAGGCCGTGTCCGCGACCCGCCGTATCGAGAGCGCGTCGGAGGCCGATATCACTCCGGGCACACGCCGTATCGCACGGCGCTCACGGCGAGTTCGATGACGACCAGGGGCGATCGCGCACGACGCGGACCGATCGCGCACCCCGCAAAGAGGAGGCGAACTGCCCGACAGGAGAAGGCGGTTCGCTCCGTACGTCGGTGAGGCGCACCCGTCTCCGTCGCGGATCCACTTTCGGCGATCACCAACGTCGTGATGTTCGGGACACCGGGCCGCGCCTCCATCCACGTCCCGATCTGTCCGGACTGCGGGGCGCCCAAGTACGACGACGCGAGTCTCAGCCTGGTGACTCCAAGTGAGATGCAGCATGTGGAAGAGTGCGTCCGCGTGATCCTGGGGCTGGCGTAGCCGTCACCCGCCCCAAGAACCACCCCTCTCAGGGAAACCCCGCCTCTGTCGCAGTACCGCTCGTGCTACCCCTCCCCCTCCTTCGCGGCCGGCGCCCAGAGAGCGGCCACGATCTCCATCTGCTTGAGGACCAGGTCGACCGCCTCGCGCTCCTCCTCCGGCGGGTAGTCGAACATCGCCAGCACGCGGCGGATGCGGGTACGGAGCTTCGCCCGTACGGGTTCGCGCGAGAGCCAGTCGACGGAGAGGTTCTTCTGGATGTCCTTGACGAGGGCACGGGCGATCTTGGCGAGGGTGTCATCGCCGCCCTCCATCGCCTCGGCCATGTCGCGGTGCGCGACGGCGTCGTAGAAGGCCAGCTCGGCGTGGGTCAGCGGCGGGTCGAACCGCTCGCCGCGGCGGGCCTCCGCCGACACCTCCCTTGCCAGCGCGGCGAGTTCGGCGATCACCTGGGCGCTGGTGAGTTGCTGCAGCATGTACCGCTTCATCAGGTCGTTCAGGCGCTCGGTGAAGCTCTCGTTGCGGACGACGTTGTGCTTGGTCACCTCGCGCATCTTCTGCTGGATCATGCGGCGCAGGGCCTCGGTGACCAGGTGGGGGGTCTCGGAGTTCTCCAGCTTCCGCAGTTGCGCCTCGTTGAGGCGGGTGATGTCCAGCCGGCCGATCCCGGCCTCCGCGTACAGGTCGGTGATCTCGTCGGCGTCGACGACCGAGGCCGCGAGGGCTTGCAGGTAACGCTGGACCTCGGCGCTGAGCGGCTCCCCGCTCGCCTCGCGCTGGGCGGCGTCGAGCTTGATCATCCAGGCCCGGACCTCGCTGAAGAAGGAGATGTCACGACGCCAGTCGTCCAGGTCCTCGCAGCGCTCGGCGATCTCCTTGCTCATCGCGCAGACACGGTAGAAACGGTCCAGCCGGGCCGCGCTGTCCTTGAAGCGGACGGAGAGCGGCTTGGCGGGGGCCTCGACCTTGTTACCCGGGTTCTTCGGATCGCGCAGGAAGTCGGCGGTCAGGCGTAGCGCGCGCTTGCGGGAGTCGGAGCGGCCGGTGTCGGCGAGCCACTCCTTCCAACGGCTTCCGGCCAGTAGCCCCTTGATGGTGGCGATCTCGTTCTTGACCTCGGTGACGGCCCGTTCGATGTCCGCGCCGAGGGTCTGGTCCTTGCGGTCTTGGTCCGAGTACTCGCGCAGGGCCTTGGTGAGGTTGTCGGTGAGGGGTGCGTAGCCGACGAGCAAGCCGTCCTGCTTGCCGCGGAAACGGCGGTTGACGCGGGCGAGCGCCTGCATCAGGTTGGCGCCCTGCATCGGGCGGTCCATGTACAGGGTGTGGATGGGCGGGGCGTCGTAGCCGGTGAGCAGCATCGAGTGGACGATGAGCAGTTCCAGCTCGTCGTCGGCGTTCCTGGCTCGCTTCTGAACGACCTTCTGCTGGGACTTCCGCAGCGAGTGCTTGCGCATGTGCTCGGGGTCGGAGCGGTCCCCGTGGAAGACGATCTTCATGACGCCCTTGCCGACCTCGTCACTGGCCCAGCCGGGCCGCCGCTCGGCCAGCGCGTCGAAGACCCGTACGCAGATCTCGCGGGTCGCGCACACGATCATCGCCTTGCCGGGGGCGCCGATATCGGGCTTGACCAGCTCGCGGCGCTGCTCCCAGTGGGCGATCAGGTCGTCGGCGAGCTTCGCTATGCGGTCCTGGGCGCCGTAGACCGTGTTCATCGTCGTGGCGTACTGGATGGCGCGGCGGCGCTCGGCGTCGTCCATGCCCTCGGTGACGGTGTTGGCCTGCTCGTCGAGCTTGTTCGGGTCGACGCCCTTGGGCAGGTCGACCTTGATGACACGCGGCTCGTGGAAGACACGGACCGTGGCCCCGTCGTCTACGGCGCGCTTCAGGTCATAGATGTCGATGTACTCGCCGAAGACGGCACGGGTGTCAGCCTCGGCCTTCGAGATCGGCGTACCGGTGAAGGCGAGCAAGGTGGCGTACGGCAGGGCGTCGCGCAGGTGGCGGGCGTAGCCGTCGAGGCTGTCGTAGTGCGAGCGGTGCGCCTCGTCGACGATCACCAGGATGTTGCGGCGCTCGGAGAGGAGGGGGTGGGACTTGCCGGCGTCCTTCTCCTCCTTGCTCAGGCCGAACTTCTGAAGGGTGGTGAAGACGATCCCGCCGACGTTGCGCCGCTTCAGCTCGGTGCGTAGCTCCTCGCGCGTGTCGATCTGGTGGGCCTTCTGCCCGAGCAGGGTCTCGCTGTCGAGGAAGGTGTCGTAGAGCTGGTCGTCGAGGTCGTTGCGGTCGGTGATGACGACGATGGTGGGGTTGTTCAGGGCCGGGTGGCGGGCGACGAGCGCCGCCGTCTCCACCATCTCCTCCGACTTGCCCGCGCCCTGCGTGTGCCAGACGACACCGGCCTGGCCGTTCGTCCGTGACGCCTCGACGACGGCGTCCACGGCCTTGTTCACGGCGAAGTACTGGTGCGGCTTCGCAATGCGCTTGCCGGAGAGCTGCTCGCCCGGCTTTGGCGGGGGGAAGTTGACGAAGTTGCGGGTGAGGGACAGGAACCGGTCCTGCGTGAACAGGCCGTGCAGGGCCAGGTTCAGCGCGTCGAGGCCGTCGTAGCCGGGCTCGTTGGTGTCGACGCGCTCGCCCTCGTGGTCGACGTTCCAGGGAGCGAAGTGCTCGTACGGCGTGAACGCTGTGCCGTACTTGGCGGTTATGCCGTCCGAGACCAGACAGAGGACGTTGTAGCGGAACGCGATCGGGAACTCCGAGACGTACGTCTGGAGTTGGGCGTGCGCCGACTTGAGGGTCGCGTTCTCGTCAGAGGCGCTCTTCAACTCGACGACGGCCAGGGGCAATCCGTTGACGTACAGGACGATGTCAAAGCGGCGGTGGCTGCCGTCGGTGTCCCTGACCGTGACCTGGTTGACGGCGAGATAACTGTTCGCGTCGGCGTCCGTGAAGTCCACGAGACGGACGGTGGGGGTCTGCTCTGCGCCGAACTCGTCGGTGTAGGTGAGGCGAATGCCGGTGGTCAGGTACTCGTGGGCCCGTTTGTTCTCCGGGTACGCCTCGCGGGATGCTGGGTCGGTGGCGATACGCATCGCCTCGTGGACGGCGGTGGAGGTCAGCTCCGGGTTCAGCTTCTCAATGGCGGCCTGGAGTTCGTCGTGGAGGATGAGGTCGTCCCAGTCCCGGCGGTGGCCAGTGCCGGGGGCGAGGTCTTTGCCGGGCTTGGTGTCCCAGGCGAGTTGGGCGAGTTCGTCCAGGGCGAGGTGCTCCCAGGTGGACTCGGTCATTTTGGCGTCGAGGTGGGCCGAGGCGTGAGTGGGCTCGTTGCCGCTTTCGTTGGTCATACGGCTCCCTCCACGATCTTCTCGGCGTCTCGGACGCGGAGGCTGCCGGACATCAGTTGGGGGAGGAGGGTGTCGCGGAGGCCAGCCAAGGCCAGAGACTCCCTGAGCGCCTGGTCCGCTCGCTCCTCCAGCGCATCCAGCTTGGGGCGCAGTTCCTTCTGGCCAGCAGGACTGGGCAAGGTCAGTTCCAGTTCACCTACTTGGGATCGCCGGAGTTCGGTCTGACCAGTGCTGCCTTCGCCCATCGCCTCGATCTCAGGCTGAGCACGCAGCATGGCGAATCCGGCGCAAACGGGGTCGACCTTGTCCTCATTGAAGCGCACGATCGTAATGTGCGAGTCGACAGTCGCGTCCAGGTCCAAGGTCCAACGGGCAACCCGCCCGAGAGTACCAACACCCGTTGAATTCACCAGCACGTCGTTAGGCTGCAGCAGCTTGGGGTCCTTGACCTTCTCCCGGAGAGTCAGGCGGGAGGGTTCGAGATTCACACGCCCGCCGCGAATGCACTTCTGATTGAGTACTGTGAGTTCATCCGAAGAATCCGTGTACTTAGGAGTGACGCCGCGAGTCAGCGCAGTCGCGATTGACTCCACAACTACTTCAACGGAGTCTTCATCACGAAGACTCTGGGAATAGAAGGTGAGACCGAGTTCGCGAGCCGTGACCGCGATGCGCTCGCTGACCGCGATCTTGTCGTCCAGCACCCCTAGCACCTCGGAAATAGTCCGCTGCCACTCCACGTCTGGGAGAACGATTTCGATTCGCTTCTGATCCGAAAGGCTGAGGTATGGGGCCATATCGGTTCCATGAGCCATAGCCTTCAACTGCGAGCGGAATTCCGAACTCAAAGCCCAATATCGCAGGTACCGCGCATCGAGCTCATCAGGGTTCTTTGACCTCCAGTAGCTCAGATGGGGAGAATAGACGAATTCAGGGGCATCATTCGGAACATAACCAGTCCTACCGGTACTGTTCCCCTTGGTCGTAATTACCGTGTCTCTTGGCTTAGCCATCTTGGGCTTAACTTTCATGGCCAGCTCTGCATGGAATCGCTCAGCCCCATCCCAATCCCAACCGCTCTGGGTGAGCCTTCCTGCCCGCATGAAGATCGGCCCATTTCCTCCAAGTTCGCTGTTCTTCGCCCTGTACCCATCGCCGATCTCGAGAGTTCCGCGGCGCATCAATTCAGCAAACGTGACCTGCTCGCTCTGGTCAGCCACCGATCCTCCCCAACTGCTCCCGCACCACCGCATCCAACCGAGCCGACTCATCCAACTGCTCGAACAATTCCTTAGTCAGCCGAGCGATCCGCTCCCCCACCGGCTCCGCGTCCGGGTCTTCCGCGACCTCCGCCGCCCCTACATACCGCCCCGGCGTCAACACGTAGTCCTGCTTCTCGATCTCCTCCAGCGTTGCGCTGTAGCAGTAGCCCGGCACGTCCTCGTACGAAAGGCCCTTGTCCTTCGCCGACTTCGTGCCCCGCCACGCGTGATACGTGTCGGAGATCTTCTCCAGGTCTTCCTCCGTGAGGATCCGCTCCGTGCGGTCGACCATCGTGCCCATCGCGCGCGCGTCGATGAACAGCGCCCGGCTCCGCCGGTCCTCCAACGCCCTCGTGCCCTGCGGGGACTTGTCCTTCGTCAGGAACCACAGGCAGGCCGGGATCGCTGTCGTACGGAAAAGGTTGGCCGGCAACGCGATCATGCAGGACACCAGGTCGGCCTCGACCATCGCCGCGCGAATCTCGCCCTCGCCCGACTGCTTTGAGGACATCGAGCCGTTGGACAGGACCACGCCCGCGCTGCCCCGGTCACCCAGCTTGGACACGATGTGCTGGAGCCACGCGTAGTTCGCGTTCGACTGGGGCGGAGTGCCGTAGCGCCACCGCCTGTCGTCCGACTTCCTCGCCCAGTCCGACATATTGAACGGCGGGTTGGCCATCACGAAATCGGCCTTCAGATCCGGCAGTTTGTCGTCCGCGAACGTGTCCGCCCAGCGGTCGCCGACGCCTTTCGGGTCCATGCCGTGGATCGCGAGGTTCATCTTGGCCAGGCGCCAGGTGCGCTCGTTGGCCTCCTGGCCGTAAACCGCAATGTCGTGCGTGTGGTCCTTGCCGCGCCGCTTCGCGACGAACTTGCCGCTCTGTACGAACATGCCGCCCGAGCCGCACGCTGGGTCGTACACCCGCCCCTCGTACGGCTCCAGCACCTCGACGATCAGGCGGACCACGCTCGCCGGCGTGTAGAACTCGCCGGCCCGCTTGCCCTCGGCGCGTGCGAACTTCTCCAGAAAATACTCGTACGTCTCGCCCAGGACGTCCTGCGCCGGGCGGTCGCCATGCCCCGTGAAGCGCGCGTCGCTGATCAGGTCGACGAGTTCCTTCAGACGCTTCTGGTCGACATTGTCGCGGTTGAAGATCTTCGGGAGGACGCCGGTGAGGGTCTTGTTGGCCTTCATCACCTCGTCCATGGCCTCGTCGAGGAGCTTGCCGACGCCGCCCTCCGCGCTGGCCGCGTTGTCGGAAATGTGGTCCCAGCGGGCGGTCTGGGGCACCCAGAAGACGTTCTTCTCCGTGTACTCGTCCTTCTCCTCCAAGAAGGCCGCCCGGCGGTGCTCGGGGATCTGAGCCAGCTCGGGGTCGGCGGCCAGTTCCTCGCGGCGTTCGGTGAAGGCGTCGGAGACGTACTTCAGGAAGACCAGGCCGAGCACGAACTCCTTGTACTGGGCGGCATCCATGGAGCCGCGGAGCTTGTCCGCGGCCTTCCACAGGATGTCCTGGATCTCCTTGGTGCTGGAGACACTGAGCAGTTCGCCCTGTCCGGCGGCTGCCGCGGCGCGCTTGCGGGGAGGCATCGTTCCTTCTTCCGACTCGTCAGTGGGTGGGTCTGGGGGTTACGTACGGTTAATGGTTCGGGTTTCGCCGAGGGTGAGGGTGCCGTCGGCCAGGCCCGCGACCGTCAGGCGGCGGGCCTCGGTGAGGGCGTCGGACTGGGCGCGCAGCAGGTGTTCCCGGCGTTCGGTCTCGGCTAGGAGGGCGTCGAAGCGCAGGACCTCGTCCGGGTTGAGGTCAGGGAGCTGGTAGTCCTCGATACGGCGGGCGGGGCGTACCGCGCTGGGGCTGCGGGCGGTGCCACGAGCCGCGCCGAGCAGGGCCGCCAGGACCCGGGGGGTGAGCGGACGAGTGGCGCCGGCGTTGACGCGGAGGATGCGGGCAGGGAACGCGACGACCGAGAAGCCGTCGTGGTCGACGTACACGCCGAGGCGGGGCGCGAGGGTGTAGACGACGTCGCCGGGCTCGGTGAGCGCCGCCCGTTCGTACACCGTTGCCAGCAGCAGGCGGTCGATGCGGCGGTCGCCCACGGGTCGTTCGCCGGTGATCTCCTCGGGACCCAGGACGGTGTGGTGGCCGTCCCCAGTGAGGTGCCTCTCGTCGATACGGTGGCCGGGGAGGCGGGTCACCCTGCGTGCGGTGATCAGCTTGCCGAGAGTGGTGCGCTTGGGCAGGCGACCGACCCTGCGCATTACGGCCCCTCGGTAAGGGCCTCGCTCGTCCTCGTACGTGTGAGTGTCCGCTGTCGCGCGCTCCAGGCGGGCCTCGGCCTCGGCGATCAGGGCGGGGCGTTCGGTAACCTTGTCGGACCAGATCGCGGAGGCGGGCGGCGCAGGTGGGGTCAGGGGACCGCCGAAGGCCCGGTCCAGGTCGGCGACGGGGACCACACGGCCATAACGCGGGTCGTGACCATCGAGTCCTCGGAAGCCTTCTGCTCTCCAGAGGAGGACGTCCTCGGCGAGCCGCATGCGCACATCCGGCGTGAGCTGTCCCGAGCTAATGTCGGCCAGTAAGACCATGCCCTCCGCCTCCCGGACGGGACCGCGTGTGAGCGTCCACAGCGCGGGACGGTAGCCGGGGCGGAAGGGCAGGACCCCGCCGGGAAGCGCGATGACCGACTCGACGATGCTCTCGCGCAGGAGGGCCGAGCGGAGCTGGGCGGCCTCGGTGCTCTTCAGTTCGTCGACGAGCGCGTCGGCCGGTCCGAGGACGAGGGCCGTGCAGCCGGGGCGGAGGAGGTAGGCGACGCGTTCGAGCTGCGTGAGGGCGGCGAGTATCGAGCGTTCCTCGCCGGGGCGGTACGGGAGCTGGGTGACGACGAGGTCCGGGTCCGCGAAGCGTTCCTCCAGGTCGGGGCCGGTCTGCACGTCCAGGTCGAGTTCGCCGACGCCCGCCAGCAGGAGGCGGCGGCGGGTGATTCGGGTGAGCCGGTCGTCGGGGTCGGCGGCGAGTACGGTGACGCGGTCGCGGTCCTCCGTGTCGTCGAGAAGCGCGGCGAGTAGGTCGCCGGCGCGGGCGTGCGGGTCAGCGAGGGTGAGGGACTCGCCTTGCTCGAGGCGGACGCGGAGGTCGGTGAGCTGGGTGAGCAGGCTCCGCAGCTCCGGGGTGACCGCGTCAGCGGCGAGGGAATCCAGTCCGAGCCGGGAGCGGGCAGCGAGCAGCCACTCGTACGCGCCGCGCTCGTCGTAGGCGGACTCGATCAGGTCCTCGGCGAGGCGGGCGAGCGGGGCCGCCGTGGCGTCGATCGAGCGAAGCTCGCGGAGTACGAAATCGTCCTCGGCGTCGATCCGTTCGGCTCGGCGCAGCAGCGCGGACCAGAGGGCCTCGTCCGCTTCGGCGTCGGGCGGGGAGGTTGGGGAGGCGTTCGCGCCGTCGTCGGCCAGTGGCCGGCCGCCGAGCCGGCGCAGGCACAGCAGGCTGCCCAGCGTCTCGACCAGCTGCCACGGCGTGAAGCGGTCCCGCAGCGCGATGATGCCGAATAGGGCCAGCTCGGATCGGAGCTCCTGCGGGGCGGCGTTGCCCAGGCCGGAGGCGATCAGCCAGTCCGTCACCTGTGCGCCGTCGAACAGCGGCCGTCCCGAGTGCTCGGACACGGTGGCCGGGAAGTCCGTGTGGCGTCGGCGCCAAGTGGACACGACAGGGCGCTTCACCCGGGCGAACGTCGCGATGTCGGACATCGACAGCAGGAGGGGCAGCGGTGCTGGGGAGCGGAGTGCCGGGTTCGGCAGACCAGTGACCACGGTGCGCATCCCTCCCCCTCGCTCATCTATCGTCACATCAGCCGCTTCGGCCATCAGGCCGGGCCTTGTCCTTGGGTCACGGCTTCGCTCGCAGCGGATTCTCGCCGACGCCACAAGACGATACGCCGACCCCGGGCGGGGTGAAGGCACCGTCATTTGATAATGGCGGTTATCAGGCTCCCAGCAGATTCACCCCGTCGAGCTGTCCCGTCCGATTGGGGATTCCCATCCGAAGTGCCGCTGCCCCAAGAGATGCGCCAGAATGACGGATCGGTTTCCCGACTGAACAGCGCTGAGGGGGTGACAGCGGGAAATGGTCGAGGGCATGGTCGCCGTCGGTGCGAAGGGGCAAACACCGGAGCTCGTGGACGGACCGGGCTGGAGCCGCCCCGGACTGGACGTCGCCGCGGGCCGTTATCCGCTCTCGGTGGAGCGGCATGTGGCGCGCATGGTCGATCACCTGGTACCCGGGGTGACCACGCAGACGCCGCACGGGCGTTACTACGCACTGCACGGGCTGATCGCGGCGCAAGCCGACGGGGAGGACCTGACGGTCCCGGCCGCCCAGACTCTGCTGCGCCGCGCGGAAGTGGCCTTGGCCGCCGTGTCGTTCGCGCATCATCCACAGGCTCTGGACTGGCTGCCGCGTGCTCATGGGGTCGATGCCCTTGCCCGGCGGCTGCACTTCGGGACGGTCACCATGTCCGAAGCCGAGGTCCCGGGCAAGGACGGGTACGTGGGCAACTCATGGGGGTTCTGGGCACCGTACGCCGGATCCGAGGTCGCGCTCGGCATCCTCGGTGCGGGCCCCATGCCGGTTCCCGGTCCGCGGTTGGAGACCGCGGCACTACGAGCGGGGCTGGGCGGGCTGCTCGAACTGGCCGCCGAGGACACGCTGAACATGGATGATCTGGCCTCTTTGGGGGACCGGCTGTGCGTGTGTGTCGGCGGTGAGCATCCTGACGGGGCGTGGCTGGCTAACCTGATGTGCGAGCCCGGTGCATCGGCCGACGCAGGCTCCCGCTCGGCAACGCGACGACAGACGATTCAGCTTCTGGCTCGTGTGGTCGCCACACATCCCGTCCGATACTTCACCCGCGACATCGGCCATGTGCTCGCTTTCGGCGACTTCCTGACCAGTGATCCCGTCACCAGCGGCATCGACGCGGCCGGCGCCTGGCGCGGAGTGGTGCTGCGCAATTACTCCGTCGGGGCCTGGCGCCGCCTGTGGTCCTGGCTCGTGGAGCAGGTCGACGGGCTGGTGCCGATCGAGGAAGTGGCCGACCGCTTCGCCGCGGAGTTGCCCGACATGACGGTGGACGCGTTCCTGTCCTCCCTGCCCGCGACGCAGAGCACGGCCGGAACGCCGTTGCCCGCCGAGCACGACCTGCGGTGGGCGGGTGATCCCTTGCCTGTCGCCGAGTTGGGAGTGCTCGCCGCCAGTGCCCGTCGGGTGGACGAACTCACCGGTCGGGTCCGGGACGCGTTCCTCGGCCAACGCGGTGTCGAACTCGGCCCGGAATGGGTCCAGCGGCGGCTTGACGAAGCCCGGCCCATGAAACTGCCCGATGTCGCCCGCCGACTCACCTATGACCTGGTAGCGCGGTCGCAGCGGATCGCGTTGGCCAAGGCCCGCCGACGTGCTGACGGCACGTTGTGGTTACCGACCCGGCTGCACGAACGGGGCGGGCTGCTGTACCGGACGAGCCAGGAGGGGCGCGGTGACGTCGGGCTACGGCTAGATCAACTCGGAAGCGTCCTGGCCACCTGCGGCGTACTGCACTACCACGACCAGCACTGGTCAGTGACCAGTAGCGGGAGGGCTCTCGTTGGCTGAGACCGAACCGGCACCGGGAGTGGTGGAGCCACCAACCGCGGTCACCTCTCCGCTGACCCTCATCCTCGAAGAAGAGCGCACGGGCCGGCGGAGCCTGGAAGAAGCGCTCTTCCTCAGCTTCACCGCCGATCTCGGCTTCTTCGAGGAGGTCGCCCTCGGCGTCACCCAGGCCACCGGCGCACGCGTCACCGTGGCGGGAGATGTCTCCATGACCCGGAACGATCCCCGTTCCGTTCGACGGGCCGGCCGCAGCTACCTCGCCGGCCTGGCATACGCACACGGTGCCGCGTTCCATCCCAAGCTGATGGTCCTCGCCGGACCGGGGCACGCCACCATCGCCCTCGGCTCAGGCAACACCACGCTGGCTGGCTGGCAGGCCAATGCCGAACTGTGGACAGTTCTGCGGGTGGACGGCGAGCAGAGTCCCACCGCGGTTCCGGAGCTGTCGGCATGGCTGCGCGACCTCCCGGAAAAGGTGAGGTTCTCCGCCGGTGTGTCACAGGCGCTGGGCCGCGTCGCAGCACTGCTGGACCGGCTCCACCGCGACAGGACACCCACGGCGCCACAGGTCCGCGTCGTCAGCAGTCTGCGTTCGCCGATCATCGATCAGCTGCCGCAGGGGCCCGTCGACGAACTGGCCGTGTTCGCGCCCTTCTACGACTGGCGCTCGATGGCACTGCGGCGGCTGCTCGAACGCTTCCGTCCGGGCCGGTTCGCCCTCGCCTACCAGCCCGGGCTCAGCGATCTCGACGGTCCGTCGGTCGCCGCTCTGGTGAAGGAGTACGACGGACGCGTCATCAGCGACAACGACCAGCGGTACCGCCACGGGAAACTCGTCGAGTGGGTCTCCGAGGGGCAGCGGTGGGCCCTGACCGGCAGCCCGAACCTCTCGGCCGCGGCCCTGCTGCTTTCCCAGGGCGAGGGCGGCAACTGCGAACTCGGCGTCATCACCCCTATCCCTGCCACCCTCCTTCCGGACGGCACCGACGAGCCCGCCGCCCGGCTGAACACGGCCCTGCCTCTTCCCCGCCCAATCGCCAGCAGTGGGCCGCTGCTGCTCGGTGCCCTACGCGTATCGGACGGCCTGGAGATCAGTGTGGCCCGGCCCCTCTCCGACACCGCTCACCTGGAGTTGTCTCAGGCGGCAGCACCGCCGGAGGCATGGGAGCGCATCGCCGACATCCCACCCGGCCAAACCACACTGACGGTGACGGCTCCGGCGGATGCGGGCAGCCGTGTGCGCCTGGTCGTAGTCGACAGCGACGGCGTACCAAGCTTCGGCAACATCGTGTTCGTCGTCGACCCTGACCGCGCCCTGCGCCGAATGACCCCGGCCCAGTCTCAGGCCCCCACGACACGGCCACCCGACCTGTTCGCCGATCCCCGGCTCGCCGAACGATTCCTGGGCGACCTGGAAACCCTCCGTACGGGACTGACCCCCACCCCAGCGGGCACATCCGCGAGCAGCAGCACTGGCGGTGCGGTCGCGACGGCTCCGCTGGACGGTGACGAGGACGGCTGGGAGCGCTACCTGGACGAATGCGCCGGGCGTGTCGGACACTCGCTCACGCGCTTCGCGCTGGGGCTTCCCCTGCCCACCGACACCAGCACGCCGTTTCAGGACCTGCTGCCCGTCTCCTGGGACGAGCGGTTCACCGACGACATCGAAGCCGCCCTCGACGATGACGACGCCGAGGCCGTGGCAGCAGAGCACGACCCCGAGGCGGCCGGTGCCGAAGCGAGCAGCACCGCCCCCGTGCCCGACCTCCGGCAGGCCGACCAGGAAGTCCGCCGTAGATACCGGCGCTGGGTGGAGCGCCTCGTCGCGCTCGCTCCCCACCTGGGCCCTCCGGAGCGCATGCTCGTCGTCCGGCTGACCCTGTGGACCGTCGCGGCAGGCGCCTGGCCTCCGGCACAGACCGACTGGCTGCCGCTGCTCTCCCGGGCCGTCCGCGCACTGGACCGAAAGGATCTCCCCGAGCGGATCGAGCCCCAAGTCGGCAGCCTGGCCGCGGTCGCCCTCGCCGTGCTCCGAAGCCACGCCCCCCGGTACGAGATCACCCCTGAGACGCTCGCCTTCAACGAAGCTTCCCAGGCAGTCAGCCACCTGCTTCCCGCAGTGGACTCCGCGTACGTCACTGAATACACAACGCTGCTGGACACAGCCTTCGGCCCTGCCGTCGACCAGGCCGCCGTGCTCGATGTCGCGTCGGACGTCGTTCAGGACGATCCCCTCGCCGACGCCGTATGGTCCCTCACCGAGAAAGGGCGCGACGTACACCGCCACGGACAGCTCCTGCTCCACATCACCGGCCGCTTCAGCAATCCCGCGCTGGTGGCACTCGAAGCAGTCGGCGCCGCCGAAGACGCGCCCCTGGTCGGAGCCTGGGCCGACTCGGGCTCGGACTCCGGCGGGGGAGCCTGGGCGCTGGTCGTCTGGCGGCGGCCCGACCTCATCGTGGTCGATGCCCGCGGGGCCGTTCCCCTCTGGCGCCATTACCGGCTCACCGGGCTGGTGGGCCCAAGAGCCCTCGCCGCACAACGCGGCTTCGAATCAGCCGCCTCCGTACCCCACGGCCCCCGCAACCAGCCCTTCGACCTGGCCCACCAAGTCCTGTCGGACCTCGGCTTGGTCGGACCTCGGCCACCACAATGTGAGCCGTAGCCGGGAAGTCTCTACATGGCCATCGCGGAAGGTACGCGTTACGGACACCCGATCACGACGTCACGATCAGTCGAGGCCAAGGTGCGAGCGGCATCGGGAGCGGTGTGCATGTCGATGCCGCCGTTCAACAGCGACACCACCCGCGTTCAAATTCCGGCGTGCAGGTGGGCCGCCCAGAGGTAGGGGGACTTGGGATAGCGATCACGGGCCTTCCGCACAGTGTGGTGCAGAGCATGGGCCGCTGCATCCGTGTCGAGGCCACCATGCTGGACGGCAACCCCGCCGAGCTCAGCATAGAAGTCAGCTGCCATATGCGAGGCCACCTCGTCGTTGATCTCCCAGAGAGTGCCGATGACGTGGGGAAAACCCGCGAGCTGAAAGGCCGATGTGAGATGGATGGCCTCGTCGATCAGCTCCACGGATTCCATGAACGCTGTTCGGCACGCTGACAGGTAGGCCAGTTGGGCCGAGTCCATCTTCATTCCTGCAAGGCTCGCCACCGTCAGCGGATCACGTTCATGGTCGTGCAGAAGCAACATGCTCTGGGACGGGTCGTCGGGATCGTGGGCACCGTGGCAGGCGAAATGAACGATCCCGCAATCGGAGAGGGTCTTCAGGACCCGAGCCTTGGTCGGTCGTTTCTCCGGCCCGGGGGCGGTCACGCCGTCAGCTTCTGCGCCCGGCGCCATGAGGAGCGTCGGCTCGGGCAGCAGGCCGCACAGCAGTGCGGCTTCTTCCGAGACGTGGTCCAGGCGCCCTTGAACGCCCGGAGTTGTGGGCATGGCCACGATCAGTGACCGGCTCACGGACGGCGCGGAGGTGTGATGACGGCGTGCGTGGTGCAGTGCGCGGATAGTGGTGGTGTACGAGGAGACGACACGGTCCATGACTGTCAGCGGTTCCCCGTCTCTCAAGCCCGCCCGGAGCAGCTCGGAGTGATGGCCGGCAGCGTGCAGAGGTAGCAGTGAGAGGAGCCCGCCAGGCGCCCACCAGACGCGTGGCCACGACTGTCCTGGAGAGGGCTCACCAGTGAAACCGAGGGAACGCAAGACCGGTTCAGCCGCCGCGTCCCACAGCCACTCCAAGACAGCGTGAAGCGTCGCTTGCGCCTCCTTTCGCGTGAGGGGCGACATGCGCGGATCCGCAACGGTTTTCAGGGCTCTGTGGAAGGTCTGTATCTGGTCGATGACGACGTCGTAGGTGAGGTCGGGCAGGTACAGGGACTCGATTCCATCGGACGTCAGCAGCAGTGCGTCGGTGCGGTAGTGGCTGACGTTGAAGCTCACCACTGGGCCGGAGGTGGCTTGTGCCAGGAGCTCGCTTACGGCGGGGGGACGAGCGAAACTGGCGAATCCGTGCTGCGCTCGGATGCTGACCAGCGTGGCCCGAAGTTGGTCGGCGCGGCTGCGTCGTTGTTCCTCGGCATCGACCGCACGTACGGCGGCGCTGGTTTGTCCCTCAGGCTCCGGGAGGGAGGCCAATTCCATCGGCCGGTCCAGCTCGTCCCGAAGGACCTCGAAGTGATGGGCCAGGTCGGGATGGCGCTCGCGAAGCTCTGCGAGGTCGCTCCGCATGTCCAGCGCCTGACTGTGGAGGACACCGCGGCCCACCTCGATCAACTGCAGTGCTCGCACTGCCCGACCGGTGGGTGTGCCTGCGTGAGAAGCAAGAGCCAGTGCCGCCGCGTCTCCGGCCAGCCCGGACCACTTGCCCATGGCGTGCTGCTGGTCACCGCGGCTCAGTCGGCGGTCTGCCACTTCGGGCAGCAGGTGTACGGCACTGGCCAGAAGATCGGCTGCGAGATCAGGATCCCGCCGTCCGGTCATTGAGGCCGCCGCCCGAGCGGCCCGAATCCGAATCGAGGGCCTGGCCCCGTCGGCTCGAGCGCCTTCCATGTGGGCGGCCAGTGCGCGATCAAAGTCGCGTCGCGAGTGAGTTCGCTGATACCGGCGATACAGGGCCGTCCCGAGCTGGAACAGGTAGTCGGCGCGCTCCGGATGTTCCGCAGGCGAGGTGTCGAGGGCGGCCTGGCACGCAACCACTGCGTCATCCAGATCCGCTATAGACCCGGTCATCTCGAACCTGACGGTCAGCACACCGCCCAGCAAGGACAAGTACCTCGGCCGCTCAGGGTGGTGGGGCGGGACGGTGGCGGTCGCATTTTGTCCAGCCGCCACCGCGCCGTCCAGGTCCTCAATGCTTCCAGCGCGCTGGAAGCGGGCGTGCAAGGCGGCGCACAGATTCGAGAGGAAACGAGGGCGGTCAGGGCTGCTTGCATCCACAATGCCGAGGACCTCTCGGTTCCTTCGGATCACCTCGTCGAGGTCGTGAGGGTCCCCGTTCCGTTCGTAACGCTGCAACAACACTGCGCCGAGATTGGACAACATCGCTGCCAAGGCAGAGTGTTCACGAGGTGCCGTCTTCACAGCTCCGTGCGCGAACTCGATTGCGGCGTCCAGGTCCGACAACGCCCCGGTGTGCTTGAACCGAGTCCACAGCAGCAGACCGACGTTGGACAGGCGGGTCGGCAGGTCGACGTGACCGTCCGCTGTGGCCTGAGCGGAAGCACGACTGACACTGATCGCCTCGTCCAGGTCAGCCATTTGACCAGTGCATTCGAAACGCTGCCCGAGAGAGATGGCCAGATTGTTGAGGATCGCATTGAACTCGGTCTGGTGCGGGGTGATTTCCCGGGAGGCAGCGCGGTTCAACTCGATCGCCGTATCGAGGTCAGATCTGTCGCCGCCGAGGCGGTATCGCGCCAGGAGAGCTCGACCCAGGCCGGAGAGACGAAGCCCACGAGCCCGGTGCCCCGGCGGGAGCATCTCCAGAGCTTCCCGGAACGCAATGACAGATCGGTCCAAATACGCTGTTCCACCAGTGCGCTGGAATCGAGTCAGCGTGACGGTGCCGAGCCCAGACAGGAACATGGAGCGCGCAGGATGTTCCTCGGGAGCCGCCTCGACTGCAGCCTGGCAGCACTCGATCGCGTTGTCCAGATCCGCCAGCACGCCGGTGCTTTCATATCGGCCGTGCCAGGCGGTCCCCAGATTGTGAAGAACTCCTGCCCTCTCGTGGTCCTCGGTACAGAGGTCTGACGCTTCCTGAAAGGCTTCGATCGCCGCGTCCAGGTCCGACAGGATGCCTCTCTCAGTGAACCTGGTCTTCAGCGCGTTACCCAGGTTGCTGAGTCCAGCAGCCCGGCCAGCAGGAGAGCCCACGGCAGCCCGGACTGCCAGTCGTCCGATCTCGATCGCATCGTCCAGGTCCGCCGCCGTACCTGTATAAGTGAAGCGCGCCATCAGCACACCTGACAGGTTGGATAGCATGACCGGCTGATTCGGATGCCCTGCTTCCATGCTTTCCACTGCGCCCAGGGCAGCATCAATCGCCGCATCCAGCTCCGCTGGTTCGCCACCCACGTCAAAGTGGGATTTCAGGATGACGGAAAGATGGGACAGCGTTTCCGCGTGCTCGCTTTCGCCACGGGGGACAGCAGCCGCGATGCGCCGCAGGAGATCGGTCGTTCTTGCGCGCAGCGCCGGGCTCGGCGAAGCGCCCGCTCCTTGCTGGATCTTCCAGACGAAGCCGAGCGCGTGCTGGGCCACCTCTGGGACTAGTTCGTCTGGCAAGTCCTCCGCACCGTTGCCGAACACAAAGCACGGCGTGAACTTCGCGACAGCCTCCTGCCTGTCCCACTGCCCCGCTCCCTCAGGAAGTGCCCGGTACCTGAAGGTGTGAAGCAAGCCGAGGAGGAAATGACCTTCAAGGTCAGACACGTCGCTCCGAAGGATCTCGGCGAGTCGGCGTGCCTCGATTAGTGCTTCCGGCTCGAGCACTACACCGGGGTTCTGTTCGCGGACCATCCGATCCAGCCGTGACTCAACTACGGCAATCCGCTTTCCCATTTCGTCTTCCCTGGCAAAGCTCTGCTCGTCCCCCTGCATGAACCGTCCCGTCACTTATCGTTCTCCGAGGAATCTGCTTGCCACACCGTCCCAGGTCCACCGAGGCGGGCCTCTGAAGTCGACGGACTTCAGGAGACCGGTTCCGACAGGGGCACTGGACTGCTCAGTCGTCGCATGACCGCGCTACCGAGCAGTGGGCCCATCGGCTGTTCCTCGATGCGCAGCTTGTCGGCAAGATCCGTCAAGTGGAGGCGCACGGATGCCTCCAGCAGCGTGGCGTAGGTGTCCGAGGCGATACGGAGGCGACGTGCCGAAATGACCACCAGCGTCGCGGCGAGCGGCGCCGCAGGCCACCACCACCAGGTCAGGGACAGATACAGCAGGGCCCATCCACCGAGCACGGCGGCTCGCGTCAACGCAGCGCGCGCCCTGCCGATCTCGCCACGTATCTCTTCCGGCATCACAAGCCAGAGGTGTGGCCAGAGGATGAGGAGATTGACATGTGCGTCACGGTCCAGCCGGATCGCGGTGGCATGGATCCGGTCACCACTCCAAGTCGGCCGTTCAGGCCGCTCCACGGAGATACGTTCGCACCTGTGGGCCACACGGTGACGCTCCCGGGGCCTGGGGCGGTCAGCCGGTCGCGGAGCACGTTCCCGAAGCCGTAGGTCTTCGTACTTTGCTCGTGCCGCGTCCCAGCGACGCCGTCGACGTGCCACGTGACGCTCGGCCAACTCACCGAACAACCACGGCCATGCACCCCAGTTGGCAGCCAAGACCACACGCTCGACAACGGATCCGAGGGACTGGGCGGCCAGACCGGCGGCGGCCGCACCAGCCAGGACGGCAGCGAGAAGCACGACCTGGCCGCCTACCGTGGTCACCCCGGGAGCCCGGGCCGCGTCCGAGATCGCGTGAGTAAGCCGTCCCATGTCGAGCGCGGCGCTCTGCCCGAGAGTGTGCCCGGCTGCGGCGACCGCCAAGTAGAGCGCGCCTGGCAGTACGAGGAGAGTCAGCCACCGTTCCGCCAGCTTCTTGCTGAGTTCACTCAGCAGTCCTCCCACTACGGGAGCCTCTCCCGGATCAGCGCCGTCTCACCGGGGGCGAACTGGCAGCGCGGCACGTCGTCGTCCACTTCATGACCGGATCGACCGATACACAACTGCAAGGGGCACCGGTACACCACGTCCAAATCAGCAACACCGGCCGGCATCGCGCTGCGGCCCGTTCCCCCATAGACCCCCGACGGGTCGCCTGCGCGTCGAACCGCTGCATGCAAGGCGTCCAGAAGGGCGTTGAGCGAGACGTCGTCCGCGGGCGACCCGCCGGCCGCGGCTTCGAGAGCCTGCAAGGCGGCGGCGTCCTCATCGAGCAGCGCAGCGAGTTCGTCCCGATGCCCGCACACGTACGACAGCGCCTTGGCAATCCTCAGGCCGACTACTTCTACTTGGCTCGTCATGCAGAACCCCGCCCCCGTGCCTTGTTGATCCAACAGGCAGCCATTCTTGCTCCAAATGTGGAGGCGCACGCTCGAGTTCAGCCAACTTCCTCTGGCAAAGCAGGGAGGCGTGGAGGCCCTTGACAGGACGGTTCAGCCGATCCCCCGTGCCAGCGATGCGTAGGGGGACGGTGCGCCATGCTCCGCCCGTCAGCTGACACCACAGCCCGTCGTGCAAATTCGCCTGCGTAACGCGGCGTGCTGAAACTACCGTCACGGTGTCCCCTCGCCGCGTGGGAGAAATCTGGGAGAAGATCTTCCTCCGGAGCCCCTTCGATGCCACCGGAGACCATCTGAGGCCAACGCTCTGACCTGTACAAACACCACCAGCGACAGGCAGGGCACCCGCGTGGACCTCATTCGGGACGAAGAGGTCGTGGGTTCAAATCCCGCCACCCCGACAGTGAAGCACCAGGTCAGGGGCCTGATCCAGCTAGTGGATCAGGCCCCTGACGGTTTTCCGGAGATCGTTTGAGAGGGATCTGGGAGAAGATCTTGATCGGGTTCTCCCGGGGGGTGACCGCTGGGGGCGCGTGAGATGTGGCGGAGGGCGCTCGGACCTGCGCGTTCGCGAATCCCGCGACGTGGCGACCGGGAACCCCTGCTCGACCACCTCAGCGACCATCAGGATCACGGCACATGGCAGGCCATCACTCAGTGCGTACCCACGACCACGCCCGAGAACTCGCCGGGCGGGTGCGGGCGCTTCGGGAAGCTCGCGATTGGACGCGTGAACGGCTCGCCAAGGAAGCCGGCATCGCCGTAGCAACGCTGGCCCGCCTTGAGAGTGAGAAAGCGATCCAGCCAGGTTTCTTCACCGTTGGAGCAGTTGCTGAGGCTCTTGAGATCTCCCTCGACGAGCTCTTCCGGGAGACCAAGGTCACTCACGGGCTGTGGTCAGCCGGTTATGAGGGCAGGGACATCAACTCCTTCGTCGCCTCGCTCCTCAACAGCCGTATCGATGTCGTGGCTTCAGCAAGACCCGCCTCGGGGAGGCCCTCGCTGAGGCGGGCATCGCCGAGCACGCTCGGCGGTCCCGGGTCGCGGTGCTGTGCTTCGAGAAGGACGAGAGTCGCTGCCATCGGCAGGTCGTCCTGTAGACGGTCCGCGAGCGAACTGCTGTCCCCGTAATTCCCCTGGCCTGACTTCGCCCTCCGCCCCTGCACGCGCCCTTGCCGGAGGCGCATACGTCTCCTCCCATCGGATCGGGAGATCACTGGAGGGGGCAACCATGGGATCGGGGAATCGGCAGCGCGCGACGATCATGATCACGGCCAAGACCTGTCCGGAGCTGTCCAACAAGTACCGCGAGACCAGCTGTGTGGCAGGCATCCGGCTGGACGAGGGCGCACCTCGACATGTGCGTCTGTTTCCCGTTCCCTTCCGGCGTGCTCGGCACGCTGGTTGAGTTGCTGCTCACGCGCTTCTGGCGGCAATTCGTTCAACGCGCACTTGTGGATGCGTACGGCCTGCCCCACCTCGCCCCGAGGATCGGCGACCACCTGCACGTTCACTCCGTGCCGGTCGTACTCGGCCAGGGCGCTGTCCACCACGACGGACTCCGGGTCCGGGCACAGGCGGCTGGCACACCGATGACCGCGCTGGTGCAGGCGTGCGCGGTGCCGACCGGGATGGTGATCCGCCAACGGTCTGTGCGAGGGACCCGTGCCTGCGCAAGTGCACCGGAACGACCAGGGCATGGGGCAGGTCGAGTGCGGCAGGACGGGAAACCGACAAGGCTCCTGGGCCGGCTGAGTCGAGACGTCGAACATCTCCCTCCACGGCACAGGAGCCTCGTCTGTCACGGGCGGCTATGTCGTCACCCGATCAGTGGCCACCTTCAAGGACCTCAGTCGTCGGCTCCGCTGAGTTGTTGGACGAGTCCGATGAACTGTGCTGCGGTGGAGTGGCTGTAGAACTGCCTGGGTGAGATCTTGGGGAGGTTCTGGTCCCGCATCTCGGCGAGAACTCGGGTGACAAGCAGTGAGTTGCCGCCGAGGGTGAAGAAGTTGTCCTGGAGGTTCACCGGGGTGTTGAGCTGCTTGCTCCAGATGCCCAGGACGGTGTCGGCGACGGTACTGGTGACGGGCTCTGGGGCGTCGAGCGGCTCATTTGGCACGGTACGCGGGTCGGGCAGTTGAGTGGTGTCGGGTTTCCCGTTGATGGTCAGCGGGATTTCGGTGACCTGGGTGATCGTCGCAGGCGTCATGTAGTCGGGAAGTGTGGTTTTGGCGTGCGCCAAGACGTGTGCGCGATCGGCGGCACCCTCCAGGACGACGTAGGCGTCAATCCTGCTGCTGGCAGGGTCGTCGGGATGGTCGCGGTTGACGACGACGGCTGCTGCGGTCACGTGGGGTGCGCCCAGCAGCACGGTGCGGATCTCGTCGAGTTCGATGCGGTGTCCGCGGATCTTGACCTGGTTGTCGAGCCGGCCCAGGTGGTCCAGGCGTCCGTCGGGGTGCAGCCTGCCCTTGTCACCGCTGCGGTAGATCCGTTCGCCAGTGGATTCGTCGAGGATGAACCGTTGCTGGGTCAGTTCGTGCCGACCGAGGTATTCGCCGGCTACTCCGGCGCCGCCGACGTATATCTCGCCGGAGGGGCCGGGCGGCAGGACCCGTCCTTGTCCGTCGCGTATGGACACCGTCCACCCCGGTATCGGACGGCCGACCGATCGCGAGCCGGTGACGACATCGTGCGGGGTGATCGTCTGGGCGGTGACGTGCACGGTCGTTTCGGTGATGCCGAACATGTTGACCACTCGGCAGTCGGATGCCGGATGCCGGGTGAACCAAGGTGCGAGCATGCGCACGTCCAGCGGTTCGCCGCCGAAGATGACCAGTCGCAGGGCCAGGTCCCCGCGGACGCGTCGGTCGGTGCGGATGAGCTGCGCGAACGCGGACGGCGTCTGGTTGAGCACGGTGACGCGCTGCCCGGCCAGCAGGGCGTAGAACTCCTCGGTGTCGCGGGTGGTCCAGTAGGGCACCACGACCAGGCGTCCGCCGGTGAGCAGGCACCCCCAGATCTCCCAGACGGAGAAGTCGAAGGCGCTGGAATGGAACAGCGTCCAGGTGTCGTCGGGGCCCAGGGCGAAATCCCCGGTGGTGGCGTGCAGCAGCGCCAGCACGTTGCGGTGCGGCACCACCACGCCCTTGGGCGTGCCGGTCGAACCGGAGGTGTAGATCACATAGGCGGGGTTCTCGCCGCCGTCGTCGGCTCGCGCACCGGCATCCGTCCGGCCTGCTGCCAGTTGGGTCAGTTCGCCCGGGGACAGCAGCCGGGTCCCGGGGACCGCGGGGAAGTCCGGTGCGGAGGTGATGATGACGGGCATGCCCGCGTCACGGACGGTGAAGCTCAGGCGCTGCTCCGGATAGCGGGGATCCATCGGCACATACGCACAGTCCGCCTTGAGCACGCCGAGCAGAGTGACCACCAGGTCGGCGTCTCGCTCCAGGCAGACACCGATCCGGCTGCCCGGTGCGATGTCCAGCGCACGCAGGCCCGCAGCTACCGCTTCCGCCCGCTCGTCCAACTGCCGGTAGGTCAGCTGCTCCTCGCCGGCCAGCAGGGCCACGGCCTGCGGCTGCTTGGCGGCCATCTCCTCGAAGGCGCGGTCGATCCGCCCCCGCGCGGGGGCGCCGTCGCCTGCTTCGCCCGCCCGCAGGACTGCCGCCCGTTCGGCTTGCGACAGCAGTTCCACCTCGGACAGCGGCCGCTGCGCCGCGCTGTTCGCCAGTTGCCCGGCCAGGTGGGCCACGTGTGCGCTGAACTGCCGCGCGATGGAGGCGTCCACCATGCCCTGGTCGAAGTGGCAGGTCGCGCGTGCCGAACCGGGGTCGAGCTGGACGGTGAGCGGGAAGACCGGCGCCAGGCAGGCCGTATAGCTCCCTTCCTCGAACGCCGGGCTCAGGACGACCCCGGCCGGCGGCGGCTCGTGGGGGGTGGCCGGTGCCTGGTCGAAGCGGTGCAGGAAGTCCGCGACCGAAGCCTGCGCAGGCTCGTCCAGCGGGTAGGCGCTGATGCGTTCGGCTGTGCCGTCACACAGGTCCAGCACGCCCAGTTCCGTCCGCTCCTCCCCGCTGTACCGGCTCACGGCCAGGGCGATCGCCGGCAGCAGGAACGATTCACCTTGCCCGGTGAGGTCGATTTGCACCCGGCCGGCGACCCCGCGCAGGTCCGGATCGCCCAGACCCCAATCGAGGCGTCCGCGGTGCGCGAGGCCGGGCCGGGGGGCGGCGGGCCACGCCGGTACGGCGTCGCCCGACCCGTCCAGCAGCAGCCGGGCGATCCGCCGCAGCACGGTCGGCGGGATCACCGCGCGGACCGCCACCAGAACCAGGTCCGTCGTTCCGTCAAGGTAGTTCAGGGCCACGGCCCGCAGAGGAGGGCCGTCCTGGTGGATCGGTCGCAGGGACTCGGCACGCCTGCGGTCCCGGCCGGCCGGCTCGTCGGCGCCGGCCGGCACCGGAGTCTGCCAGACCTGGACCGGATCGGGCAGCGCCTCGGACAGCAGGCGCTGCGGATCGGCTGTGCCGGGCAGCCGCAGGACAAGGCTGTGACATCCAGCGGCCAGTTCATCGATCATCGGTGTCGTCACGGTTGGGACCTCCTGGTCATCGGGACGTGAAGCCGCCGTCCACGGTCAGCACGCTGCCAGTGACCTGGCGGGAGTCGTCCTCCGCGAGCCACAGCGCCGCGTTCGCGATGTCGGACGGTTCGATCAGCGCGTTCATCGGCTGGTCCCGTACGAAGATCTGTTCGTGCTCGGCGACCGGGACCTCCAGCGACCGGGCGATCTCGGCAAGCATCCGCCCCTCCATCACCGGCTCGTCACGGACTGAGCCGGGGCACAGGGCATTCACCCGGACCCGCATCGGGGCGTAGTCCAGGGCCGCGGCCTTGGTCAGTCCGATCAGCCCGTGCTTGGCCGCGACATAGCTCGCGAAATGCCGGTATCCGACCGTGCCCGCGGTCGAGGACACGTTGATGATGCTGCCTGACCTGCGCTGGACCATCACCGGTGCGACCGCCTTCATCATCCGCCAGGCGCCGGAGAGGTCGATGTCGAGCATGAGCGTCCACTCCTCCTCGGTGATGTCGTGGGCGATCTTCCCGGAGGGCGAGGCGATTCCGGCGTTGTTGACCAGCACGTCCACCGTGCCGAACCGGTCCAGCGCCTGCTCGACCGCCAGCGCGCACTGCTGGGCGTCGCGTACGTCGACCGCGGCCGTCACGGTCGCGGCGCCCGCGCGCCGGCACTGATCCGCGGTGTGTTCCAGCTGGCCGGCGGATCCGAGCGGGTAGGGCACGCCGGCCAGGTCCTGCGTGATGTCCAGCAGCAGCAGGTCGGCTCCCTCGCCGGCGAACCTGAGCGCGCAGGCCCGGCCCAGGCCGCGGGCCGCGCCCGTGATGATCACGGTCTTGCCGGTCAGTCGCATGCCGGGCTCCCGGCTACCGTCCGCAGCACCCGCTCGGCCTCGTCGACCAGGTACATGTGGCCACCGGGCAGTTCCTGGTAGGTGAACGGACCCCGCGTCACCTCGGCCCACTGCTCGGCCTGCTCCCGGGAGACGAGTTCGTCCTGCTCGCCGCGCAGCGCGGTGACCGGCACCGAGAGCGGCTCCATGCCGGTCGCCCGGTAGTTCTCGTGCATCTCCACGTCGGCGCGCAGGATCGGGAGCAGGACCTCGACCATGTCGGGATCGTCGAACGCCTCGTGCCGGTAGCCGGCGAACCGCTGCACCCCGGCCAGGAACTCCTCGTCGGGCAGGCCGGTCGCCCGTTCGGTCCGTCCGTCGTGCGGCGCCGGTGATCCACTGACGAACAGGTGGCGCAGCCCGGGGTGGCCCGTCCGCTCCAGTTCCCTGGCGATCTCGTAGGCGAGCACTGCGCCGAGGCTGTGCCCGAACAGCGCGATGGCCCCCTCTCCGGCGGCGGAGACGATCCTAGGCGTCAGTTCGACAACTGCCTCGGAGACTTTGGTGAAAGGATCGTCAAGAAATCGTTCCTCGCGGCCCGGTAGCTGGACCGGAAGTACCGTGACTTTGGGTATGTCTGTCTTTTCCCATTCCCGGAAGAAAGCGGCGCCACCGCCAGCGAAAGGCAGACAGGCGAGAAAGAGCTGCTGTGTAACCACGGTCCCCCAACTTTCTTATCGTTGACGACGGGGAGTGTAACCCAGGAGTCGCGGTAGTTGATCTTGCCTTGGGGTGGGCGGTGTTGTCACGGGTGCACGGTGCCCGAGAGGGGAGCCGGGCATGAGCGTTGATTGATTCGATCGTGAACTTCCTTGCCTCGTAGCCTAGTTGGCGACAGCACGGACCCGGCAACGGTCAGCCTGCGCGGGCATCCCTGTGCCCTCGGTGAGCCGGAGCCGGCGGTGCTGGTCCGGGCGGTTTGTCCGACACCGGCGACGAGAAAACACTTATGCCCTTATGGATCGAACTCCGCACCAAAAACAGACAAAGACCGACTGCCGGTCCTGCCCGTCCCTCCGTGGCCCCAGCGCCGCCCCGACCGACCGTGGAGGCATGCCTGAGCTAGGGTTTGACCGGGCATCAGACGTCTGACGGGTGGCGCCCGCACCAGCGAAGGTGATCTTGTAACCGTGGAGTCGGCGTCGTTATAGTCGCTGGCGTTGTGGATCACCACGCTTGCTGATCGAGAAAGTTGACGGGGAACATGAGACTGAGCGGTTTGATAGCTGCTTCATGCCGGGCGATATTCGCTGACCATGAAAACGGACGACGCCAGGATGTGATCCGGTGAGCGCCCGTCAGCCCGCAGCGACCGAAACTGAGCGAATTCTCGCCGAGATCTGGCGCGACGTCCTCGAGATAGACGACGTCGGAGTGACCGACAACTTCTTCGAAGTTGGCGGATATTCGATGCTCATGCAGATGGTGCGCGCGCAGATCGAGGAGCGTCTCGGTATCCGGCCGACTCTGCCGCAGCTTTTCATCTACTCCACGATCCGGTCGTGCGCTGCCTTCCTCGACGGATCGACACCGGCGCAGGAACCGGTCGCGAACGCCCCGGAGAAGCCCGAGAAGGCCGAGGCGGCGACCTCTGCCGGCCCAGCGGCCGACTGGCGTGACACGGACATCGCCGTTATCGGACTGGCCTGTCGTTTTGCGGACGCGGAGGGGCCCGACCAGTTCTGGGACAACCTCGTGTCCGGCGTGGACAGCATCAGCCGTTTCCCCAAGAAGAGCTTCGTCACTCCCGGCGGCAGCACGAAGGAATACGTCCCAGCGGGCGGACTGCTGAAGACACCGGAGTGGTTCGACGCGAGTTACTTCGGGTACACCCCGCGTGAGGCCCTCCTCATCGACCCCCAGCATCGGATCCTGCTGGAGTGCTCGCTGGAGGCGATCGAGGGCGCGGGTTACGACCCGGACCGATTCCCCGGACTGATCGGCATCTACGCCGGGTCCAGCCTGTCCACCTACACGGAGACGATGCGGGCCAGGCAGCAGGAAGACGCCACGATCACCAACTGGGACATCCTGACCGGCACCACCAGCGACTACCTGGCCAGTCGCGTCGCCTACAAGCTGGGTCTGCGGGGACCGACGACCAATGTGCAGGCGGCCTGCGCCACCTCGCTGTACGCCGTGCACTTCGCCGCCCGGGCACTGCTGTCCGGGGAGTGCGATCTGGCACTGGCCGGCGGTACCTCGGTACGGTTGCCCGCTGCGCTGGACAACTACCGGGTGGGCGGAATCACCTCACCCAGCGGTACGTGCAGCCCGTTCGACGCGGCTGCCGACGGGGTGATCGGTGGCCAGGGGTGCGGCATGGTCGTGCTCAAGCGGCTGTCCGAGGCCATCGCCGACGGCGACCACATCCATGCTGTCCTGCGTGGTTCCGCAGTCAACAACGACGGCAGGGACCGTGCCGGGTTCACCGCTCCTGGAGTGCGCGGGCAGGTTGAGGTGATCCAGGCTGCCCAGCGCGCCGCGGGTGTGACGCCTTCCTCCATCACCTACGTCGAGGCCCACGGCACCGGCACCCGAGTAGGGGACCCGATCGAGATCGCCGGGCTGAACCACGCCTTCGCCGACGGGGAGCCGCGTGAGCAGCCGTGCCTGCTCGGCTCGGTCAAGGCCAACATCGGACACACCGATGCCGCCGCCGGCATCGCCGGGTTCATCAAGACGGTGCTCGCCGTGGAACACGGGATCATTCCCCCGAGCCTGAACTACAGCGAACCGAACCCGGACATCGACTTCGCGGCGGGCCCGTTCACCGTCGTGACCGAACCCACGCCGTGGGAGCCCGTCGGGCTGCCGCGCCGGGCGGGAGTCACCGCGCGCGGCCTGGGCGGCGGCAACGCGCACGTCGTGCTGGAGCAGCCGCCGGCGCCGCGGGCCCGGGAACACAGCACGCAGGACCAGGTGCTGGTGCTGTCCGCTCACACTCCGGCCGCCCTTGACGAACTGACGGCACGTGTCGCCGGCCATCTGAAGGATCACCCCGAGTCCGACCTGCGGGACGTGGCGTGGACGCTGCAGGTCGGCCGACGGCTGCACGGCCACCGCCGCTACGCGGTGGTGCGAGACACGCAGGACGCGCTGCGGGTGCTCGGCGGGAACGAGCCCGGTCGGCTGATCTCCGGTGACCACGCCCGGGACGGACGGGCTGTGGCCCTGCTGGTGTCCGAGACGGCCTCCTGGCAAGCGGTACAGCGTTGGACGGCGCTCGGCCTGAAGCCGGATCTCACCCTGACCCCGGACAGCAGCGACGCCCAGCTCCAGGGCGCGCTGGACACTCCGGGCCGGGTGTTCCTGGAGATCGGCGACTCGCGGCTTCTCGCACGGCTGCGGGAGCAGCCGCAGTGGACGCCGGACCACCTCGCCATCACGGTCACCGACCCGCTGGCAGCACTGGGTGAGCTCTTCCTCGCCGGGCTGCCGATCGACTGGGCGCAAGCCCACGCGGAGCAGCCGCGAAGGGTGGCCCTGCCCAGCTACCCGTTCCAGCGGCAGTTCTACCTGCTGGAGGCCGGGCCCACCGCACAGCCGTCGGCGCCCACCACACCCTCCGCGGACACCGCACCCACCGCCGACGCCGACGTGGACACCGAACAGACGGTGTCCAGGCTGTTCGGTCAGATGCTCGGCCTGCCCCACGTCGACCCGGACGAGAGCTTCTTCGACCTCGGCGGGGACTCGCTGGTCGCGCACGAGCTGCTGGGCCAGCTCGAGCAACTGCTGCCGGTAGAAATGGAAATCCGCGCGATGTACCTCGCGCCGTCGGTGCGTGAACTCACCGCACTGATCGAAGAGCAGATGCGCAACGTCCCGGCGGCGCCTCGTGGCTGACATACGTGTGATCACGCGCCCGGCACCGCACGCCTCCGTCGCCACCCTGTACTGCTTCCCGCACGCAGGCGGGGCGGGCGGGGAGTACGCGCGGTGGGTGGCACACACCCTCGGCTTGCGCCTGGCGGCCATCCAGCCACCTGGCAGGGCCCACGACCTCAAGCAACCGGCGCTGACCTCGATGCCGGAACTGGTCGGCGAGATCCTCGCGCAGGTGGAGTTCACCCCGCCGTTCGCCCTGTTCGGGCACAGCCTGGGCGCGCTGGTCGCGTTCGAGGTGGCCCGGGCCCTGCAACCGAAGCCACTGCGGCTCTTCGTCTCCTCGTGTCCGGCCCCGCCACAGCTCACCAAGTCCCAGTCGCTGCACCTGCTCGACGACGCCGAGCTGCATGCCCAGATTGAACGGAACTGGGGCCCGCTGCCTGCGGCGACCACGTCCGACAAGGAACTGCTCACCGCCGCGCTGGCCTGCTACCGCGCCGATCTCCAGGTACTGGAAACCTACGAGTACGTGCCGGGCCCCCGGCTGCGCAGTCCCATCACCGCTATCGTCGGTGACGCGGAGCCGAACGGCGAGGCGTGGACGGCGGGATGGCGCGACCAGACCGACGGAGGCTTCGCGTCGTCCGTGCGGCCAGGAGGTCACTTCCACACGCGGCAGGACACCGAGGGCCTGGTCGGACTGCTCACCGACACGGTCCGGTCCGATCTGATCCGAGCCGTCCGGTCCGAGCCGTCCGATCCGGCGCGAGCCGAGCGAGTCATGAACCGATGAGAGGCCCAGCAGAGGCCGTGAGCCGCTGCAACCGCCCTTGAAACGGCGGTCGTTCCCGCAACGACCGCCCCGGCCACCGGCATTCACCGCGATCCAGCTCGGGCAGGCACGTCGACCTGCCCGAGCTGGATCGCTTTCGGCAGGACGCCGGCGGCACCTCTTCGGGGCGGACAACAAGCCAGCGTGGAAACAGAACACAGTGGAGGCATGCTGTGCACCGCAGCATCACCAGGACCTACCTCAAGCACTACGCGAACGTCCACAACGGAGTCGACGAGCTGATGCCGCTGACCGGCGCGCAGCGGAGGTTCCACCACTCCAGGTCCACCGACCCACACGGCCGGGCGCAGATCCTGCCGGTCTTCCTGGAATTCCCGCCCGGCTTGCTGTCGGCCCACCGCCTGGAGCAGGCAGCGCGATCGGTCCTGCTGAGGCATCCGGCCCTGCGTGGGGCCGCGGACACCGCCGGAGGGGTGCCGGTACTGCGGATAGACCCCCTTCCCGACTCCCCGATCGTGCGGGAGATCACAGCCCCGGACACCGAGCGCGCTCTGTGGGCCGCCCTGGACCACTGGCCCACCGGGCTGGGCTCGTTCCGGGTGCTCCTGGCCAGGGACGAGCGGCGGGATCTGTTGGCCATCGGCTTCGACCACCTGATCTGCGACGGTGAGTCCACCGGGCTGGTGCTGGACGAGCTGATGTCCGCCTACCGCAGCCCGGCACACGAGCCGGACTCCGGGTCCGCCACCGCACTGCGCCGCTATCGCGAAGCAGTGGAGCAACAGCTGGGCAGGGAGCACGAGGCCAGCGGGCCGGAGGCGCTGGAGCACTGGACAGCGCGGGTACGCGACGCGGGGCCCGGCCTGTGGGGCACGGGCATGTACGAACCCGGCCCCAGCGCCTCGGTCTGGCAGCACGTCACGTTGTCGGGACCGGCCGCGCTCCGGCCGTTCCCGGCGGTGCTGGCCGGCTGCCACGAGGCGCTCGCCCGGACGGCGGGAGCCGCACCGGTCGCCTATACCTGGGGCGGCCAGGACGGGGCGGGCGTGGTCGGGTGCTTCATCAACACGGTGCTGGCCCACCCGCAGCACGACGGCATCCGCGAGAGTTGGCTGGAGGACCTCGAATTCATCGACACCCCGTTCGACGAAGTCGTCCGGGCGGCCAGGGCGTGCCAGGCGCTGTGGACCGGCCACCTCGATCTCGTGCTGACCCTCATCGACCGCACACGCCGCCCGGCGCCGGTCCTGGAGGGCGAGCCCGGCCGGTTCCTCTATGTGTCGGGCCACAGGGCCCACGAGCCAGTGGTCGTTTCGGCACTCCACGACGGTGAGGAGTTGTCGCTGCGCATCGACCGCGATCCCGCGATCGTGCCCGGTGCCGCCGCGACCGCGCTCGCCGACGCACTGCGCGAATCCCTTGCGGACAGCGGCCAGAACGCGCGCTGAAGAGTTCGGCCAGGGGCCTTCGGAGAGGCGGGGGCACCGGCCTGACGACGATCTCCACCGGCGAGGGCTCCGGCCCCCTCTGGAACACGCCCTCGCGTCCCGCGAGGTGGGCAACGAACCGAGCAGCGCAGCGCCTCTCACACAGCCCGGGAACCTCAGTCCGCGACTACGCGCACCGCCGGGTCTCCTCGGCCTCCCGCGCGATGACCCCCGTCATGGTCCGTCGTCTCACCGACGTCGGCCCGTTCCGGGGGACATGACCGGCTCGTTCAGGGCCTGCGGGAAGCGGGTCAGCACGTCGGCGAACTCGGCAGCCAGTTCCTGGGCGTGAGAGGCGCTGAGCTGGTCTCCGCGATAGGCCATCAGCGCGATCAGCCGGCCGTCTCGTTGCGCCATCGTCACCGTCAGGCCGAACTTGGCGTAGTTGCTGCGCAGCGAGTCGTCCAGAACCGGCGTCAGCCGCGTGCCGTCCAGATCGGCGGCGTGGTCGTCCAGCAGGTTCATGTTCAACGTGACGTTGGTGTAGGGGGTGCGTCCGAAGCGCCGGGGCGGCTTCAGCCGGGCGACCACGTCGTCGAACTCGACGCTCTGGTGCTCCAGCGCGTCCAGCGCCTGGTCGCGCATCTGCATCAACGCGTCCAGCAGCGTGCTGTCCGAGGTCACCCGGGAGCGCAGCACCACGGTGTTCAGGCACGGACCGAGCAGTTCGGCGAAAGGGGGCTCGTCCCGGTTCGCCGTCGGGGAACCGAAGGTGACGTCATCCAGGCCGGCCCACCGGTGCAGGGTCACCGCCAGGGCGGTGGCGGCCACCATGAACCAGCTGACGCGGCGCTCGGACTGCACTTTCTGAAGCGAGCCCAGCAGCCCTGCGGGCAGCGAGACCTGGAACGCCCCGTTCGGCTCCGGTCGCTCCGGTACGGGCAGTGGTGTGTCCGGAGACGCTCCCCGCAGCGTGGACTCCCAGTACAGCAGGTCGGTGTTCCAGGCGTCGGTATCACGCTGACGCTGCTGGAAGGCGGCGAACTCCCGGTACTGGACGACCGGTCGCGGCCTGTCCGGCGTGGTGTAGTGGCGGTCGAGTTCCGCGAGCAGGAGGGGAACCGACTCGCCGTCGATGACCAGGTGATGCAGGCACAGCAGCAGCACCTGCCGATCATCGCCCAGCTCGCCGAGGGCGGCGCGCAGCAGTTGTCCGGATTCGAGGTCGAACGGCCGGCGGACGCAGGCGTCCAGCCAGTCCAACATGCCGTCGGGAGCCTCGCGCAGGTCGAGTACCTCCAGCTCCGGCAGCCACGGTTCGCGCAGCCGCACCGACAGCCCGTCGTCGTCTTCGATGAAGCGGGTGCGGAGTATCTCGTGCGCGGCCACCAGCCGGCCCAGCGCGGCGCGCAGCCGACCGGGGTCCAGGCCGCCCGCCACCTCCCAGGCGAGCGGCACGTGGTTGCGCACGTCAGGATCGATCAACTCGGCCAGCCAGATGCGGCGTTGGAAAGCGGACATCGCCAGGGGCGCATCTGCGGCGGCGGCATCGGGCGGCGACATCCTCGACACGGAGTCCATGAGCGCGCCTTCTCCTCATTTCGCGGCGTGAGATGCCTGCGCAGACACCCTGTCCGCAGGCCGGTCCGCAAGGGCACGCGGCCCCGGACAGACGTTCTCGACGGCGGTGCAACCCTGCGCGATCAGGGGATCCCCCCGAACCTGTGATCATGTTACAACCCGGCTGCGAGCAGGGCGTTGTCGTGTGCGACACGAAGGCCGCCAACGACCGGCCGGCCAGGAGCTTTTGATGATCGTTTATTGACTAGGTCTCTTCCGCTGTGATCCGATCGAGCGTCTTTGACTGATCGACTTTGAGTGATCCACCCGCGGGGGATGAGCATGTCGGACGAGGGTTTGTTGCACGCCCAGGTTCTCGGTGGAGCGCAGGCGGCTACGGCCTGGCTCGACAGTGACGGCACGTCGCTGACCTACCAGGAGCTGGAGGAGCGGTCGGGGCGGCTGGCGAGACGGCTGGCCGCAGCGGGCGCGGGTCCTGGTGAGCGGGTCGCGCTGTTCCTGGAGCGCGGGGCCGACATGGCTGTCGCGATGCTGGGTGCGCTGCGGGCCGGCGCGGCGTTCGTGCCGCTGAGTCTTGCGGAACCCGCTCCTCGGCTGGCACGGATACTGACGGACTGCGCGCCGGCCGCGGTGCTGGTGCACGACGCGACCGCGGCCCGGTTCCGGCACGACGGTGTCCGCGCACTCGGCGTGGACGCGAACGGGGACGTGGACGGGGAGCACGGACCGGCCGTGGCCGGTTCGCCGGAGGATCCCGCTTATGTCATCTACACCTCGGGCTCGTCCGGCGCGCCCAAGGGCGTGGTCGTCGAACACCGCAACCTGACGCCGCATCTGGACTGGCTCGCCGAGCGGCTGCCGCTCGGGCCGGGTGACCGGCTGTTGCAGGTGGCGCCCTACACGTTCGACGCCTCGCTGACCGACTTCTTCTGGCCGCTCCGGGCGGGTGCCACGGTGGTCTCGGTCGCCGAGGGCGACCATCTGGACCCGCTCGCCATCGCCACCGCGCTGGTCGAGCAGGAGATCACCGCGGTCCGGCTCCCCCCGGCGATTCTGCCGTTGCTGCTCGACGAGCCGCGCTTGAGGGAAGCCCGCAGCTTGCGGTACCTGATCAGCGGCGGGGACCGGCTGCCGACGTCAACGGCCCGCCGGGTCGCCGAACTGCTGCCGGCGGTACGGGTGTTCAACCGGTACGGGCCGACCGAGGCTGCCGTGGCGGTCACGTACCACGAGTTCGACGCCGGCACGGACACCGGGCCGGATGTGCCGATCGGCCTGGGTGTCACCGGGGCCGAGCTGCATGTTTCGCCGGACGGGGAGCTGCTGATCGGTGGCGCGTGCGTGGCGCGCGGCTACCTGGGCGATGCCGCGCTGACGGCGGAACGCTTCGCCTGGCTGCCGGACCTGGGCAGGGTGTTCCGCTCCGGAGACCGCGTCCTGAAGAATGCCGCGGGCGTGTTCGAGTTCCTGGGCCGGGATGACGAGCAGGTTCAGATCAACGGGCACCGGGTGGAGATCGGCGAGGTGCAGTCGGCTCTGCGCACGCATCCGCACGTCGTGGACTGCGTGGTCCTGCCGCAGGAGCAGGCCCTGGCCGGGTATGTGGTGGCCGAGGCCGGCCTGCGGTCGGGCGATGAGATCCACGAGCATCTGCGCGCCAGGCTGCCTGGCCACATGGTGCCCAACGTCATCACGTTCGTGGACCGGTTGCCGATGACCGAGCGCGGCAAGGTGGATCTCGCGGCCCTGCGTGCCCTGCACGCATCGCCCGCCGCGGACCCGGTGCCTGCCGCTGACCCGGTGCCTGCCTCGGACCCGGTGCGGGAGGTGGTCGTACGGGTGTGGTCCGAGCTTCTGGGCGGTATCGAACTGCGGGAAGACGACGACTTCTTCGAGCGCGGTGGGCATTCGCTGCTCGCAGTGCAGGCGGCAGGCCGGATCCGCAAGGCGCTGGGCCACCGCATACCCCCGCGGATCATGTTCGAGAAGACGACCCTGGGCGAGTTCACCGAGGCGGTCACGGAGATCGTCTCCCCGGCCGCCGGGTGATGGTATCCCCGGGGGCTCGGTGGGCTGCCGGTTGTACGTCTGGGATCGGGGTCGAGGCACGGGCGGTGAGCGGGTGCTCCGTTCCCGGTCCGTGCCTGGGCCGGAGGGAGAGTTTCTGTGCCGACTGAGCTGAGTTCCGAGGCCGCCGAGACCACTGACAAGAGGTCCCTGCGGTACGCACTGCTGATCTCGTTGGCCACGGGGATCGGTTATCTGCCGTTCGCCCTGACGATTCCGATCCTGCCCGGTCACGTGACGGACCGGCTGCACGGCGGTCCGGCGGACGTCGGTGCGGTCGTCAGCAGTTACGCGGTGACGTCGCTGCTGTCGCGGCCGGTGTCGGGCGCTTTGATGAACCGTCTCGGCACCCGGGCTCTTTCCATCGGCGGCGCGGTGCTGACGGCGCTGGCCACGGTGTGCTACCCGCTGGCCGGGTCGATCGGCCAACTGGTGGTCCTGCGCCTGGTGGTGGGTGTCGGCATGGGAGTGATGCAGGCCGCGACCGGGGTCTGGCCGGTGCAGCTGGTCGCCAAGGACCGGCAGAACTGGGCGTTGGGGCTGGGCGGTACGGTCAACTACCTGGCCCTGGGGCTGGGCGCTCCGCTGGGCACTCTGCTCGCCGGCTGGACCGGCACGGCAGAGACGTTCGTGATCGCCGGGCTGGTCACCCTGATCGTCATCCCGATCGCCGTGTACGTGCCCGAAGTACGTATCCCCCCGAAGACGGAGAAGGCTGACGTCGATCGGCGCCAGGCGCTCCTGGGCACCGTGCTGCCGAGCGTCGCACTGGTCTTCACCGCGTTCGGCTTCGCGGCGGTCGCCAGCTTCGCGGTCGCGAAGTTCGACGCCCTGGGTGTCGCCGGCGGAGCGGCCGTGGTCACCGCGTACTCCCTGACCGTGGTGGTGTTGCGCATAGCGGGTACGTGGATCCGCTGGGAGGTCACGCGGCCGGTGGAACTGGTGGCCCTGTTCGTGGTCGAGGCGGTGGGAATCGCGCTCGTCGGGCTGTCGCACGGGCTGGCCATGGGTGTGGTCGGCGGTGTACTCACCGGCGTGGGCATGTGGCAGATCTACCCGGCGCTGGGGGTGTTCGTGGTGCGCTCGGTCAGCGAGCGCGGGCGCGCCATGGCGCTGTCGGTCTTCGGCGCCTGCTTCACGGTGGGGGTCGCCATCGGCAGCGGTTCCCTCGGCCTGATCGCCCAGGCCGCCGGGTACCGGGCGATGTTCCTCGTCTGCGCGGCCTGCATCCTTCTGGGTCTGCTGGTGGCGGTGACCGCGTCCCGCGTGCGAGGACCGGTGGCAGCCCAGGGCTAGGCATCGCCGCCGGCACCGGGTTGTTTTTGTGCGTGATTTCATGGCATCGGTCGATCACCTGCCTTCCTCCCGTTCAATCATGCGGGTGCGTAAAACTATGCCAAGAGGGCATCAAAGCCCACTCGGCTGCGTTTAGGCAGTGTTCTGCGGATCAATTTGCCACTGCATTCTGACGCTCGGATCACGTAAGCTGATCATGCTTGCAAAGGCGGAATATCCTGTGCAGGTAGAGCATTTTTGTTTTGATTCTGAACCGATCAAGGGGAAGCATCTTGAAGTACGTCAAGCTGGGCTCGACCGGCATAGACGTGTCGCGGATCTGCCTGGGGGCCCTGAGCTTCGGCACACCGGGCAAGGGGGTCCACAATTGGACTTTGGACCTGGACCAGGCGCGGCCTTTGATGCTGCACGCCCTGGAGTCCGGCGTGAACTTCGTGGACACCGCCAATGTGTACTCCGCGGGGTCCAGCGAGCAGATTGTCGGGCAGATCCTGCGCGAATACGGTCACCGCGATGAGGTCGTGCTGGCGACGAAGGTTCACGGGCGGACGCGGCCGGGACCCAACGGTGTGGGGCTCTCCCGCAAGGCGATCATGACGGAGATCGACAACAGCCTTCGCCGGCTCGGCACCGACTACGTCGACGTCTACCAGATCCACCGGTGGGACCCGGCGACGCCGATCGAGGTCACCATGGAGGCCCTGCACGATGTGGTGAAGGCCGGCAAGGCACTGCACATCGGCGCGTCGTCGATGTGGGCCTGGGAGTTCTCCAAGGCCCAGTACGTCGCCGACGCGAACGGCTGGACCCGCTTCAGCACCATGCAGAACCACTACAACCTGATCTACCGCGAGGAAGAGCGGGAGATGCTGCCCCTCTGCGCCGACCAGGGCATCGGCGTCATCCCGTGGAGCCCGCTGGCGCGGGGGCGGCTCGCCCGCCCGTGGGACGTCGTCAGCGCCCGCAGCGAGACCGACGAGTTCGGCAAGATGCTCTACTGCGACAGCGATCGCGAGATCGTAGAGCGACTGGAGCAGCTGTCCGACAAGCGTGGCGTGCCGATGGCGCAGATGGCGCTGGCGTGGATGCTGTCGAAGCCGACGGTGACCTCACCCATTGTCGGTGCCAGCAAGATGAGTCATCTCCAGGACGCCATCGACGCGTTGGACGTGGTGCTGGAGGACGAAGAGATCAGCTACCTCGAAGAGCTGTACCAGCCGCACAACGTCGCCGGGCACCCGATCACCTCGCTGCCGGGCCAGCACTGAGGCCGACGTCCGGCCTCGTGTCATGACAGATTCCCCGACCTGGTGAGTGCCGTTCCTTCCGGAACAGGGGATGCGGTCGTTCTCCGTGCTTCGCGATATCGCGTGACGAAGCATGAGAGAACGACCGCTGAGCCCTTCTGGCGATTTACGGCTGGGCCGCGGCCAGGTCTGTCACCAGCCCGACGAAATCATCGAGCTCCGCGTGATCGAAAACGTCGCGCAGCCGTACCTTCACACCCAGAGTCTGTTCGACGCGTGCGATCATCCGCGTCGCCAGCAGAGAGTGCCCTCCGAGGAGGAAGAAATCCGCGTCCGGGGTCACCTCGGTACCCAGGATCTCGGTCCAGATCGCGACGACTGCTTCGCGGACGCCCGTGGCGGGGATGGTCATAGGTGATTCAGTCCTTGTTCGATGGAGTGGCGGCGAGGCGAGCACGGTCGACCTTGCCGTTGTGGGTCAGCGGCAACTCGTCGAGCACCGTGTAACGAGTCGGCACCATGTAGTGCGGCAATTGCGCGCGCAGGGCCTTTCGCAGCTCCAGCCCCAACCGCCCGTCCGTGTCCTCGGCAACCACATAGGAAGCCAGCCGCTTTCCGCCGACGGCGTCCTGTTCCACGATCACACACGCCTGGCGGACCCCGTCGCAGGCGAGCAGAGCCGACTCGATCTCCGGCAACTCGATGCGGAACCCGTTGACCTTGACCTGCAAGTCGGTGCGTCCCAGGAATTCCAGGGCACCGTCGGCGAGGAACCTGACGCGATCTCCCGTCCGGTACATCCGTACTCCGCGCAGGGGCCCCTCCTGCGGAGTCACGAAGCGCTCCGCTGTCAGGTCCGGACGCAGCGCGTAACCGCGGGCCAGGCCCTCGCCCGAGACCCACAGTTCGCCGGGGACTCCTGGGGGCACCGGCTGCCCGTACCGGTCCAGCACATGGACGCAGGTCCGGGCGACGGGGCGGCCGATCGGGACACTGGTGCGCAGATCCGTCGGTCCGTCGTGGTTGATGGGGTGAAAGCAGGTGAACGTGGTGTTCTCCGTCGGGCCGTATCCGTTGACCAGTTCCAGGTGCGGCCACATGCGCGCGATCCGATCGACGTGATGAGGCGATACGACGTCACCACCGACGAAGAGCCGGCGCACCTCACGCAGGCAGTCCGCCTCGTACTCGGCGATCTGATGGAAAAGGCCGGAGGTGAGCCAGAGGACGGTGACTCCTCGCTCTTCGATCACCTCAGCGAGTTCAGCAAGCCCCAGCGGTCCCGGCGGGGCCAGCTCCAACCGGGCTCCACGTGCCAGTGCTCCCCAGATCTCCAGGAAACAGGCGTCGAAGGTCAGCGGCGCGTATTGCAGCACGACGTCATCAGCCGCGAAGCCGGTGCACTGTTCGTCCGTGACCAGCCGGGCGACACCGCGATGCGTGATCTCCACCCCCTTGGGAACGCCCGTGGAGCCTGAGGTGAACACGAGTGTGAAGAGCGCGTCTTCGGGAGCTTCGACGTGCCCGGGTTCGGCGTCCCGAGGGGCGGATCCGGGATCGGCCTGGTCGGTGAGCTCTGCCAGCGGCAGCATGGCAGTGCCTGCTGGAGCGGAAACAACCGGTTCGCCGCTGTAGACCACGGCAGCGATCCGGGGATCGTCCAGCATGATGTGCAAACGTGCTGCCGGGTAGGAAGGATCGAGCGGCACAGAGGCCGCCCCCGCCATCGCCACGGCGAGCAACGCGACGATCGCATCGAGGCTTCGCTCGGTCATCAGACCGACCAGCGATCCGGACCTGATTCCTGCGGCGCGAAGGCGCTGTGAGGCGCGGACGGCAGCGGAATGAAGCTCCGCATAGGTGAGTTCTCGCGTGCCGTCGCTCACGGCGCTGGAATCGGGCCTCAACAGGGCCTGATACTCCACCAGTTGATGCACGAGAGGAAGCGATGCGGTGTCGTCCCACTGATCACCCGACAGCGCCAGCAACCGTTTCTCCTCATGGGGAGCGACTGTGCTGATTTCGCTCAGAGGAAGGTGGGGCAGCCGTGCGATCTCCTCGGCAAAGTGTTGGACCGCCCTCGCGACCGAGTTGCCCAGACCATCGACCGCCAGGTATTCAGCCAGTTCGACGACTGCCACGGATCCGTTGCCCGGCACCGCGTCGACCGTGACGGTGACGTCGGGTGCCCTGTCTTCGAGGGGGCGGAGCTCGGCTCGCGTGAGGCTCTCCGCCAGTGAGCAGGCCATGAGGTCGGCGTCGACAAGCAACGGCGCGGGGAAGAGCAGATCCTCCGACCGGTGGCCCTGCACGCTGAGATCGTGTCCCGAGAAGCGGTGGACCAGGGCTGCCAGAGCCACGACCGTTTCCGCTGGCCCGAGGGCACGGCCCCCCGAGGCGCCGGTCGTCGGGCGAAGTTCGATGCGCAGCTGCATCCGCGCGACCTCAATCATCGGAAGGGCGAGAATTGACGATGCGTCGATTCACTTACAAGATCGACGCGAGGTTAGCAAGATCAACATCTTGCCCGCAAGGCCGCTGATCTCGCTCTTGCATGAGGGTTGGTCAGCTTGCTGACGAACCATTTCTGCTCGTTCAGAGCGGGGATTACTGCTTGAAACCCAGGAGCAGGGCGAGTCCCGGATCCTGGCCGCGACGGACAGACTCAGGAAGGCTTCGGCGCCGCCCCGCGCCCTGCCGTAGCGTGGCCTCACGATCACCGTGGGACGGGGGGCCATGGAACCGAGAAGCGCTGCCGCCGCCGGGAGGGACTTCCCGTACACGTTGGACACCACGTGTTACATCGAAGGCCACGAGGACGGCCGGGTCACCCAGGGCGCGGGGCCCGATGCCCATCGACGGGCGGTCGCCGGAGCGTCCCGGCTCTTCGCCGTCTGGCCCGGACAATGGCGAAGCGACCTCTTCGCCATCGACGACCTGGACGAGTTCGCACGGGCCCACGGCATCGTCCACGACGAGGAGCGAACCGGTCTCGCCGACCACGTCCACGACGTCCGTTGGAGCCTGGCGGACCGTGAGGAGAATCCCCGCAGCCAGTACGTGACCATTGATCTACGCCTCGCCTGCGGATGTTCCGTCAAGGACCGCCGCACCTTCGCTGAGCAGATGCGAGAGCAGCACGGTTGGGAGCTGGCGGTCACCGGCGGCTGGGGCTACCACACGAACGCGGACGGCACCACGTACACATTCCGCGCCCGCCGCAAGAGCCTCCGTTCCTGAACTACAGAGCTGTGACAGGCCCTTCGGCTGGTTCCGTGGTGGCGGCCGCCTCGCGCAGTGCCGTCAGCAGGGTTTGGAGGGCCGGCTGGTCCAGGGCTGTTTCGCGGGCTGCCGCTGAGATGGTTCGGATCGGTTCGGGGTTGCGGACCGGTCGTACGGCGACGCCGGGGTGGCGGGTGCGCAGGCCCAGGCTCGGCATGAGGCCGACGCCCAGGCCGGCCGCGACGAAGCCCTGGGCGGTGGCGTAGTCCTCGCTGTGGAGGACGAAGTCGGGGGTGAAGCCCGCCGCCGCGCAGGAGTCGAGGACCGGTTCCAGACAGGGGCCCGGCGGTTCGCTGCCCACCCACTGCTCGGTGGACAGTTCGTGCAGGTCGATGACCTCCCTGTCCGCGAGGGGGTGGCCCAGCGGCAGAACGGCCGCGTAGGGGTCGTCGAGGAGGGGGACGAGGCGGAAGCCGTCCCCGGCCCGGTCCCGCGCTCCGACGAAGACGGCCAGGTCGGCCCGGCCGCGGACCACGTCCTGGAACGGGTCCTCCGGGTCGCCGAGCTGGAGGTCGACCCGTACGCCGGGGTGTTCCGCGCGCAGGCGGGCCAGGGCCGGGGCCACCAGGGTGGAGCCCGCCGTGGCGAAGTAACGGACCGACAGTGTGCCGATGCGTCCGGCGCGGAGGTCGGCGAGGGCGGTCTCCGCCTGGGCGAGGGCCGAGCTGATCAGGGCCGCGTGCTCGGTGAGCAGCAGACCTGCGGGGGTGGGCCGTACCCCGCGTCCGACGCGTTCGAGCAGGGCGGTGCCCGCCTGTTTCTCCAGCGCCGCCACCTGCTGGCTGACGGCGGACGGCGTATAGCCGAGGTGGGCCGCGGCCGCGGTGACCGTGCCGCTGGTGACCACCGCTCGCAACACCTGGAGGCGCCTCACATCAAGCATGTAGCGCAGCTTAATGGATCCGGTTCGATTGTTTGCTTGTTCTCACAGTTCCGGTGGGGCATCGTCGAACCACCAGGACAGGTGGAGGGATGCAGGGTGAACAGCCGGATGCGGAATCTGCGGGGCGGAGTGCGGGTGGGCGTGCTCGCTCTGCTGTGGGGCTCGACCTTCCTCTGGATCGAACTGGCGCTGCGCGGGCTCTCGCCGCTCCAGGTGACGTTCGTCCGCTGTCTCCTCGGCGCGCTCGTCCTCACCGTCGCCTGCTACGCGTCGGGGCGGCGCCTGCCCCGTGGCCGCACCGTCTGGCGTCACATCGTCGTCGCCGCCTTCTTCTGCAACGCGCTGCCCTTCGCCCTGTTCAGCCTGGGCCAGCAGACGGTCGACTCCGGTCTCGCCGGGGCCCTGAACGCCACGACCCCGCTGTGGTCGATCGCCCTCGGTCTGGCCCTCGGCTCGGAACGCGGACTGCGCCCGGTCCGGCTGGCGGGGCTGCTGCTCGGCTTCGCCGGCACGATTCTCGTCCTCGCCCCGTGGCGGTCGGCAGGGGCCACCGGCTGGGGAGCCCTCGCCATCCTCGGCGGGGCCGCCAGCTACGCCGTCGCGTTCACCTACATGGGCCGCACCCTGGTGCGCAGGGGCACCCCCACCGTCTCGCTCTCCGCCGCGCAGCTCGTCGCCGCGAGCGGGCTGACCGCCGTCGCGATGCCCGTCGGCGGCCTGGAGTCGATCGATCCCGGCCCGGCGGTCGTGGTCGCGGCCCTGGTCCTCAGCGTCTTCTGCACCGCGATCACCTTCCACCTCACCTACCGGATCATCAACGACGAGGGCGCCACCAACGCCGCCGTCGTCGGCTATCTGCTGCCCGTGGTCTCCGTCCTCCTCGGCGCGGTCGTCCTGGGCGAGCACCTCAGCGTCCGGGTCGTCCTGGGCATGGCCGTGGTCCTGGTGGGGGTCGGGATGACCCGGCGCGGGGGCGGGGTGGCCGCGACCGAGGACGTGACCGTGAGGCACGTGCCCGCCGACACTCCGCCCACCCGGCGCCCGGAACTGGAGAACGCTGGGTGACGACCTCCGGTGAGCACCGGCCGGGACCAGAAGACCCCGGAAGAGGAGCTCCCGGAAGACGAGACCCCGGGACGATTGCGCAAGCTCTAAACTGTCGCCGTGGACGCAGCGGAGACAGTGGAGACGGCCGACGTGACCGGGTGGGAAGTCGCCGTCCTCGACGGCGGGCCGGCCGACGGGATGCGGGTCAAGGTCGCGGACCGGCCCCGGGTCGTACAGGTGTCGTATCCCTGCCGGGCGGAGGGTGCGCCGTCCGGGGTGCGGGTGGAGGGCGTCTACGTCTACCGCCTGGATCACGGGGTGACGGACGAACCCCTGCGGTACGGCTTCGACATCGCCTGCCCCTGACCCGGTCAGTTGCGGGGTCGCGTACCTGAGCGGTTCCGCTCGTGGCGCTCGTGCCGTGCCCTGGCCGCGAGCAGTCCTACGGCGTACAGGGCCAGGACGGCCGCGAGCAGTCCGTAGTACACGCCGGGCAGGGCGCTCAGACCGAGGGCCGCGCCCGGCGGGGAGGCGGGCAGGAGCAGACCGGTCGCGGCCAGTGCGGCGGCCGACCAGATCACCGGGCCCGGCCGCCGACCACCCCTGCCGAGCGAACCCGGAGAGCCTGGAGGTCCCAGCGACCCCAGCGACAGCAGCACCATCACCACGGCCTGCGTCAGCAGGTTCTCCGTGAACCAGCCCGAGTGGAACAGCGCCTCGTCGTCGCCGGGGCCCCGCAGGGCGAAGGCCAGGACACCGAAGGTCGCCAGGTCCGCCACGGCGTTCAGGGCGCCGAACCCGACGATGAACCGGAGCAGCGCCCGGGGGTCCAGGACGGTCGGCCGGCGCAGTGCGGACGGGGCGGGACGGTCGTAGGCGAAGGCGAGCTGGGCCGCGTCGAAGCACAGGTTCTGGACGAGGACCTGGGCCGGGAGCATCGGCAGGAAGGGCAGGAGGAGGCCCGCGGAGAGCATCGCGATCACGTTGCCGAGGTTGGAGGAGAGCGTGATGCGCAGGTACGTGGCGATGTTGCCGCCCGCGTGACGGCCGGCGGCGACCGCGTGGTCGATCGCGGTGAGGTCCTTGCCGACGAGAACGAGGTCCGCGTTCTCCCTGGTCACTCCGGCCGCGTCGCGTGGGGCGATGCCCACGTCGGCGGTGCGGAGGGCGGCCAGGTCGTTGACGCCGTCGCCGAGGAAGCCCACCGTGTGGCCGCCGGCCTGCAGGGCCCGGGTGATACGGGTCTTGTGCTCGGGGGTGCAGCGGGCGAAGACGGTCGTACGGCGGGCCAGTTCGGTGAGTTCGGGGTCGGTGAGGGTGTCGAGGCGGTCGGCGGTGAGGACGCCGGCCACCGGGATCCCCAGGTCACGGCAGGCCCGGGCCGCGGTGCCCGGGTGGTCGCCGGTGAGGACCTTGACGGTGACGCCCCGTCCGGCGAGCCGGTCGAGGGCCTCGGCGGCGGTGGGGGCGAGCTCGTCCCTCAGGGTGACCAGGCCGCGGAAGGTGAGGCCGCGTTCGTCGGGGCGAGGGCCGGTGGTGCGGGTTCCGGCGGGGCGTTCGGCGGTGGCGACCGCTAGGACCCGCAGTCCGTCCGCGGCCTGCGCCTCGGCCAGCTCGAGCAGCCGGGAGCGCTCGTCGTCGGAGAGCGAGCAGCGTTCGAGTACGGCCTCGGCGGCGCCCTTGGTGATCAGGGTCTGGGTGCCCAGCCGGCCGGGGGTGCGGACGACCACGGTGGCCAGGCGGCGGGCCGGGTCGAAGGGGAGGGCCGTGAGCCCTTCGTACGCCGTGAGGGCGTCCTCGTCGGCGGCGGTGAGCAGGGCCTCGTCCAGGGCGTCCGGGGCCGGGAGGTCGGCGAGCTGGAGCGACCACCAGGCGGCGGCGGCCGCCCAGCGCAGTACGTCGGGGTCGTCGCGGCCCTCGGCGTCAAGTGCGCGGTGGACGACCGGGCGGTCCTGGGTGAGGGTGCCGGTCTTGTCCACGCACAGGACGTCCATGGCGCCGATGTCGTGCAGGGCGGGCAGCCGTCGCACGATGACGCCGTGGGTACGGGCGAGGAGGGCCGCGCCGCGGGCCAGGCAGGTGGTGATGAGGACCGGCAGCATCTCGGGGGTCAGCCCGACCGCCACCGCGACGGCGAAGGGGAGGGTCTCCAGACCGCGGCCGCGCAGGGCGGCGTTGGCCATGAGCACCAGGGGCGGGGTCAGCAGGGCGAAGCGGATCAGGATCCAGGAGACGCCCCGCACGGAACGTTCGAAGGTGGTCGCCGGGGGTTTTCCGGTGCCGCGGTGGGCGGCGGCGAAACGGGTGTCGCCGCCGGTCGCGGTGACCACGGCGGTGGCGCTGCCCGAGGCGACGTTGCTTCCCTGGAAGCAGAGCCGGGGGTCCTGGAGTCCGCCGCCCTCGCCCGGGGCCCCGGCCGTCGACTTCTCCACCGGCGCGGATTCTCCGGTGAGCGCGGCCTGGTGGACGGTGAGTCCGGTCGCCCGCAGCAGGCGTACGTCCGCGGGGATCAGGTCGCCGGGGCCGAGCCGTACGACGTCGCCGGGGACGAGTTCCTCGACCGGGATCTCACGGGTGACCGGGGGCGTGTCCTCGCCGGACCGGCGCTGGACGGTGACGGTGGTCGCGACCAGGCGGCGCAGGGCCGCCGTGGAACGGCCGGCGCGGTGTTCGCCGGATGCCCGCAGGAGGCAGCTCACGACGACCAGCAGGAGGATCACCGAGGCGGTGCCCCAGGCGAGGACGGCGGCCGACACCAGTCCCAGACAGAGCAGCACCGCGGTGAACGGATCACGCAGACTCCGGGCGAACAGGCGCGGCCAGGAGGGGTACCGGGCATCCGGAACCGTGTTCTCCCCACACCGCGCCAACCGCTCCCCCGCCTGCGCCTCGCTCAGCCCGCGCGGGCTGCTGTCCAGCCGACGGAGGACTTCGAGGAGGCTCGCGGCGGGTTCGGGGAGGCTCGCGGCGGGCGTGTCCGGGCGGGGGCCGGAAGGAGTGCGGGGGCCGGAAGGAGTGCGGGGGCCGAAAGGGGCACCGGGGTCGACCTCGGCTCGGCCCACGTCCGCGTCCGCGTTCGCGTTCGCACCAGCCGCGGAAGGCAGAGCGCGCAGGAGCCCACCCCCGGCACCCGGCACCGAACCCACCCCACCCGAAACCGCACCCCCACCCCCCGCCCCGTCCGACACCCCGGGCGGCGCCCCCCGCGCCCCCGCCTCCTCAGACACCGGCCTCGCGCAGTCGGCCCGCGGGGACGGACGAGGTGTCCCGGGCGGTGAGCTGGCCGACCATGACGCGGACGACGGTGACGATGTCGGCGTCGTCGACGTAGTAGATCTGCCGGCGGCCCTCGCGGCGGGAACGGACCAGCCCGGCGAGTTTCAGTTTCGCCAGGTGCTGGCTGACCGCGGGCAGCGCCCCGCCGACCCGGTCGGCGAGGTGGGTGACGTCGCTCTCCCCCTGGGACAGGGCCCACATGATGTGGAGCCGGGCGGAGGAGGCGAGGAGTCCGAACACGGCGGCCGCCTCGGCGAGCACCTCCGCCGACGGGTCCTGGAAACCGCCGACGACCTTCGCCACCGCCATCTCCCGTCCTCCCGCCCGTCCTCCCGGGGCAACCGAACCGATCACGTCGAATCGCTTGAAGATCACTCGAAGATCACTTCGAACCCCCGGACCAAGTGTAGAGGCGGCATCAGCGATGTCCCGCTTCGTCCGGTACCGGTCCCTCCCCTCGTGGGGACCGGTACCGGAGGAAGTGGGTGACCGTGGGCAGTGTGGCCGAGAACGTACGGCGCGCTGGTTGGCATACGGGGCGCCGGGCTGGTGGCCTGTCCTGGCGCCGCCGTTGGCTGCGCCGTGGGTCATGATCCTGCCAGCCAGGTGGCCCGTACGAGGAGATTCCGGTACTGAGGGCAGTGCGTCACCGCAGGTCAGCCGTATAAAGTGACTTTTCCGGTCCGGATTCAGCCGCGAGGGAAGTAAGGGGTGGAAGACCTTGAGCTCCGACTCAGGAGCACGCACGGCCTTCGCGGAGCGTCTCGCACTGTTGTACAGAGAGGCAGGGAACCCGCCCCTCAAGCGGGTCTCCGAGGGAGTCGGCCGACTCCAGCGTGTGGACGAGCGCGGTCGGCCCGTCCGGGTGTCCGCGCAGCGGATCAGCGACTGGCGGCGGGCCCGGAACGTGCCCGCTCAGTTCACCGCTCTCGCGGCCGTGCTGCACATCCTCATTCCCGAAGCCCGGCGGATCAGTCCCACCCCCGTCTCGGCCGGTCTGTACGACCTGGCCCAGTGGCAGCGGCTGTGGGAGCGCGCGCTGGCGCCGGACGAGGACGAAGGCCCCCAGCCGGAGGCCCCCGCCGGGGTCTGCCCGTACCGGGGTCTGGCCTCCTACCGGCAGGAGGACGCCCGATGGTTCTTCGGCCGGGAACGGAGCACGGAGACCCTCCTCGGGCTGCTCGCCTCCGCGACCGGCACCGGCGGCCTCGTGATGCTCGTGGGGGCCTCGGGCGCGGGCAAGTCCTCGTTGCTCAACGCCGGTCTGGTGACCGCCCTCAAGGAGGGCGCGCTCGACGGTGACGGCGGGGCGGGCGGCCGTACGATCCTCCAGCTCGTGCCGGGCGCCGATCCGCTCACGGAACTGACCGCCCGGATACCCGAGCTGGAGCCCGTCGTCTCCGCCGCGCGGGCCGAGGGGCCGGACATCGACCATCCCCCCGAATTCGCGGACGCCGTCCGGGAAGCGGTCTCCTCGTGGGCTCAGCGCGAGGCGGCCGCCGCCCGGCCCGTCGTGATCGTCGACCAGTTCGAGGAGGCGTTCACGCTCTGCGCGGACGAGACGGTCCGGCGTACCTTCGTCCGGCTGCTGCACGCCGCGTGCACACCGGCCGACCCGGGGAAGCCCGCGCCCGCCCTGGTCCTCCTCGGCATCCGCGCCGACTTCTACGAGCGCTGCCTGGACCATCCCGAGCTGGCCGACGCGCTCCAGCACCGGCACATGGTGCTCGGGCCGCTCACCGTAGGGGAACTGCGCGAGGCCGTGACCGGCCCGGCCCGGGCCGTGGGCCTGGAGCTGGAGCCGGGCCTCGCGGAGCTGATCCTGCGCGAGGTCGGCGCCGACGGTCCGCGCGGTGGGGGCGCCTCCCCTGCCTTCCGGACCAGGGGGGAGCACGACGCGGGCGTACTGCCGCTGCTCTCGCACGCCCTGCTCGCGACCTGGCAGCGGCGCAAGGCGGGCCGGTTGACCGTGGCCGGCTACCGCGCGGCCGGGGGTATCCAGGGCGCGGTGGCGGCGACCGCCGAGCGGGCCTGGTCGGGGCTGGACCCGGCGGCGCGCACGGCGGCCCGGCTGCTCCTGCTGCGCCTGGTGCGCCTCGGCGAGGACACCCAGGCCACCCGCCGACGCGGCATCCGGCGCCAGCTGGCCGCCGAGTCGACGGACCCCGACAAGACCGAGGAGTCCCTCGAGGCGCTGGTGCGCGCCCGGCTGGTGACGCTGGACGCGGAGACGGTGGAGATCACCCACGAGGCGCTGCTGACGGCGTGGCCGCGGCTGCGCGAGTGGATCGACGAGGACCGCAGCGACCATCTGCTGCGCCAGCGCATCGAGGAGGACGGCCGCTTCTGGGAGGGCTCGAACCGCGACACCTCGCTGCTGTACCGGGGCTCACGGCTGGAACAGGCGCGCGCCTGGGCGAAGTCCGCCGGGGACACCTATCTGACCCGCAGCGCGGTGGAGTTCCTGGCGGCCTCGGTCCGGCTGCGCCGGCGTACCGTCCTGATCGCCCGGGGCGCGGTGTCGGCGCTGGTCGTCCTCGCGATGGTGGCCGTGGGTTCGGCGGTGGTGGCCTGGCAGCAGCGCAACGACGCCGTGTTCGAGCAGGTCGTCGCGGAGGCGGACCGCGTCCAGTACACGGACCCCTCGCTGTCCGCCCGGATCGACCTGGTCGCGCACGACCTCAGGCCCGACGACGAGGGCACCAACACCCGGCTGATCTCCATCGTCAACGCGCCCCTGGCCACCCCGCTCACCGGCCACACCGGAGCCGTCTACCTCACCTCGTTCAGCCCGGACGGCAAGCTCCTCGCCACCGCGAGCTACGACCGGACCGTACGGCTGTGGGACGTCGCCGACCGCAGTCACCCCAAGCCGCTGGGCGCACCCCTCGCCGGCGGCACGAGCTGGGTGAGCAGCGCGGTCTTCAGCCCGGACGGCAGGACACTGGCCAGTGCCGGCGACGACGGGCGGATCCGGCTCTGGGACCTGAGGGACCCCCGGCGCCCCACCCCTCTCGGCGCTCCCCTGACCGGCCATCGTGGCACGATCTACCTGATCGCGTTCAGCCCGGACGGGCGCACCCTGGCCTCCGCCGGTGAGGACAGGACCGTACGCCTGTGGGACATGCGTGACCGGGAACGGCCTCCCACCGAACTCACGGGTGCCGGGGCCGCCGTGCGGTCCGTGGCGTGGAGCCCCGACGGGCGCACGCTGGCCGCGGGGGGCGACGACACCACGGTCCGGCTGTGGAACGTCACCGACCCGCGTCGTCCGCAGCGGTACGGGACCCCGCTGAGCGGCCACACCGCCCTGGTGCACTCCGTCGCCTTCAGCCCGGACGGCCGGACCCTGGCCAGTGGCAGCGCCGACGACACCGTACGGCTGTGGGACGTGAGCGACCCCGGGCGGCCGAGCGCGATCGGCTCGGCCCTCACCGGTCACACCGGTCCCATCTGGTCCGTGGCCTTCAACTCCGCCGGGACCATGCTCGCCGCCGCCAGCGCGGACAGCACGGCGAGCCTGTGGAACGTGACCGACCCGGCGTACCCCTCGCAGATCGGCGAGCCCCTCGCCGGGAGCAGCGGTGAGATGTACGCGCTGGGCTTCAGCCCCGACGGCCGGACGCTCGCCACCGGCAGCGGCGACAGCAAGGTGCGGCTGTGGTCGATCCCGACGGGAGACGTGGTGGGCGGCAGCGGGGCGTTCCGGCGGGACGGCAAGGTGCTGGCCACGGCCGGGCGGGACGGCCGTATCCGGCTGTGGAACGTGGCGGACCCGGCCCGGCCCGTGGCCCTCGGCCGGCCGTTCACCCCCGAGACCCGCTCCCCGGACTCCCAGGTGCTGTTCTCCCCCGACGGCCGCACCCTCGCCGTGCTCACCACCGGCCGGGTCCACCTGTGGAACGTCAGCGACCCGGCCCACCCCGTGCCCTACGGTCCTGAACTCGTCCTGCGCTCCCGGTTCATGGGCCCGGCGGCACTGGCGTTCAGCCCGGACGGGCGCACCCTGGCCACCGCGTACGACGACCGCAGCCTCCAGCTGTGGGACGTCACCGACCCGGCCCACCCGGCCTCCCACGGCCCGATCGCCGGACACAAGGGGTACATCGACGCCCTCGTCTTCAGCCCGGACGGCCGGACCCTGGCCAGTGGCAGCGCGGACGGCACGATCCGGCTGTGGAAGGTGACGGACCCGGCCCGTCCGGCCCCGCTCGGCAAGCCCCTCACCGGACACACCGGGCCCGTCAACGTGCTGGTCTTCAGCCCGGACGGGCACACCCTGGCCAGTGGCGGCGACGACGACACGGTCCGGCTGTGGAACGTGGCCGACCCCGCGCACGCCGCACGGACGGGCGCCGCGCTCACCGGGCACACCGAGGCGGTCGTGTCGCTGACGTACAGCAGCGACGGCTCCACCCTGGCCAGCGGCGGCAACGACAACACGGTCCGGCTCTGGGACGTGGCCGACCCGGCCGCGGCCGCCCCGATAGGGCAGTCGATGAGCCCCAGCGCCAAGACCGGCAGCTTCCTCTCCTACAGCCCCGACAGCCGCATGCTCGGGGTCTCCAGCGGCGCGGACACCGTCCGGCTGTGGGACCTGGACGTCGACGACGCGATCAGCCGCATCTGCGCCACGACCTCGAACGTCCTGACCCGCCAGGCATGGAAGGAGTACCTGCCGCGGCTCTCGTACGATCCTCCGTGCGACTGAGGCGTATGACGTGATCCCGCTCACAACTTCTCCCCGCAGCGGAGGAGTCCGCTCCCGTCGTTCCTGCGGCCTTGTTACTGTTGGCCATAGCCCGACCGCTGGTGCATCCCCCGTCGCCAGCGGTCGGGTTTTTTCGTGCACCGTTCGGGCTTCAGTCCGTGCATGGTTCACGCATTAGGGTGAGGCGGTGCGCATCACGATCATCACGGCCGTCCATGCCCCGTCCGCCCGTTTCCTTCCGGAGGCCTACGCCTCGGTGCGCGCCCAGGAACTGCCCGGCGGCTGGGAGTGGCGCTGGGTGATACAGGAGGACGGCCAGACGGACGAGGTACGCCCGTACGTCCCCGACGACCCCCGTGTGACCTTCCGTCAGGGCCGCGCCGGCGGGCCCGGCGTCGCCCGGACCGTCGCACTCGCGCACGCGACGGGGCCGTACGTGAAGGTGCTGGACGCCGACGACCTGCTCACTCCGGGCGCGCTCGCCCGGGACCTGGCCGTGCTGGAGGCCGATCCCGCGCTCGGCTGGGTGACCTGCCGCGCCCTGGACCGGCTCCCCGACGGCTCCACGGTCGGCTTCCCCGGCGACCCGGACGAGGGCCTCCTCCCGCCCGGCGCGCTGCTCGCGCACTGGAAGGCCCACGCCCTCCCGCTGGTCGTCCCGGGAACCCTCTTCGTCCGCCGTGAGCTGCTGCTCGCCCTCGGCGGCTGGATGGCCCTGCCCGCCTCCGAGGACACCGGCCTGCTGCTGGCCCTGGACGCGGTGAGCCGCGGCTGGTTCATCGCCGAGCCCGGTCTCCTCTACCGGAAGTGGGAGGGCCAGGTGACCGGGCAGGCGGCGCATGTGGACACGGCGGAGCGGGCGGCCCGAATAGCCGTGACGGAGGCGCGGGCGCGGGCGCTGGCCGCCCTCGACTGGAGCCACTGACACGGCTGCCGGGCGCCGGACTACCTGTCGAAATCGAGGTCCAGCATCCGGATCGCGTTCCCCCGCAGCAGCTTGTAGGTCACCTCCGCGGACAGCCCGGCCACATGCTCCTCGGCGACCTTCTTGGTGTGCGGCCAGGTCGAGTCGACGTGCGGGTAGTCGGTCTCGAAGGTCGCGTTGTCGACGCCGACGGTCTCGATGGCCTCGATGCCGTGCCGGTCGCGGAAGAAGCAGCAGAAGATCTGCCGGTAGTAGTACGTCGACGGCGGTTCCGGGATCAGGTCCTTGACCCCGCCCCAGGCCCGGTGCTCCTCCCAGACGTCGTCGGCGCGTTCCAGGGCGTACGGGATCCAGCCCATCTGGCCCTCGCTGTACGCCAGTTTGAGCCGCGGGAACTTCACCAGGACCCCGGAGAACAGGAAGTCCATCATCGAGGCCATGGCGTTGTTGAAGCTCAGCGACGCCTGCACGGCGGGCGGCGCGTCCGGCGAGGCGGCCGGCATCTGCGAACTGCTGCCGATGTGCATGTTGACGACCGTCCCGGTCTCCTCGCACGCGGCGAAGAACGGGTCCCAGTAGCCGGAGTGGATCGACGGCAGCCCCAGATAGGTCGGGATCTCGCTGAACGTGACGGCCCTGACGCCCCGTTGGGCGTTGCGCCGGATCTCCTGGACGGCCAGCCCGACGTCCCACAGCGGAATGAGACACAGCGGGATCAGCCGGCCGCCGCTGTCCCCGCACCACTCCTCGACCATCCAGTCGTTGTAGGCCCGCACACAGGCGAGCCCGACCTCCTTGTCCTTGGCCTCGGCGAAGGTCTGCCCGCAGAAACGGGGGAAGGTAGGGAAGCACAGGGAGGCCTCGACATGGTTGATGTCCATGTCCTCCAGCCGCGCCTTGGGATCCCAGCAGCCCCGCCGCATCTGCTCGCGGGTGATCCCGTCGAGGGTCATCTCGTCCCGCGAGAACCCGACGGCCGCGATGATCCGCTTGTACGGGAAGAGCTCGCCCTCGTACTCCCACCAGTCCGTGAGCTGCCCTTCCGGATCGGTGGTGAACCGGTACTTCCCGCCGACGTACGCGAGGTCCCCGATACCGGCGGTGAGCGGTTTCGGCCCCCTGTCCCGGTACTTCGCCGGGAGCCAGGTCTCGAAGAGGTGCGCGGGTTCGATCACGTGATCGTCCACGCTGATGACTTTGGGGATGTCCCTGGTGCCCGGTCCGGGTCCGGTCCCGCTCTCGGTGGTGACGGCCATTGCCTGCCCCTTAGCCGGTATCTGATGGGTCGTCAGATCGAAGGCTAGGGGGAGGGGGGTGGGACGGCAAGAGAGGGAGGCTTTCCGGCGGGGTCGACACTCCACACGGAAGGCGATGAACGCCTGGGGCGGCGTCGTGACGCGGTGATAGTTTTTGCTTACTGATCGTTGGTTCACGTGCTCGCACGCCAACAGATTCCGCGCTTCGCGGGGCGGACATGGACACATGGGGAGTGGGGTATGTCGGGCGGAACGGACATCGACGATCCGGCGGCGTTGAACCGTGCAGGCAGCGGCTCGAGCGAAATGGCGGGCCGGACACGTACCACCGGCGCGTACCCGGTGGACGAAACCCGGTCGGCGTCCCGGGACTTCGGCGGCGGCAGCTGGGACGGCGGGCTGGGCGAGGCGCTCGGCGGGCTGGCGGAGACATGGTCGAGTCAGGTCTCGTCGCTGGCCGGAAAATGCGACAGCCTCTCCCGGCAGTGCGGCGGCTCGGGCCTGCTGTTCCAGAGCACCGAGGCGGCCAACACGCAAACCATGCGCTCCGTGTCCGGCGAGTCGTCGCCCTTCGGGTAATCCGGCTCAGCCACCCACCGCACCGCCTGAATCGACACGGGGGATTCACCACAGCCATGCCGACCTACGAGCAGCTCTACCACCTCAGCCTCAGCAACCTCAAAGCGGCAGCGGACCGTTGGCAGGAGACGGCCACGAAGTTCCAGGGCCTGCACACCGCGTTCGGTGACGAGGTCGCCCGGCCGTTCAAGCAGGCGGGCTGGAGGCAGCCGGTGCTGACGGCGGCCAAGGCGGAGAGCGACGTACGCGCCACCCACCAGGAGTTCGAGGACGCCCAGAAGGAGGCGGAGGGCATCGCCGGTGTCCTCACCACCCTGCACAGCGCGCTGCAGAAGGCGAAGAGCGACCTCCACGTGCTGGCCGACGTCGAGGCCAAGAAGCAGGACCTCCACGTCGATGCCACCGGTGTGGTCACCCCGCGCAACGACCTCTCCCACGGCGCCGCCCGCCACGACCCCGACGGCCAGGCCCTCATCCGCGAGCAGCAGCAGGCCTGCGACGCCCTGGTCAGCCGTATCGAAGCGGTCCTCCAGCAGGCCGCCGACGCCGACGAGAGCGCCTGCTGGGCGCTGCGCCGCGATCTGGGCGGCCGTTCGGACGACTTCAACTCCAAGGTCGTCACGTCCCTCGACGCCGCCGACGCCACCCACGCGGCCGAGCTGATGAAGAAGGGCGCCGAGCTCACCGACACCGAACTGACCGAGCTGAACCACCTGTTGAAGGCCAACCGGGGAGACGCGGAGTTCTCCACCGACTTCTACCAGCAGCTCGGCCAGAAGGGCAGCCTCCAGCTCTACGGCCAACTCGCCCTGCAGACCTCCGACGCGAGCGACGAACGCAAGGAGCTGCTAAGGGAGATGCAGCGCAACATGGGCAACACCCTGGCCACCGCGACCGACCCGGACAAGAAGCCACACCTGTCCGCGCAGTGGGCCGCGGAGTTCCGCAAGCTCGGCACGCAGCACGTCAAGCTGTACCCCGACAGCATGAGCGAGGGCCCCTACGGCTACCAGCTCCTCGGCGGCATCCTTCGCTACGGCACCTACGACTCGAGCTTCCTCACCCCCATCGCGGAACACGTCACCCAACTCCACGCCGACAACCCGATGTTCTTCGCGAACACCAAGGCCGACTTCGGCGACTCCATGTACGGCTTCAACCCCTCGGGCAAGAACGGCGCCGGCTACGACCCGATGAACAGCGTCCTGGAGGCACTGGGGCACAGCCCGCAGGCCGCCGTCGACTACTTCTCGCCGCCCATGGAGGCCTACGCCGAGAACGGCACCCACAAGGGCGAGCTGTCCGAGATCGACGGTGCCACCAATTACCTGGACTACCTCACGAGCAAGGACTACGACTCCTTCCCCGACATCACCGGCCACGACCCCGACGCCGCGCAGAAGTCCATGAACGACTTCCCCGACTCCTTGGGCCACGCCCTCGAATCCGCGGTCTCCGGCCAGCTGTACGACGAGCACGGGGAACCTGTGACGGGACACTCGGCGGAACAGGCCACGCTCATGCACCAGGTGGTCGACAAGTTCGGCAGTGACCCGTCCCTGATCAGCGAGAAGGACAACGGACCACTGGCGCCGCTGGCCGACAGCCTGGGGAACATGACGGCCGAGTACATGTACGACGTGCAGAAGGCGCTGGCCGGCGACAGCTCCAACGTTCCGACCAACGGCGTGGACGCCGGACTGAAGGACCTCAACAACGGCGACCTGTCAGTCTTCCTGGGAGCAGTCGGCAAGGACCCCGACGCCTACGGTGCCATCAGCAACGCCCAACAGACAGTCACCACCCAGCTCATCAGAGACACCCTGGCCGACCATTCCAGTGGCGATACCAGGACGAGGGCCGTCGAAACGATGGTGGCCCCGGGCGCACTGCTCAGCGGGATCATGGAAGAGTCCCGCTCGCAGGCCGTCTACGTCGAAGGAATCGCCAAGGACGAGGATTTCAACAAGAGTCTCGCTACCGCCGACAAATGGGTCGGACGAATGATCGACGTGGGGGCGAGCAAGTTCCCCGTCGCCGGAGATGCCATCGGTTGGGTCACGGAGGACATCCGCGAAGCGACCGTAGAGCACTTCACGCGCGATTCGGGAGATGAATTGAGCGACAAGGAAATGCGCCAGCTGGAGCTGCAGAGAGAAACCGGCGCCCAAGCGGCGAAGGCGGCGGCCCTGACAGCAGCTCAAGAAGCGGGCCTCGGTTCAGATGAGACAAGCCGACTCGCGGACGCCGTGTACGACCAGGCCAACAAGAGTTACAGCGATGGCCGCAGCCGCGCTGACGGTATCGACAGCTGATCGAGGTGTGCCGCGTGAGCAGTTCCAGCAGCGCCCAGTTTTCTCGCCGTTCAGGTCACCGAGGGGCTTGGTCAGCAGTCGTTGCACTCGGCCTGGTCGCAGCGGCTGGCGTCGGGTGGTGGGTATGGCAGTCATCCGGGGAACCGGCTGTCTCGGTGCCGGCGAAAGTTTGCGGAGGTTCGGTTTCAGGGAGTCCGGTTTCTTCCATACTCCCCAAAAGCGGATCCGAGTTCAAGGAGAAGTATCGGAGCTTCGGCAGCGCAAGCGCTGATACCACAGGATCATGCTTCCTGCGCGGAGGGGGGATGACCATCGAAATCAATTATGGAGTGCGCCTCGGCAGCGAGTTCAGCGAGGCGACCATTGAGAAGATGGCGACCGCGGCTGGCAGGTCCCCTTTGTCGGTAGGCAGGGCGAAGGGGTACGTGAGTGACACTGGCGGCGTGCTCTTCGTGTCCTGCCCATCCGAGGAGGACCCCAAGTCTCTCGTCAGAATCGAGGCATATTACTTGCACCATCCGAATGACGTGCAAAGCGCTTGGCGCAAGCCCTTCCAGGATCTGACGGTTTCAGCGGCTCGCTACGTCGCCCAGGATGCCTTGAAGTGCGAAGGCGCCGAGAATCTAGGCCGCGACGGAAATGAGTGACGTTGTCCAGAACTGCCCGGTGAACGCCGAAGGGAGAGCGGCGAGGATCCCGGACCGTGTACGCAAGTCGGTCAACGTGCTGCTGTGCGTGGTCGCCGTAGCAGGGATCGGGGTGAGTGGCACTGTCCTGTGGCAGAACCTGAATGCCCGGCACCAGATCAACGAGGCCTGCGCGGGACTCGTTCCGGCGGGGCGCGTACTCGCACTCTCACCGGCGGGCGGCACCATCTCGCACCGGGTGGCCGACGAAGGCACGATCGAACTCGATGCCGGACTGCCGCAGGACTGCGAGATCTTCAGTACGGAGGCCGGGGAGAATCAGGGGTCGTCCAGCGGCGAACGCTGGTTCTTCACGGGCGCGGTGGGTGTCCTGCCCTCGCCCGACCCCTACGTGCCCGAAGAGCCTGTGGAGTTCCTCATCACCCCGTACTCCCACCACACGTACCCCGTCGAACCGCTCGGCGGAGGAATGGCCGGCATGGTCACTGCCTCCAGCGTCACCGTGCAACTCCCCTGCACAGCAGTGACGTCGTATGGCGAGCCGGTCAAGGCCCTGTGGGCGCGGGCCTCGCTGATGGATCCCGGCCCGGCGTTCACCGAGAACGGTCAGATGACCTCGCACGACCGGAACGTCCTTGCCGAAACGGCCGTAATCACCGCCAACAACTTCGCGGAACATTTGGGCTGCGACGACCGGCTACCCGAACCTCCGCGGAACATCCCCGCTCTGAAAGAGGGCCCAACCGCGGCGACTCGTGCTGACGGCACCTGCGGGTGGTATCGCGAGAGCGGCTTCACGCACCAGGAAGACCTTCCGGACCAGGTGCTGGAGAGTCGCACGGACGACAAGGTGTGGGACGAGGAATGCGCTCTCGTGTTCAGCAAGGCCCGTGCGAGCGACGTCTGGCAGTCCCAAGTTGACCATGGCAAGGACGTCGACAGCGTCGAGCAGCCATCGCGCCCGGGAGAGTGGTGGGTCGCGTACCACACCTACTCCGGCGAGGCTGCGAAGAACGTCAACCTGCCCACCGACTACGACGGTCTCCCGTTCGTCGCCGAGCAGGGCAAGGCTGGCCGCAGTGACAAAGCGGCCTGGTGGGCTTCCTCGGTCTGTGACGGCAAACCACAGGTCCACACGATGTCCGTCGCCTACGGCTACAACAAACTGATGCCACCCGCGCTGGAGAAGATGTTCCACGCGTACGTCACCGACGTCGTCGAGCGTCGCGGTTGCACGGACGCCAAGTTTCCCTCCCACTCGACATTCCGCGCCGACTGAGCCTGAAGCGTGGCGGGCGGACTGGTTCTGGCGCGAGATCGCCTCCGCGGACACACATGCGCTGGGCTGCAATTGTCCCGCTCGGCTCCTCGCCTCGATGTGCTCGGCCTCGGCGTGTGGATGAGCCAGGACCACCTGCCGGTTGTGGAGCCGGGCCCCTCTTGCGGTGCGCTTGAGTCCGTTGAGGGGTGTGGCCGTCAGTCGCCGGACGAATCGTCTTCGGGAACGTCGACGGGGACCGCGATGACGAACACGCCCTTGCCCTGCACCCCTTGAACGATTCCCTCGGCCTGCAGCGCATCGATGGCGGACTTGATGGTTCGGCGGCTGACCACTCCACCGGTTTCCTGTTCCAGTTCATGGTGAGAGGGAATGCGCCGACCGACCGGGATCTCCCCGCGTCGGATGCGCTCACGCAGGGCTGACGCGAGCTGCATGTACATCGGGGTGATGCTCTCCCGCTCGATCTCTATCATGCCCTGGAGCGTAAAAGGCCACCTCAGGACATCATAGGCCGACTTATCACGTGAGAAGACGTACCAAGACGTACCAAGTTGTCGTACAGTCGGTACCGACAGAAGACCCCCGCGACGGTGGGCGCCGTCCGGGGGCACGGCCACCAGCCTCTGAGGAGCTGATGACAGTGAGCATTATCCATGCGCTGCTGCGCTGGATCCTGGACACATGCGCGCCCGGTACCGGCACGCGGAGGGCGGGTGCGCGCCCGGTCGTGCCGGTTTCCGCCGTCGATCCGGCGATGCCTGGCCGCCTCGCGGTGCAGCTGCCCGCCCACCGCTCGCCGTACGGACTGTCCACTCCGCTGGACGGCCGGACGGCGGCCTCTGTTCGCCCGTATGTGCTCGCGGCGGAGTGGGCTTGTCAGGTACGGGAGCATGAGCGGGCGCGGCAGGCGCGGCGTCGGGTGGCCCTGGTCCTCGCGGCCGACTTCGGCATCGACCTCGACCGTCACGTCATCGGTGCGGTAGGGGCTGCGTGATGGGAACGCGAAACGAGCGGGCCGACGAGGGATCATCCCCGGAACAGGATCTGGTGGCACCGAAGACACCACAAGCGGGAGCCCGTAAGCCAGTACGGATGTGTGTCCGCTGTCATGTGACCACCGAGACCCCGGTCGTGGTGGCCGTGGTGCACCAGAACTCCGGGCCTGGCTTCGTCGTGTACGCGTGCCGGGCATGCGCTCCGCACTGCCCGCCACAGCCGGACGCCCTCACCGCAATCCCGCCGTCCCGTCGGCCCCGGGGCGAGCGGTGAGCGCGCCGCCTGTCGATACACCAAGTGCCCCGTATTGCGGGACGTCCCAGGCTCCTCGCGACTGACCGCTGAGCCCATCGGGAGTTCAGCTGCCGTCGAACGTCCGGGCCTCATGTATCAACTCGCCCCTGCTCTCACACTCCTCTGAGTACGGAGAGCAGGGGCTGACGAGCCAGCACCTGGCAGTTACTGCTGCGGCGGCCACTGGCCGTGGGGCGGGGTGGGCGGCTGCTGGTACGGATTCTGCTGCGGCGGGACAGGCTGCTGCTGGTACGGGTACTGCTGCGGCGGGACGGGCTGCTGGCCGTACTGCGGGTAGCCTGCCGGGCCGCCGGGGCCGCCGTTGTTGTTGTTCTTGTTGCGCCGGGAACGCTTGACCATCAGGAACACGACGAGGGCGAGCACAGTCAGGGCCACGACGCCGGCGATGACGAGAAACAGCATCTGCTTCTGGTCTGCCTGTTCGGCCTCTGCTGCGTAGTCGGCGTCGGACTTGCTACCAGCGCTCGGAGCGGCGGAGGGGCTCGCATTCGCAGACGCCGACGTCGGAGCCTTGAGGGGGCCGTACTTCGAGCCCGCAGGGATGTCTTCCGTCAGGGCGGCGAGCGGGCGGATTTCACCGTAGCCGTACTTCTCGTCGGGGAGGGAAAGCCCCTTGGCGGAAGCTGGCAGCACGGCCGTCTTGGTGAGGCGGTTGGCGATCTGACCTGCGGTGAGGTCAGGGAACTTCGATCGGAGCAAGGCGGCAGCTCCGGACACCAGTGCCGTTGAGTCCGACGTGCCGGTCCCCATGCGCAACCTGTTACCAGGAGAACTCGCACTCACGATACGTGTAGCGGGAGCGGTGAGTAGAACTTCTGGCCCGGAGTTGGAATTGGACCAGACGACGCCGGTGTTATCGACGCCCCCGACCGTTAGAACACCCGGATACTTTGCCGGAAAATCGATCCTGTTCACGCCTTCATTTCCGGCTGCCACCGTTATCAGGACATCGTGGCCTAGTGCGTAGGCCACTGCCTCGCGATCTTCGGGGAGATCCAAATGATTTGAGACGGAGATATTGATGATGGAAGCACCATGGTCCACTGCAAAGCGAATTTCATCCGAGAAACCGGCTTCGCCATTCATGTCCCATCGGATGGGAAGGATCTTAGCTTCTGGGGCAAGTCCAATGACTCCGTCAGCGGCGCCCGCTCCGTGCCCGTGTGCAGCAATCAGCGACGCCATGGCCGTACCGTGGTCGTCTCCAGACGCAGGAGACGGATCGTCGTCGCCGTCCCAAAAGTCCTTACCCTCGAGCACATTCCCCTTCAGGTCCTGGTGCTCGGCATTGACGCCGTCATCGATGACCGCGACTGTGACACCTTCGCCTTTGGAGTAGTGCCATGCGGATTCTGCCTGCAGGGTGTCCAGTGCCCACTGGGCGCTTCTGGTCTGGTCGGCGGAAGCGGCAGGGGCCGCCGCCAGGATCAGCGCGCCCGTCAGTGCCGTGGCGCCCAGCACTCGCACCGTTCGCGTGAAGGCCATTCCGTTTCCCTCTCCCATCGCAGACGTGGGCGTGACCCGAAGGCCACGCCCACGCATCCTGTCATGTGCCGGTGAGGACCCTGCGGTTACTCGATGACCCGCGGCGCCGCATTGGTCTGCGGGGTCCAGGTCTCTTCGTCCTCGACGAGGTAGTCGGGACGCTCGCCCTCGCGCTGCTCATCGTCCTTGCGGCGACCAGTACGGGAGCCCGGGGCACCTGCGACACCGCCCTTGCGGACCGCGCTGGCCCCTCCCCGTCCTGCGGCACCACGGCTACTGTGCAGGCCCGAACCACCGGCCGTGCCCCGGCCCGCGCCCGCCCCGGCACCAGCACCGGCCTTGGGTGTGCCACCGACCACACCGCCACTTCGGCCAGCCACGCCTCCGGCACGCGCGGCACCACCCCTGGCAGCAGCACCCGCGCCGGCAGCGCCACCAATGCCCCCGGCACGCCCCGTCATACCGCGAGCGGCACCGGCTCCAGCCGCCCCGCCCACGGCACCACCGACGAAGCCGGCACCGCCACCGATACCACCACCAGCAGCAGTTCCGCCGCCGACCGGGCCGACGCCGCCTGCAGGGGCCCCCGTGCGGCCACCGGAGATTCCGTCAATCGCCGTGCCGACCTGGGGCTGCGACACGGTCGGCTTGTGCGCGCCTCCGGTGACACCAGACGGGGGTGCCACGGGCTTCGACGAGCTGATCGCGCCGACCTGGCCACCACGGGCGGTACTGGAGGTTGTGGCCTTCGGGCTTCGAGGAGCAAGCTCCATCGGAACCACCACGGGAGCGGGGGCAATACCGCCCGGATCACCGGGAAAGTCCTCGCGGTGGTCGTACTTGTCCGGAGGCAAAGGCGTCTTCTGCTTCCAAGACCCAATCTCCGCAGCCCGACTGTTATAAGCCGCCCCCAGAATCTCCATCTTCGCAGCCATCTTCAGCTGCGCCTCCCGCCCCTCCGACAAGCTGGTCCCGTACTTGTCGAGGGCATCCTGCGAACCGACCCCGCTCTTGATGGCGTCGTCCGCGGCCTTGCCGCCGCTCCGGTCACCGGCGTTGACGACGAAGTCCACCGCGCTGGAGACCTTGCCCGGCTTCTCCATCGCCAGGACCTCCGGCCGGACCTGGTCGAGAATCACGGCGGCGCCCGTGAGGGACTTCGAGACGTTGTGGGCGTACTTGGAGCTGTCGGTGAGCTTCTTGCTGATGATCTGGGCCTGTTCCCGGAACAGATCCGCGCTCTGGCCCTCCCAGTGGGCCATCACATGCTCCACGGCGTGGTCCAGGATCTCCTTCACACCGCCGGGCCCCACCAGAGCCTTCTCGAGCCGGGCCCAGCCCGCCGCGACCGCCTTCACCGTTCCCGGGTCCGCGTCGCGGACCATCTCCTTCATCTGGTCCATGTCGGAGTCGACGCCGAACTGCGTGGTGTGCTTCTCCGCGAAGCACTGGTTCGCCGGGACGTACTCGAAGTTGTCGATACCCTCATCGGCCACAGCTGCCGTCCCCCATCCTCATGTGACTCTCCGCGCGGCAGAACACCGGCTCACTTCCTGTTGAACGCGGCGAGGTTCTCCGCCTCGGCGTCGGCGTACGCGTCATGTGTCTTCTTCGTCTTCTGGCCGAAGGAGTCCAGCACCCGCTCCAGGTGCGCGACGATCTCGTAGAGGCGTTCCTTCATCTGGTCGTGGGCCTGGTGCAACGCCTCGGCCTCACCGAAGTTCTTGCCCAGCGCCCCGGCGGGCAGGTACGTCGAGTTCCTCGCGTCCGAGCCCGACGACCCCATCTCCCTGATGGCCTGGTTCAGCTTCGTGATCGTGCCTTCGATCTCACTCAGATCGACCTTGTACTGCTCGGCCATACCCAACTCCCCGTTGGCTCCCCGTGGTTACTCATCTTCGCTCACGCCCTGCCCGCGTCGCCAGTCACTCAGGACCCGACCGCCCGCCGCGGACAGGGAGTTCACGGCGCATCAGGTGATCATCTCAGTCCTCGGCCATGTGTGATCACGGGGGACTGGGCAGCGGCAAGGCAGCGCCCGGGGGTGGCACGCCGGTGCCCCCCCCCGGCGCCCGGTAAAGAACCTCAGTTGTTCCAGGTCTCGTCGTACGGGTCGCGCGGCGTCGGGACCGGCTTGGCCTCCGTGACGTCGAGGTACGGGATCGGGCCGCCGTTCACCGTGTCCTTGGTGCGCTTGGGTGTGTACGTGCCGGTGACCTGGAGCCAGCCGTCCGGTTTGAGGACCGGTGGGATCCGGCCGGTGAGGCCGACCTTGACCGGCTGGGCGTCCGCCGCGCAGCAGTTGAGGGCCATGCGGACCAGGTAGGGCGCGCCGGAGCGGTCCAGGGCGACGAAGCCGGTGATGGTGATCCGCCGGCCGGACAGACCCCGGCCGTGCTCGTAGACCGCGCGGCCCGCGTAGTCGGCGAGGCCGAGCCGCAGGGGTCCGCTCTCCGGGAGCTTCATATAGCCGTACGACTGCTGCAAGGCCGTACCCGTACGCATGGCGCTGTAGGAGCCGAGGGCGGGCGGGGCGACGAGGATCAGGGCGAAGAGGGGGAGGACGAGGAGCCAGGAGACTCGGGGTTCGCGGTGAGCGTGCTCCCGCTCTTCCTCCCGCTCCCCCTCCCGCTCCCCCGCCCCCTCTTCCTCCCGCTCCCCTGCCCCCTCTTCCTCGCGCTCCCCCGCACGCTCCCCCTTCTCCTTGCCCCTGGAACGCCACTCGTACCACGCCGTCGCCAGCGCCGTCGCGATCAGGACGACACCGGCCGCGAGGACCAGCGGACGCAGGCCCGCCTTGACGTAACGCAGGTAGAGGTCGGTGAGGCCCGCGTGCAGGAGGGCCGCGCCGAGGACGAACAGGACCGCCGACTGTGCCTGCCGGTTCACAGCATCACCCACCCGGTCAGGACCGAGACCACGATCGCCAGGGCGAGGGTCGCGGGCGCGAAGCGCAGGGCGAAGGCACGCCCGAAGGTGCCCGTCTGCATCGCGAACAGCTTGAGGTCGATCATCGGGCCGACGACCAGGAACGTCAGCCGCGCGGTGAGCGAGAACTGGGTGAGCGAGGCGGCCACGAACGCGTCCGCCTCCGAGCAGATCGACAGCACCACGGCCAGGGCGGCGAGCGCCAGCACGGCGATCACCGGGTTCTCCGCCGCCGTACGCAGCCAGGTCTGCGGGACCACGGCCTTCAACGTCGCCGCCGCCATCGCGCCCACGACCAGGAAGCCGCCCGCGTGCATCACGTCATGCCGGACCGAGCCCCAGAAGGCGGCGCCCTTGCCCTGGCCGTCGTAGGAGTGACGGGTCGGTTCCTTCAGCAGGTCGGTGCGGCCGAGGCGCAGCCACAGCCAGCCCATCGCGCAGGCCACCAGCAGGCTCGCGACGAGCCGGGCCACGACCATCTCGGGGTTCCGCGGGAAGGCCACGGCGGTCGCCGTCAGCACGATCGGGTTGATCGCCGGAGCGGAGAGCAGGAAGGCGAGGGCCGCGGCCGGGGTGACACCGCGCCGGACCAGGGCGCCCGCCACCGGCACGGACGCGCACTCGCAGCCGGGCAGCACCACGCCCGCGGCCCCCGCCACCGGCACCGCGAGAGCGGGGTTCTTCGGCAGGGCGCGGGCGAAGAACGACGGCGGCACGAACACCGCGATCGCCGCCGACAGCAGCACCCCGAGCACCAGGAAGGGCAGCGCCTGGACGAGCACGGCGACGAACACCGTCATCCAGCTCTGCATGACCGGCGCGCCCAGCGCCCCGCGGATCGGGCCCTGGAGCAGCACCACCAGCAGCATCAGCAGGGTCAGCACGAGAGGGGAGTTCAGGCGCCGGTCGGCCTCGTCCCTCGGTGCCGGGCGCGGGTCCTCGCCGGCGTCCCGCGTGCGCGGAGGTGCTTTGGTGACGGACACGGCCGGGGTCCCTCCGGAGGTGGGCTGCTGGTTTCCCTGTCCGTGCGTACGGCAGAGAAGGTCCGATTGCTCAGTGTGCGCGACGGTTTGGGGATTTCTTGACAGAGGGTCGCCTCACCTGTCCGACGTGGCGACATCCGTCCCGGTGAGGCAGTCTTCTCCCTCGTGGGGAGCCTTCCGAACCAGAGTCCCGGGCCGCCGGGCGACGCGGCCGCGCACATGGTGGTGTGCGGGGACGACGGACTCGCGCACCGGCTGGCGGCCGAGCTCACAGGTGTCTACGGCGAGCAGGTCACGCTCGTCGTCCCGGCCTCCGAACGGACCGTGCGGCCACCGGTGGTGGTGCGGGCCCGGTCCGCGTCCGCGCTGCTCGACCGGGTGGTGACCGCCGCCGTCGGCCTCACCGGCAACGGCAACGGCGTGGTCACCGCCACCGGTGAACCCGCCAGCGGCATACGGCTGATGGAGGCCGCCGAGCCCAACGAGGCGGCGCTCGCCGAGGCGGGCGTGGAACGCGCGGACGCGCTCGCCCTCGTGTACGACGACGACGAGACCAACATCCGCGCCGCCCTCACCGCCCGCCGCCTCAACCCCCGGCTGCGGCTCGTCCTGCGGCTCTACAACCGGCGCCTGGGCCAGCACATCGAGGAACTCCTCGACCAGGCCTCCGCGTTGGCCTCCGGTGACCCGGCCGACAGCACCGGTTTCGACGCCTCCACGACCGTGCTCTCCGACGCCGACACCGCGGCGCCCGCGCTGGCCGCCACCGCCCTCACCGGCACCAGCAAGGTGCTCCAGACCGGCGGCCTGCTGCTGCGGGCGGTGGAACGGCCGCCGGCCGGGGCCGGGGAAAGTCCCGTGCCGGGCCTCGCCACCCTGGCCCTGCTCTCGCCCACCGACAGCTCCGGACCCGGCGGCGACCAGGGACCGACCCTGCTGCCCGACGCGGCGGCGGTACGGGACGGCGGCGGGCGCGCGACCGTCGTGCTGGAGCAGGTGTCGTACGCCGGGCCCGCCCTGCCCGACGGGCGGGGTGTGATGCCGTGGTTCGCCTCGCTGTTCTCGCGGCGGCTGCGGTGGTCGCTGGCCGGGATGGTGGGGTGCGTGGTCGCGCTCGCCGTCGCGCTGTGGCTGGTGACCGGGATCCATCCCCTGCTCGCCTTCTATCTGACGCTGCTCGACCTGTTCGCGATCGACGACCCCGCGATCGGCCAGTCCGTCGGCCGGCAGATCCTCCAGCTGCTGTCCGGATTCGCCGGACTGCTGCTCCTCCCGGTGCTCCTCGCCGCGGTCCTGGAGGTCCTCGGCACCTTCCGCACCGCGTCCTCCCTGCGCAAACCGCCCCGGGGCCTCGGCGGACACGTCGTGCTGCTCGGGCTCGGCAAGATCGGCACCCGGGTGCTGACGCGGCTGCGGGAGCTGAACATCCCTGTGGTGTGCGTCGAGTCCGACCCCGAGGCCCGCGGACTCGCCACGGCACGGCGGCTGCGGGTCCCGGTGGTGCTCGGGGACGTCACCCAGGAGGGGGTCCTGGAGGCCGCCAAGATCCACCGCGCGCACGCACTGCTCGCGGTGACCAGCGCGGACACCACCAACCTGGAGGCCGTGCTGTACGCGCGGGCCGTGCGTCCCGATCTGCGGGTGGTGCTGCGGCTGTACGACGACGACTTCGCGACGGCGGTGTACCGCACCCTGCGGGCCGCGCACCCGCGTGCGTCCACCCGCAGCCGGAGCGTCTCCCACCTCGCGGCTCCCGCCTTCGCCGGGGCGATGATGGGACGCCAGATCCTCGGGGCCTTCCCGGTCGAGCGGCGGGTGCTGCTGTTCGCCGCGGTGGACGTGGGCGGGCACCCGCAACTGGAGGGCAGGACGGTCGGGGAGGCGTTCCGGGCGGGGTCCTGGCGGGTGCTGGCCCGGGAGGAGTCCGGGGACTCACCGGGCCTTGCCTGGGATCTGCCGGACACCTATGTGCTGCAGGCGTCGGACCGGGTGGTGCTGGCGGCGACCCGGCGGGGGCTGGCGGAGCTGCTCGGGCGACGGGGGCGGATGGGGACGTAGCCGTACGCGAACGGGGTGCGCAGTTCCTCGCGCCCCGAAACGACATGGCGTGATCGCCCCTTCAGGGACGCGGGGAACTGCGCGACGAGCCCCCACGCCCCTGCGGACGACAACGCTCCCCCCTACCCCAAATGCCGTTCCGCGAAGTCCAGTTCAAGCCGGACCTGCTTGATCCGCTCGTCCACCACCAGCGAGCCGTGCCCCGCGTCGTACCGGTACACCTCGTGCACCGCGCCCCGGGACTCCAGCCGCTTCACGTAGTTGTCGACCTGCCGGATCGGGCACCGCGGGTCGTTGACGCCCGCCGAGATGTACACCGGCGCCTTGACCTCGTCCACGTACGTCAGAGGCGACGACGCCTCGAAGCGCTCGGGCACCTCCTCCGGCGTACCCCCCAGCAGCGTCCGGTCCATCGCCTTCAGCGCCTCCATCTCGTCGTGGAACGCCGTGACGTAGTCCGCGACCGGCACCGCCGCGATGCCCAGCGCCCACGCGTCCGGCTGGGTGCCCAGGCCCAGGAGGGTGAGGTAGCCGCCCCACGAACCCCCCGTGAGGATCAGCCGGTCGGGGTCGGCGAGGCCGGACGCGATCGCCCATTCCCGCACCGCCGCGATGTCCTCCAGCTCGATCAGGCCGACCCGGTGCTTCAGCGCGTCGGTCCACTCGCGCCCGTAGCCCGTGGAACCGCGGTAGTTGACGCGGACGACCGCGTACCCGTGGTCCACCCACGCCGCCGGGCCCGCCGCGAACGAGTCGCTGTCGTGCCAGGTCGGGCCGCCGTGGATGTCGAAGACCGTGGGCAGCGGCCCCGTCGTCCCGGCCGGCTTCTGCACCAGGGCGTGGATCCGGCCGCCCGGTCCCTCCACCCACACGTCCTCCACGGGCACCGAGCCGGGGGACTTCAGACCCGGCGGGTCCAGGACCACCTCACCGGTCGTCGAGCGCACCGCCGACGGCTCGGCGGCCGAGGACCACAGGTACTCCACGCTGCCGTCGGGGCGGGCCGTCGCCCCGGAGACCGAGCCGGGCGGGGTCGGGACCTTCTCCAGCTTGCCGCTCTCCAGGTCGTACCGGAACAGCTCGCTGCGCGCCTCGAAGCTGTGCACGATGAGCAGACCGGTGCCGTCCGGGTACCACTCGGCGCCCACGTCGCCGGGCAGGTCCAGGGCGAGGTCGCTCTCCACGCCGGTGGCCACGTCCCACACCAGCGGTTCCCAGCGGCCGCGCCGCTGATGGCCGATGAGCAGCCGGGTGTCGCCGTCGACCGGGGCGAAGCCGAGGACCTCCAGGCCCAGTTCCTCGGTGCCGCCCTCGGTGTCGTCCAGTTCGGCGACCGCCCTGCCGTCGGGGCGCACCACGCGCAGCGCCGAGTGCATGGCGTCGCCGTGCTCGGTGTGCTCGATCGCGATGAGCGAGCCGTCGTGGGAGAGGTCGCCGACGCCCGCCGACTCGCGGTGCCGGTAGATCTCCACCGGCTCCTCGCCGTCGCGCACGAGGTGGATGGAGGTGCCCTCGTCGTCGGTCGAGCGGCCCACGACCGCCGTACGGCCGTCCCGGCCCAGGGCCAGGCCCGCGGGGTAGGAGGCGTCGAGACCGGGCGCGGCGAGTTCGTCCGGGCCGCCCTCGAAGGGCTGGCGGCGCCAGACGCCGAACTCGTCGCCGTCCTTGTCGTCGAACCACCAGATCCACGCGCCGTCCGGGGAGAGCACTCCGTCCGTCGTGCCGTTCGGCCGGTCCGTGACCTGGCGCTGGACGCCGGTGGCCCGGTCCCAGGCGTACAGCTCGTACGTCCCCGTGGCGTTGGAGACGAACAGGGAGCGGTCGGGGGCGTCCTCCGCCCAGTCGGGCAGCGACACCCGGGGCGCCCGGAAGCGCTTCTCCCAGTCCGGCATCTCGTCGTTCCGCTCGGCCGCGGCGGACCCGTTGCTCTCAGTCATGACCCCATACTGCCTGCCCTCACAGACAATCCGCAGACGAGGTCCCCAGCCTGTGGACAACTTCTACCAGTCGCTTACCCGAACCCCTTCCGAGCTGGCCCGGAAGGCCGTCCGGGCCCGTTGTCAGTGGCGGGGTGCAGACTCGTCCGCATGACCGATCTGCGCAAGACCGTGGAGCGTTTCTGGGCCTTCGCCGAGGCCCGCGACTGGACCGCGTTCGCGGACACCCTGTCCGAGGACGTCGTCTACACCCTGCCGCAGACCCGCGAGCGCATCAGCGGACGGGAGCGGTACGTCGAGTTCAACCGCGAGTACCCGGGCGACTGGCACCTGCGGATCGAGCGGATCGTCGCCGAGCCGGGCCAGGTCGTCACCTGGGCCCACTTCACGGTGGGCCTGGAGGAGATGTACGCCATCTCCTTCTTCACCGCGGACGAGAGCGGCCGGATATCCACCGTCACGGACTTCTGGCCGGAGCCGTACGAACCCCCGGCGGGCCGGGACCACCTCACGGAGCGCTACTGACCGTTCCTGGAGAGGGAGCGGGAGGGCGGGGTCCCTCCCGCGCGGCCGCACCTCCGTTCCCGCGGGCCCGGCAGCATGCCAGGGGCACTGCGGTCGGCCTGGCCGGAACCCAGCAGTTCCCAACCCCGCGCCCCGGCACCCCCGACGGGCCCCGTACCGTGGGAGTGTGTACCGGTTTCTGCTGACGCCCCGCTGGTTCGGCATCAACGTCTTCGTGCTGCTCGCCATCCCGTTCTGCGTCTTCATGGGGTCGTGGCAGCTGAGCCGGTTCGAGGACCGGATGGCCGAGAGCCGGGACGCGACACAGCAGGTCAGCACGGACGAGCGGGAGCCCGCGCGGCCCCTGGCCGAGATGCTGCCGGTGGACAAGGCGACCTCCGGCAAGCAGGTCACCGCGACCGGCCGGTACGACAGGCAGCTACTCGTCCCCGGCCGGCAACTGGACGACCGCGAGGGCTACTACGTCCTGACGCTGCTGCGCACCGACGGCGGCAAGGCGCTGCCCGTGGTCCGGGGCTGGCTGCCGGGCACCCCCGATCCGGCGAAGGTGCCGGCCGCGCCGAAGGGCGAGGTCACCGTCACCGGGGCGTTGCAGGCGTCGGAGACCCCGGGGGACAACGGCGTCAGTGCGCAGGGCGGGCTCCCGGCCGGGCAGACCGCGGCGATCAGCGCGGCCTCCCTGATCAACCTCGTGCCGTACGACGTGTACGACGCGTGGGTCACCCTGAACACCGGTGACGCGGGGATGAGGGCCGTACCGGCGAGCGCGCCCGCCGACAGCGGGCTGGACCTCAAGGCCTTCCAGAACCTCGGCTACACCGGTGAGTGGTTCGTCTTCGCCGGCTTCGTGGTGTTCATGTGGTTCCGTCTGGTGCGCCGCGAGGTGGAGTTCTTCCGGGACGCGGAACTGGGCATCCTCCCGGACGACGAGCAGCCCTCCGAGGAGCAGCCCTCCGAGGAGCAGCCGGCCCAGGAGCAGTCCGCCCAGGAGCAGCCGCAGGAGAAGACGACCGCCTGATCCCGGGCGTCCCCCGACGCCCGTTCGCCGTCCGTCAGGTCAGGACGACGTGAGCACTCCGGTCCAGTACACGGTCCCCGCGCACGCGTTGGACACCGTGGTCGACACCGACGGTCCGCCGCCCGCCGCCGTGTTCGTCACCAGGACGCTGCCGTCGAGCGTGCCGCCGTCCGTGAGGAGCTGGGTGGAGGTCCCGGTGTCGCCCCCGGTGGAGGAGCCCTCGCCTGCGGAGGCGTCCGGGGAGGTCGTGGGGTCGGGGGTGGGGTCGGTCGAGGGTTCCGAAGTGGGGCAGGTCTCGGACGGCACCCACGCGAACTTCACGTCGTAGGAGGAACCCGGCTGGAGCAGCAGCTGGGAGACCTCCTGGGACGGGTCGGGCAGCCCGGCCGACGCCGCGTCCCCGGACAGGTGCCGGACCGCGCCGATCTTGCTGCTGTCTGCGGCGCCCTGCGCGCTCGCGCTCACGGTGCCGGGACCGGTGACCGTGCAGGCGGTGGTCGAGCCGTTGGTGATGTGGAACGTGCCGTAGACCGTCCCGGAGGCGTCGGGCCCCGCGGTGGTCGCCGTGGGGGTGCCGAGCTCGGCGGCCGTACAGGCCGCGGCGCTCGCGGGGGCCGTGGCGGACGGGCCGGAGCCGCTGCTCGCGCCGGTGGTGGCGCCCGCGGTCTTCCCCTTCCCCTCGCCCTTGGTCTCGCCCTTGCCCTTGTCCTCGGCCTTGCCGGAGGAACCCCCTGAGGTGGACTCGCCGCCGTCCTCCTGCTTGCCCTGGCCGGCGCCGCCCTGCATCTGGGAGGTGTGCCCGGCGTTGGCGGTGTTGGCGTTGGTGTTGGTGGCGGAGACGTGGATGACGGCGGGGATCGCGGTGCCGATGAAGAGGGCCGCGGCGGCCATGCCGACGAGGGCCTGCCGCTTGCGTGCCCGCCGGGCGGGGACCGCCTTGCGCAGATGGTCCAGGGTGCCGTCGCGCGGCTCGATCTCCTGGACCGCCTGCTGCAGCATCCGTCGCAGTGCCAGCTCGTCCGAGTCGAACTCCCCCGTGGAGCTCAGATCTTCGGGGCCGTGGTTCACAGTTCCGTTCCCAGCGTGCGATTGCTTGTGCTCTTGCCGCGCCGCCCAGGTCGGCTCGTGCTTGCCTTCCCCGGTCGGCTCATGCCACGCGTAAGGCTCGTGGCGCAGTCCCTCTGCATCACCTTCGCCGCTCACACCGGTTCCTCCATCGCGACCCGCAGCGCCGCGATCCCCCGGGAGCCGTAGGCCTTCACGGAGCCCAGCGAGATGCCGAGCGTGTCGGCGACCTGGGCCTCGGTCATGTCCGAGAAGTAGCGCAGGACCAGGACCTCGCGCTGGCGGCGCTGGAGGCCCTTCATCGCCTTGATGAGGGAGTCGCGCTCCAGCAGGTCGTAGGCCCCCTCCTCGGCGCTCGCCATGTCGGGCATCGGCTTGGACAGCAGCTTGAGTCCGAGGATGCGCCGGCGCAGGGCCGAGCGGGAGAGGTTGACGACGGTCTGGCGCAGGTAGGCGAGGGTCTTCTCCGGGTCGCGGACGCGTTTGCGTGCCGAGTGGACGCGGATGAAGGCCTCCTGGACGACGTCCTCGCAGGAGGCGGTGTCGTCGAGCAGGAGGGCGGCGAGACCGAGCAGGGAGCGGTAGTGCGCCCGGTAGGTCTCGGTGAGGTGATCGACGGTGGTACCGGCTGCCGTCACGTCCTCGGCGCCGTCACGCTGACTGGGTATGCGGGCGGGCCGCGCTGCGGGCATGGGGGCGATCACCGGCATGCCACCGGGCGCCCCGGGCCTGCGGGGCCGGAGGACAGCCGCGCCGCTCGGCGCGGCAGGGAAGTCGAGTACCTGAGCCACGCCAGTTGGACACGCTCACCCCGGTGAGGGTTGTACGCGGCCGTCCATCTTCTCTCAGGCAGCACAACTGACCGTGCGTCGAACGCGCTCATGCCTACCCGCTCTTCCCCTGTGTCCTGAATGGCCGAGGCGTCCCCACGCCTCGCATGCATCCCCGCACCCCCTGAAAGGGCGTTCGCAAAGACGCTCCCCGCCCTTCGCACGGTTGCGGAGAGCGGGGAGGAAAATCTTCGGACGCCCGGGCGCCGGGATCAAGTGGTACGGACCATTAGCCGCACCACATGTCGTACACAGATCCTACAAAGTGATCCGGCCATGGCCAGGGCTTTTCCCGTAGGCACAACTGCGTACGGGAGATCTGCCACGAGACGGGGGTCACACGAACTCGGCCGCCACCAGCTCCGCGATCTGTGCGGTGTTGAGCGCGGCGCCCTTGCGCAGGTTGTCCCCGCACACGAAGAGTTCGAGCGCGGTGGGGTCGTCGAGGGCCCGCCGGACCCGCCCGACCCAGGTGGGGTCGGTGCCGACGACGTCGGCGGGGGTGGGGAACTCACCGGCCGCCGGATCGTCGAAGAGGACGACCCCGGGGGCGGTGGCGAGGATCTCGCGCGCCTTGCGGACGGTGACCTCGCCCTCGAAGCGGGCGTGGACGGTGAGGGAGTGCACGGTGACCACCGGGACCCGCACACAGGTCACGGCGACCGGCAGTGCGGGAAGGCCGAGGATCTTGCGGGACTCGTCCCGCACCTTCATCTCCTCCGAGGACCAGCCGTCCTCGCGCAGCGACCCGGCCCACGGTACGACGTTGAGCGCGACCGGCTCCGGGAACGGCCCGGTGTTGTCGCCGACGGCCCGCCGCACGTCACCGGGGTGCGTGCCGAGCTCGGTGCCGGCGACCAGGGACAGCTGCTGGCGCAGGGTCTCGACGCCGGCCCGCCCGGCCCCGCTCACGGCCTGGTAGCTCGACACCACCAGCTCCCGCAGCCCGAACTCGGCGTGCAGCGCGCCCAGGGCCACGATCATGGAAAGGGTGGTGCAGTTGGGGTTGGCGATGATCCCGCGCGGCCGCATCCGGGCCATGTGCCCGTTGACCTCGGGCACGACGAGGGGCACGTCCGACTCCATCCGGAAGGCGCCGGAGTTGTCCACGACGACGGCACCGCGCGCGGCGGCGACCGGCGCCCACTGCGCGGCCACCTCGTCGGGGACGTCGAACATGGCGACGTCGACCCCGTCGAAGGCCTCCTCCGACAGGGCCACCACCTCGACCTGCTCCCCCCGCACGGCCAGCTTGCGGCCGGCCGAGCGCGGGGAGGCGATCAGTCGGATCTCGCCCCAGATGTCCGCGTGCTGGGACAGGATCTGGAGCATGACCATGCCGACGGCCCCGGTCGCCCCCACGACCGCGAGCGTCGGACGGGCGGTCATCGGCCGGTGCCCCCGTAGACGACGGCCTCGTCGCTGTCGGAGTCGAGCCCGAAGGCGCTGTGCACGGCACGCACGGCCTCGGTGACGTCGTCGGCACGGGTGACGACCGAGATGCGGATCTCGGAGGTCGAGATCAGCTCGATGTTCACGCCGGCGTCGGACAGGGCGGTGAAGAAGTCGGCCGTGACACCCGGGTTGGTCTTCATGCCCGCGCCCACGAGCGAGATCTTGCCGATCTGGTCGTCGTAGCGCAGCGAGTCGAAGCCGATGCCGGACTTGTTCTTCTCCAGGGCGTCGATGGCCTTGCGGCCCTCGGCCTTGGGGAGCGTGAAGGAGATGTCCGTCAGGCCGGTGGAGGCGGCGGAGACGTTCTGCACGATCATGTCGATGTTGATCTCGGCGTCCGCGATCGTGCGGAAGATGACCGCGGCCTCACCCGGCTTGTCCGGCACGCCGACGACCGTGATCTTGGCCTCGGAGGTGTCGTGCGCGACACCGGAGATGATGGCCTGCTCCACCTTCTTGTCCCCTTGCTCGATCGGCTCACTGCTGACCCATGTGCCCTGGAGTCCGCTGAAGGACGACCGGACGTGGATCGGGATGTTGTAGCGACGGGCGTACTCCACACAGCGGTGGAGGAGTACCTTCGAGCCGGAGGCGGCGAGCTCCAGCATGTCCTCGAAGGAGATCCAGTCGATCTTCTTCGCCTTCTTCACCACGCGCGGGTCGGCGGTGAACACGCCGTCGACGTCGGTGTAGATCTCGCACACCTCGGCGTCGAGCGCCGCGGCGAGCGCGACGGCCGTGGTGTCGGAGCCGCCGCGGCCGAGCGTGGTGATGTCCTTCTTGTCCTGGCTGACGCCCTGGAAGCCGGCGACGATGGCGATGTTGCCCTCGTCGAGGGCCGTACGGATACGGCCCGGCGTGACGTCGATGATCCGGGCTTTGTTGTGGACCGAGTCGGTGATGACGCCGGCCTGGCTGCCGGTGAACGACTGGGCCTCGTGGCCCAGGTTTTTGATCGCCATGGCCAGCAGTGCCATGGAGATCCGCTCTCCGGCGGTCAGCAGCATGTCGAACTCACGCCCGGCAGGCATGGGAGATACCTGCTCGGCGAGATCGATCAGCTCGTCCGTCGTGTCGCCCATCGCGGAAACGACGACGACGACCTGGTGGCCGTTCTTCTTCGCTTCGACGATTCGCTTGGCGACGCGCTTGATGCCCTCGGCATCGGCTACGGAGGAGCCTCCGTACTTCTGCACGACAAGGCCCACGTGCGCTCCTCGCTCAGTCCGTGTGTGTCGGCTCAGTTTAACGAGCGTCCGGTTTCCCCCTCCGCGGTATCGCATCGTGAGATTCGGACGCCCAGGTCAGCGCATGCCCAATCCCGCACGCCGGGAAAAGTGCACCGCGTCACATGGCCCTGTGGGAGCCGTGTGACGACAGTGAATTAAGTTTCAAGGATTAGGGTGCGGCTGTGCGCGTACTCCTGGTGGAAGACGATGAGCCGGTCGCCCAGTCCCTCAGACGCGGCCTGATCCGGTACGGCTTCGAGGTCGAGTGGGTCTCCACCGGCGGGGCCGCCCTCGCCCACGAGGGCCCCTACGACGTCGTACTCCTCGATCTCGGTCTGCCCGACACCGACGGCCTGGACGTGTGCAGGGCGCTGCGCGAGCGCGGTGACGTGCCGATCATCGTGATCAGCGCGCGCAGCGACGAGACGGACCGGGTGGTCGGCCTGGAGCTCGGCGCCGACGACTACGTCTCCAAGCCGTTCGGGGTCCGGGAGGTCATCGCGCGGATACGGGCCGTGATGCGGCGCGCGCGGCCCCGTACCGAAGCAGCCGCGGCGGGCCCCGACGCGTACGGCTCCCGTCTGACCATCGACCGCAAGGCCGCCCGGGTCCGCCTCGACGGCGAGGAGGTGCCCCTCGCGCCCAAGGAGTACGACCTGCTGGCCTTCCTCACCGAGGAGCCGGGCGCGCTGATGTCGCGCGAGCAGATCATGGAGGCGGTCTGGGACGCGAACTGGTTCGGGCCGACCAAGACGCTGGACGTGCACGTGGCGGCGCTGCGGCGCAAGCTCGCCGGGGCGGTCGTCATCGAGGCGGTCCGGGGCGTGGGCTTCCGGCTGGAGATTGCCAAGGACGACGGGGCCTCATGAACCGGCAGCTCATCCGGAGCTACATCCTGCTGGTGGCGGTGGCCATCTTCCTGTTCACCGTCCCGGTCGCCTTCACACTGACCAAGCAGTTGCGGGACGACACCCGGCAGTCGGTCCTGCGCGAGGCCAACACCATGGCGCTGCTGCTGAGCAACGGCACCAGCACCTCGTGCGAGGCGCTGACCCAGGTGGCCACGGCGTACGGCGACGTCCAGGCGACCCGCACCGCCAACTGCGACCCGAAGCTGCCCGTTCCCGCCGCGGACGCGGCGCTCAGGCGGGCCGTGGAGAAGAACGAGTCGACGACCGACTGGGGCTCCGACTTCGTCTGGGGCCGGCATCTGACGGTCACCGTGCCCGCGAAGGGCGACGCGGCCGTGCGGATCGTCTACTCGACCTCGGACATGAGCAGGCGGCTCTGGCAGATCTGGGGCTTCCGGGCCGGACTCGCCGTGCTCGTCCTGGCGGCGGCCGCCGCGATCGGCGCGTTCGCCGCCCGCCGGATCACCGCTCCCCTGCGCGAACTCAACGCCATGGCCAGCAAGTTCAGCGACGGCGACCTCACCGCGCGCTCCCCCGTGACGGGACCGCCGGAGACGCAGACCCTCGCCCGCACCCTGAACCAGGGTGCCGAGCGCCTCGACACGCTGGTGGCCTCGCAGCGCATCTTCGTGGCGGACGCCTCCCATCAACTCCGCACCCCGCTCACCGCGTTGCGGCTGTCGCTGGACAACATCGCGGACGGCGTGGACGACGAGTCCGTACGCGAGGACGTGGAGCAGGCGACGGCGGAGGTGGTCCGGATGAGCCGTCTGGTCAACGGCCTGCTGGTGCTGGCCCGGGCGGAGGCGAAGGTGACCGGCGCGGAACCGCTGCCGCTGCGGGACATCGTGGACGAACGCCTGACGGTGTGGAGGCCGGCCGCCGACGAGCGCGGAGTCACCATCGCGCTCAGGGGGAGTGTTGTCGACGACCGGCCGTCTGTGCTGGCCAGCCCCGGCCATCTGGACCAGGTGCTGGACAACGTGCTCTCGAACGCCCTGGAGGTCTCACCGGACGGCGGCAGGATCACCGTCGAGGTCGGGTCCAGGGCGGACATGGTGGTGCTGTCGGTTCTCGACGAGGGACCCGGCATGTCCGACGCCGACAAGTCCCGCGCCTTCGACCGCTTCTGGCGCGGTCAGGGCCTCACCGGACGCTCCGGTTCCGGCCTCGGCCTCGCCGTCGTCAAGCAGCTGGTGACCGACGACGGCGGGACCGTGACGCTGGCGGACGCTCCGGGGGGCGGGCTGAAGGTGGAGATCAGCCTTCGGGCATCGCCGAGGAGTGGTGGTTGACGATCTTCCACACACCGTTCTCCTTCTCGTACGTGTACGAGTAGCGGGCCTCGACGACCCGCTTGGCGCCGCTCTTCGGGTCGGTGAGCGTGAACTCGTAGACGCCGGTGTCGATCGCGGAGTTCGTGTCGAGGACGTTGACGACCGTCTTGACCTTCTTGCCGACCGGCTTGTTCTGAAGGAAGTGCTCGAAGTAGTCGACGATCTCCGCGTGGTTGGTGCGGACCTTGTTGGAGACGGTCGGCAGGAGAACCGCGTCCTTCGCGTACAGGTTCGCCACCTTGTCGGCGTCGCCGGTCTGCAGGGTCGCGTTCCAGGTGTCGAAGAGGGCCGCGATCTGCTTCTTGGCGGGCTTCTTCGCGTGCTCGGGACCGGCTGTGGCGACGACGGTGCCGACGGTGCCGAGTGCGACGACGGCGGTGGCGGCGACGATGGCTGCGCGCTTGGTTATGGAACGACGGGTCATCGCTGTCTCCAGGGCGGTGAGAGGTGGTGCTGTGAACTGACTCCAGCCTCTCTTTTCGCTGGTTAGGGCCCGTACAGCCGAGATACAGGGCAGAGACAGGGGTTGCCCAATTCACGCTGGGTGATGTTCCCGTGACAGGTGAGATGCTGCTGCCGGGCTCCTGACCGCCGTGGTCACGAACGCCGTAGGCGCGCGGCCCGCGTCCCCCTGATCCGTGCCCCCAGCGCGCGGGCGTACTCCCGCATGGTTTCCAGGTCGTGGACCTCGCCGCCCTCGATCTGCGTGACCCATGCCGGGAAGAGATCCGCCGCGAGGGCCACCTGACCCCGCGTCAGGCCCTGTTCCTCGCGGACCGCGCGCAGTTGGTGGCCGAGGGCGTACGCGTGCGGGGCGGACAGCGGGCCCCGGAGGCCGGCGCGGATCACACCCGCCCCCCGAACAACGCCACCAGCCCGTGGTCGAGTTCGGCGCCCACGGTCTCCTCGCCCGCGGTGACGACCGTGTAGGTGCGGGCCAGGAAGCGGGTCAGGTCGGCGGAGGCGAAGCGCAGAACGGCGACGCCCTGCGCCGCGTGGAACTCCACGTACGTGTGGGCCGGACCGGCCGGGCGGACCCGGACGTTGCCGATGCCGGCCGGTGCCCGCAGCCCCTCGCCCAGCAGGACGCGGGCGAACGTCCACGTCGCGACCTCGCCGTCGACCGTGACATGCGGCGGGAAGTCGAGGTGCACGGCCAGCGGGTCGCCGGAGGTGTAGCGCAGGGTCGCGGGGATCGCGATCTCCTGGTCCGTGGCCGTGATCAGGCGGGCGCCTGTCGGCTGCTGGAGGGTGACGTGCATACGGGGCTCCAAGTCGGCGGGGGGCACGGGCCGGGTGTGGCCGTTGTGCAGTCAGACCACCCCAGGTGCCCGCGCATTACGCCGTTCCGGAAGCCTTCTCGTATGACACGCGTCACATGGACGCTACTGCGAGGACCGCAGGCCCAGCGGACCCGCGATCTCCTCCACCATCACCTTGCCCGCCTCGAACTCCAGCGTCTCGTCGCCCATCGCCTGGTCGGTGTCGAGGCCGTCCAGTTCCTCCAGCGGCTGGTTCAGGCGGACGTGCGCCACCACCGACTGGAGGGCGCGCAGGGTCGCGGAGGCCGTGGAGCCCCAGTTGGAGAAGTAGGAGAACTGCCACCACCACAGTGCCTCCGAGGTGCGGCCCGCACGGTAGTGGGCCATGCCGTGGCGCAGGTCGGTGATGACGTCGGTCAGGTCGTCGGAGATACGGGCCGGGACCGGGGCCTTGCGCGGCTCGTAGGGGTCGAAGACCTCGGAGTAGACGTCGATCGGTTCCAGCAGCCGGGCCAGGTTCTCGCGCAGTTCGTCCACGTCGGCGTCCGGGCCCGTGTCGGGCTCGTAGCGCTCGTCGGGGACGATGTCCTCGTGGGCGCCCAGGCGGCCGCCGGCCAGCATGAGCTGGGAGACCTCCAGGAGGAGGAAGGGGACGGCCGAGTCGGGTTCGTCGCCCTTCGCCACCTCCATGACGGCCACCAGGAAGCTCTCGACCTGGTCGGCGATCTGGACCGCGAAGTCGTCGGGGTCCTGGGCAGCGTGCAGTGTGGCGTCAGACATCTAGGAGTCGTCTCCCCTCGAAGGCGCGGCCGAGGGTCACCTCGTCCGCGTATTCCAGGTCGCCACCCACCGGGAGGCCGCTGGCCAGGCGGGTGACCTTGAGGCCCATGGGCTTGATCATGCGGGCGAGGTACGTCGCCGTGGCCTCGCCCTCCAGGTTCGGGTCGGTGGCGAGGATCAGCTCCGTGACCGTCCCGTCGGCCAGCCGGGCCAACAGCTCTCGTATGCGCAGATCATCGGGTCCTACACCCTCGATGGGGCTGATCGCGCCGCCCAGGACGTGGTACTTGCCACGGAACTCCCGGGTGCGCTCGATCGCGACCACGTCCTTCGGCTCCTCCACCACGCAGATGACGGAGAGGTCGCGGCGGGGATCGCGGCAGATGTTGCACAGCTCTTCCTGCGCGACATTGCCGCAGGTCGCGCAGAAGCGGACCTTCGCCTTGACCTCCATCAGGCACTGCGCGAGCCGACGTACGTCCGTCGGCTCCGCCTGGAGGATGTGGAAGGCGATCCGCTGGGCGCTCTTGGGACCGACGCCGGGCAGCCGCCCCAGTTCGTCGATGAGGTCCTGGACCACGCCTTCGTACAACGGACTGCCGTCCTTCCTGGGTTCCTTGCGATACGTACGCTAGTTGGCCGACACCCGTCTTAGAAAGACAGGCCCCCTGACCGGTCCCCTAGAAGGGCAGTCCGGGGATACCGCTTCCGCCGCCCCCGAGGCCCTGGGCGAGCGGGCCGAGCTTCTGCTGCTGGAGCGTCTGCGCGTTCTCGTTCGCCGCCTGTACGGCCGCCACGATCAGGTCGGCGAGGGTCTCGGTGTCCTCCGGGTCCACCGCCTTCGGGTCGATCTTCAGCGCGCGCAGCTCGCCGGCGCCGGTGACGGTGGCCCTCACCAGCCCGCCGCCCGCCTGGCCGTCGACCTCGGTCCTGGCGAGTTCCTCCTGCGCGTTCGCCAGGTCCTGCTGCATCTTCTGGGCCTGCTGGAGCAGCTGCTGCATGTTGGGCTGGCCACCACCGGGGATCACGATCAGCTCCTGTGTCGGTACGGCTGTGCGGGCGAGGTTTTTCCTCCCTGGCACGAGCCTACGTGGTCGGGACGGGCGTCGCCCCAGCACTCTTTCGAGTGAGTCGGCCTGGAGTCCTATACCTGATCAAGGCCCTCTTCCGAGCGGAAAAGCAACCAAAGCACCCCCTTCGCCACCCATTGGGCGGTAGGAAGGATCCCCGCACATCAGCATCAGGCGTCACGCAGGGTGACCGATCAGTAGGGAGCGCCGGGTGGGTCAGCCGGAGATGCAGCCCGAGGGCCCGCCTCAGGACGGACGGGCCGATCTGACCGGGCGGACGTTTCCGCTCGGTGACTGGGGCGAGCCCGCCGTGCAGCTGGACGAGCTGTACCGGTGGGTGGAGCGCGGGGCGCTGGAGACGGCGTCCTGGTATCTCACGGACCGGGTGTGGAAGCGGCGCTGCGCGCGGGCCCTGCGGGGCGGCGCCGCGGCGGGGGCGGTCACCGGGGCCGCGCTGCCGTTGCTGGGGCTGGCGGGGGTGGCCGGGGCCGGGCTCGCGCCCTGGGGCTACCTCGCCCTGCTGCTCGCGGTGGCCTGCGTGGCAGTCGACCGGTACTTCGGCGTGACCTCGGGCTGGATAAGGGACGTGGCCACCGCTCAGGCCGTGCAGCGCCGGCTCCAGGCACTGCAGTTCGACTGGGCCTCGGAGGGCGTGCGGGAGGTGCTGGGCCCTACGGACGGTACGGCCGCGGAGGCCACGGAGCGGTGTCTGGGAGTGCTGCGGCGCTTCTCCGAGGACGTGACGGAGCTGATCCGCGTCGAGACCGCGGACTGGATCGTGGAGTTCCGGAACGGTTCCGCTCCCATGGGGATCCAGGGGGCGGTGACGTCCGGGGGCCGCCAGGACCCGGGCACCGCCCAGGGCCGCTTCCCCCTTCCCCCGGGCCCGCCGGCCCGCCCGAACATGCCCCGGCAGAGGCCACCGGAGCCGAGGTGACCCCCCTTCCCCCCGCTCAGTGGCAGGGGCTCAGCCGCACACCCCCTCCCCCCGCCCGCACGGCAGATGTCCCTGTTCCCGGATCACGTCCTGGCTCGTGCCCTCGTCGAGGTAGGCGAGGAAGGCGGCGGTGAGGGAGCCGGGGGGCGGGGTGCGGTGGGTGTAGGCGTACTCGACGCCTCGGTAGGGGTACCGGCCGAGGTGGTCGACCGAGGCCGCCTCGCCGTTCAGGGGAACCCGTCGGACACCCTTGTGACCGGTGGCCAGGGTGAGTTCGCTGTAGCCGAGGGCACCGGGCTGGGCGGCGACCTTGTCCAGGACGTCCGCCGTGGAGGCGAGTTCGCAGCGGGTGACGGGGGCGCGGGCGGCGGCGGCCACCGCCCGGTTCGTCAGCGGGTCGCAGTCCAGGGAGGTGGTGGGGGTCATCTCCCAGGCGCCCCCGAGGACCTGTTCCTGGAAGATCTGCCGGGTCCCCGAGTACGCGTCCCGGCTGACCAGCACGACCGGCAGGTCGGGCAGGCGCGGGAGGCTGCCCGGGCGGGAGGCGTTCAGGTCGCTCCAGCGTCTGACCTCGCCCCGGTACAGGCGCTCCACCTCGGTCGCGGTCAGGCCGCGCGTGCCGAGGTCGATGCCGTCGTTGACGACGAGCGTGAAGACCGACAGGGCGATCTTCTCGCCGTGCAGGTGCAGCCGGTCGCCCATCGGCCCGTCCGAGAAGGCGATCACGGACCGCGCCTCCTTCGCCGACCGGCCGCCCGTGGCGGCGAGGGAGGCCACCCCCGCCTCGCTGCCGCGCGCCTCGACCTTGATGTCGGCGCCCGGGCAGTCCTTCTCGTACTCCTTGGCGAGCGTCTCGATGACCGGGGCGAAGGCGGTCGAGCCGGCCACCGTGAGGCTGCCCGTCTCGCAGCCGAGCGGGGGCGGGGTGTCGTCGCGGGCGACCACGATCGTGGCGAGGACCAGGACGGAGAGGGTGAGCAGACCCGTGAAGATCCGTGCGGCGGGGCTGAGGAGGGGCGGGATCTCGTCCGGGGTGGCGCTGCGGTTGGGGTGCACCTCGCCCTCCCGGATGCCGCCGGTCATCCGGATCGGCCGGCCCACGTCCCCGCCGGACAGCAGCACGAGCAGCTTGTAGTGCTCGCCGCGGTTGAGCGGGACGCGCGGGATGCGCAGCCGGTTGTTCTCGTAGCCGAAGCCCCGTTCCGGGGTGAAGTGGTCCATGAGGTGGTCGGTGTCGATCGGCTGGGTGACCGACACCCCGCGCACCGTGCGGTCACTGAACACCGCGGTCAGGCCGTGCCGTTCGGGGCCGGTGTAGTCGTCGCGGTCGATGCCCTGCGAGCCGTCGTTCTCGATGCGCAGCAGGACCAGGGTGGCGTCCGACATGTCGGGGGCCTCGTCGAAGAGCCCCAGGCGGACGCCCGCCCGCCCGCGCCGTACGTCGTCGCCGATCGGGTTGTCCATCTGCACGCGGTAGCCGATCCGCTTGCGGCGCGGCACCCGGCGCTCGTACCAGACCATGACCCCGGACGCGACGACACCGAGGACGGCGGTCCCCACCGCGACGACGTTCTCCGCGCTCAACCACTGCACTGTGGGTGCCCCCGCCCCGCAACTCCCGCAGTTCGCTCGTACGACCACCGTACGGCCGTACGAGCGGGCTCGCGGGGGCGGTGGGGCGAAGTTCGCCGGGCGTTCAACCGGCGTACGCGGACGGGGACTTCAGGGCGTGAGGGGCGCCGGGGGAGCGGTCGGCGCCACCTCGGGGCCGTCGTCGTCCAGGACGGAGTGGACCGTGCCGCCGGCACCCACCGCCACCACCAGCGCGACGGCGACGAGGGCGGCCGTGACGGGACGGCTGCGACCCGGGCTCCCGTCGGGCTCCGGGACGTACGGCGTCAGGTACGTGCCGGGCGAGGACCGGTCCCGCGAGTGGTGGTGCTCGGGCTCGGCACAGGCGTGTTCCTCGGGACTCTCCATCGCAGGCCCTCCCACGAGGCCGAGACCGTACCCGCGCGGCACGAGCCCAGTGTCCAGGCCCCCGCCACCCGTCGAGAGCTGGTCGCGAAGGCCGCACAATAAAGGCGGAGGAAGCCCCCTAGGAACGACCTCCGCCTGCCGATCTTACGCGCCGGAGAAACAATTCTCTAATGAAGATAGGCGGCCAAGATTCCAGAGGCCACCACAACGAAAATCATGGTACAGAGACGGAGTGTCTTTTCCCATGTTTCTAACGCCTCACTGACAACCTTGCGCAACTCCTTATACACGCATTCACACCCCTCCGAGCAAGCAGCCACCCCTACGAAATCCGAGTGTGACACGACACCGCACAATTGGCTAGGTGGCAGATAGATAGCCCGCCAAGTGCCGACTGGCGAAATGATCGGCGATCACGAAGCATGAGCAACACACGCTACGTGATGAGGAGTTGCACGCCGTCACTTACCGGTATCAGACTGCATACGGATTCACTTCACCCCTGGAGTGCCATCTATGACCGAGCCGAGAGCAACCTTCCCTATGTGGCGCAAGAGCAGCTTGAGCGCACAAGGAAATTGCGTGGAAATTGCGTTCATTGAGACTGTCTTGGTCCGTGACTCAAAAAAGCCGGATGGACCCTCCTTGACATTCTCCAGAGCAGGCTGGAGCAACTTCCTTGGATCATGTTTGGTCCGGTAGAACTAAAGGCTGTCCCGCAAAAGCCGGCGGGGCCCTCCGCGACTCGGACCTCGCGCCTGTGGCAGCCTGCCGTCATGCCAGCCGAGCTGCGAGAACGTCACTACGCCATCCAGTTCCACTACGCCTTGCCCGACAATGCCTGGGCTGTGGAGCTGAGCGAGGCGGTGCTGGCGCCAGCCGCGTGGGCCGAGAACCCCAACGCCGAGAGGCACCTGCCTGGAGCCGCCTTCTTGGTGGCGTTTGTCCCCGACGAGGATCCAGATCTGGAACCGACCGTCCACGTCCACGTCCACGTCCACGTCCATGATGAACACGTCACCCTCTACGAGATCATGCGCTGGTTCATGGAGCAGGTAGCCGGGCAGGTCGAGCGTTGCCGTACCGCGTTTGAGCAGGACGGGCGGGATGCGGTGGAATGATCTTGCCGTGGCTGGTGTGATCACGGCATCGGAGCCGCCCTGGATAGCCCCGTCACCGGACTGAGCCCACGTGCGTTCAGGAAGCTGGTGACGGCTTTACGGCGCGAGGGCGCGGATGCGGTCCGCAGAGCCCGGCCGTGGGGCCTTGCGTTGGAGGACCGAGCACTGCTGGTGGCCGCTTACTGGCGCGCGAACTTGACGATGCGGCAGCTCGTTCCGCTGTTCGGGGTCTCGAAGTCGGCAGCGGACCGCATCGTCCACCGCCTCGGGCCGATGTTCGCGCTCCAGCCCCGCAAGCGGTTCGCCAGGGGCGCCGTGCTCATCGTGGACGGCACGATGGTTCCCACCCGCGCGACCACTCCGTGGCGGAGCAGTCGAAACACTACCGGTACTCCACCGCCCACCAGATCGTCATCGACGCGGATACCCGTCTCGTCGTGGTCGGCAACACCACCACTATCGCCGACGGCGGCTGCCAGGTCACCGGACTGGTCATCCCGCACCAAAGGGCGAAGGGACAGGCCGAACTCCCGGACTCGAAGGAGGAACACAGCCGGTCCACGAGCAGGTCCGAACATGGGTCGAGCACGTCCATGCCCGCATGAAGACCTGGAAGATCCTCCGCGACTGCCGTCTCAAAGGCGACGGCGTTCACCACGCCCTGCTCGGCATCGCCCGGATGCACAACCTCGCCCTCGCCGGATAGGCAAGCGGACCGCACGGCGGTTCACTATGCCGAAGGCGACCAGCAGATCATTCACGGGACAGCCCTTAGCGGGACCCATCGAACCTCAGTCGGCTGAGGGCAGGCTGGACAGGCGGAATAGGGAGCGATCCAAAATGTCCGAAGTGCCGTCCCTCCGGGCTAGTTGCTCTATGTCAAAGAAACTCTCCAGGAAACGTGCGGGGGCGGGGCCCTCAGCCCAGTCGATTCCCTCACGCACGATGGCCTCATCGTTCGACCGCTCGAGGTACAGGACGATGTCCTCATCCGGATCCTCGAACTCGAAGAGGACGTACGAGTTCCGGAAGTTGCGGTAGAGGCCCGCCTCGAATGGGAGGATCCGTAAGGAGATCTGTGGGTGGTCGGCCAGTTCCTTGAGTCGTCTCACCTGACGGCGCATCACGGCGGGGCCGCCGACCACCCGGCTGACGGTGGTCTCGTCGAGGATGAAGTGCATCTGGGGACCGTCGGGGCGGAGCAAGCGGTCCTGTCGTTCGAACCGAAGTTCTGCTCGCATGTCCACCTGCTCCGGCGGGCTCGTCAGCCGCAGCACCTCGAGGGCGTACTCCTCGGTCTGCAGAAGGCCCGGCACCAGCACGGGCTCGAAGGTGCGGATGATCGAAGCGGCTCCCTCGTAACCGAGGGACAGAAGGAAGGCGGGGTCCGCGCTGTCCCGGTACCGGTCCCACCAGGGGCGCTCCCGCGCCGCCCGGGCCATGGCGATCAACCTGTTCACATGGTCCGGGTCGGTGACCTGGTAGTGGGCAATGAGCGCTCTGAGATCCGTGATGGATATGCCGTTCCGCCCGGACTCGATCCGAATCAGTTTCGAGAGTGACCACTCCATCTCGTTGGCCACGTCTCGCTGAGTGAATCCGGACGACTCGCGCAGTCGGCGCAACTGGTCCCGCAGCTTGCGTCGCTGAAGCGCGGGGTCTGTGAGCGGCACCTGCGTCCCCCCGTCGTCTACATCGCGGTGAAAGGCCTGCACCTAGGCGCCCTGCCAATATGCATGCGGCGATGCGGCAACAGGACTGGTGCACAAAGCCACCTGTAACTCAGCATCGAGCAGACGGCCCCATCGGACAAGCGGCTGGGACAACACGAGTGAGCTGGTGAGGGCGATGGTGCCGATGCTTTCGGATTGCCCGGGGAGGGGGATGCGACAGCGCCGGAATCGACACTGTGTCGTCTTCAGCCCCCGTCCACAGACAGGACGCCGATACCACTTCCGCATCCCGGACACCTACGCTCGATCGCATGACCCCTCAGCCCCACCCCGAGGTCGGCGCCGCCGTGAAGGCCGCGGACCGTGCTCATGTGTTCCACTCCTGGTCCGCGCAGGAGCTCATCGACCCGCTCGCCGTCGCCGGCGCCGAGGGGTCGTACTTCTGGGACTACGACGGGAACCGCTATCTCGACTTCACCAGCGGGCTCGTCTACACCAACATCGGCTACCAGCACCCGAAGGTCGTCGCCGCGATACAGGAGCAGGCGGCGACGATGACGACCTTCGCGCCCGCCTTCGCCGTCGAGGCACGGTCGGAGGCGGCCCGGCTGATCGCCGAGCGGACGCCGGGGGACCTGGACAAGATCTTCTTCACCAATGGCGGCGCCGACGCGGTCGAGCACGCGGTGCGCATGGCCCGGCTGCACACCGGGCGGCCCAAGGTGCTCTCCGCCTACCGGTCGTACCACGGCGGCACGCAGCAGGCCGTCAACATCACCGGTGACCCGCGGCGCTGGGCCTCCGACAGCGCCTCCGCCGGGGTCGTGCACTTCTGGGCGCCCTTCCTGTACCGGTCACGCTTCTACGCCGAGACGGAGGAGCAGGAGACCGCGCGGGCGCTGGAGCACCTGGAGACGACGATCGCCTTCGAGGGGCCCGCCACCGTCGCCGCGATCGTCCTGGAGACCATCCCCGGCACCGCCGGGATCATGGTCCCGCCGCCCGGCTACCTCGCCGGGGTCCGCGAGCTCTGCGACAAGTACGGGATCGTCTTCGTCCTGGACGAGGTCATGGCCGGGTTCGGGCGGACCGGTGAGTGGTTCGCCGCCGACCTGTCCGGGGTCGTACCCGACCTCATGACCTTCGCCAAGGGGGTCAACAGCGGGTACGTGCCGCTCGGCGGTGTCGCCATCTCGGGAGCGATCGCCGACACCTTCGGCAAGCGGCCCTACCCCGGCGGGCTCACCTACTCCGGGCACCCCCTCGCCTGCGCCGCCGCCGTCGCGACCATCAACGTCATGGCGGAGGAGGGCATCGTCGACAACGCCAGGCGGCTCGGTACGGCCGTCCTGGAGCCGGCCCTCAAGGAGCTCGCCGAGCGGCACCCGAGCGTCGGCGAGGTGCGGGGCGTGGGCATGTTCTGGGCCCTGGAGCTGGTGAGGAACAAGGAGACCCGCGAGCCGCTGGTGCCCTACAACGCGGCCGGTGAGGCGAACGCCCCGATGGCCGCGTTCGCGGCCGCCGCGAAGAAGCAGGGCATCTGGCCGTTCGTCAACATGAACCGGACCCATGTGGTGCCGCCGTGCAACGTCAGTGAGGCCGAACTCAAGGAAGGGCTGGCGGCACTGGACTCCGCGCTCTGCGTGGCGGACGAGTACACGGAGTAAATCGCCGGGGCATTCGAACGCGTAAGGTGGCGTGCTCGTAGACATGTGTACGAGCACGCCATTGCACACGCGCGAGGGAGGCGCCCCGACGATGCCCGGCAGCAGCGGCAACGGTGCCGTCACCCGCAGCACGCTGCGGCAGCAGATCGCGGACGCGCTGCGCGACGAGGTACTGGCCGGGCGGCTCCAGCCGGGGCAGGAGTTCACCGTCAAGGAGATCGCCGAGCAGTACGGCGTCTCCGCGACCCCCGTGCGCGAGGCCCTCGTGGACCTGTCGGCGCAGGGGCTGCTGGAGGCCGACCAGCACCGCGGCTTCCATGTGCACGAGTACTCCCTCGACGACTTCCGGAGCATGATCGAGGCCCGCAACCTGGTCACGGACGGCATGTTCCAGGCGCTCGACGCCGGTCACCGCGTCTTCCAGGACCTGGACGAGCCCCGTACCGCCGCGGCCGTGGCGGGCGTACGGCGACGCGGTGACGAGGCTCAGCGGGCCGCCGCCGCGGGCGACCTGACCGTACTGATCGGCTACGACCTGCGCTTCTGGCGCGAGCTGAGCGTCCTGTTCGGCAACCCCTACCTCGCCGACTTCCTGCACCGGCTGCGGGTGCAGACCTGGGTGTGCACGGTCCAGCACCTGCGCCGGCTCACCGATCTGCGCGGCAGCCTGTGGTCCGGGCACCCCGAGGTCGCCGACGCCCTGTACCGGCGGGACACCTCGGCCGCCCGCAAGCTCCTCATCGCCTACAACGGCCACTATCTGACCCTCATCGAGGGCCTGACCGCCGACTGAGCGCGCCGGGCACGGGTACAACGTGCACTACAGGAGCCGTCCGGGGGCCCCACCGACTACCCTGCCTTGACCACCGTATGAGGACATCCGCGCACCGCGAGTATCCGAGGAGCTGTCTTTTGGCCTGTGACCTGTGGCTGGTGCCTCTCGTCGACGTCCTGTGCCACACGCCGGACAACCCGTTCGCCGAGGAACTCGCGCAATACAACAAGGTGCTCGCCGAGGCCGGGGTGCCGCCGGTGCCGGTGTACCAGTACATGCCGGGACTGTCCGGCGAGGTCGCCCCGGTCGCCGGGTTCGACTACGACGCCCTGCACTTCCTGCGCCGCGCCTACCTGCTCCAGGTCTGCGGGCTCCCGGTCACGCCGGTCGACGAACTCGGCGGGGACTACGAGCAGTTGCTGGAGATGTTCGAGGCGACGGCCCAGCAGTCCCATCTGGTCTGGCACTACGACCACGCGGGCGCGTACGTCCCGGTCGACTTCCCGCACCCGCTGGCCAACGACGAACTCCTCGCGGGCGGCGGCCCGTTGGGCTCCTCCCAGGCCCTGCTGCGGGAGCTGGAGTTCGTGGCCCCGGTGATCGGTATCGACCCGGCCAACCCGCCGGCGCCCCCCGAGCCGCCGCGCGCCCCCACGGAACTGGAGGAGCCGGCCGTCCCCGCGCCGTACGACCCCAGTCCCTTCGCCCGCGAACGCCATGTCTGGCTGGGGCTGCACGCGGCGGCGACCCGGAGTCTCGCCCAGGGCTCGATGATCATCTTCAGCTGAGGAGTCACCGCCCCAGCTGGGAGAGCCCCTTCTGCACGTCCTCGTAGTTCATCACCGGGGTGTAGCTGATCTTGGCGCCCAGGTTCATGAAGAACGGCTCGCTGATCACCGGCATCAGCGAGCTGTCCTGCATGTCGAAGACCATGTAGGCGGTGCGCTGGCCGTTCTCGGCGGTGAAGTAGGCCGCTTCGGGCTTGATCTGTTCCATCGACTGCTCGATCAGCTTCGGCAGGGTGCCGTGGCTGATGGCCTCGTTCGCCTTCTCCGTGTCCATGGACACCTTGAGCAGTACGCGCATCGCACTCACCTTCTCCGGATCGACACGCAGAGATGCACCATCCCAGAATATGCCCGAATGCGGCATTCCTCCCGGCTACTCCCGTGGGAGCAGCCGAGCAGGAAGACATCGCTGCCGGTCGTCAGGCCGGCAGGACGGAGTCGGCCTGGACCTCGCGGCGGGCGAACAGCGTCCAAGCCGTGGCGGTCACCGCGGTCACCGCGAGCGTGGCCAGCAGCACCGTCGTATGGGATCCCGCGCTGTCGGCGCCCCGGGCCACGGGGTTGGCCAGGCCGAGGCGGTCGGCCAGCCAGCCGAGAGCGGCCGTGCCGGTGAGGACCGCGCCGGTCAGCCGCAGCACGGGCTGGATCCGCAGGCGGGCGAGGACCAGCAGGGACGGCAGGGCGAGGCAGACCAGCAGGAGCTGGACCAGTTCGATACCGAGGTTGAAGCCGAACAGACTCGTCACCAACTGGCCCGTGTTCAGCTGCATCTCGGCGAGCACGAAGGAGAACGCCATGCCGTGGCCGAGCCCGAACACCCCGGCCACGAGCGCCTCCTTGCCGGGGAACAGGGGCCGGATCGCATGGATCGCGCCGACCAGGATGCTCGCCGCGATGAACGCCTCGACCGGCCGGCCGGGAATGTCCGGGCGGACCAGCGCGGTCGCGGCCAGCGCGACGGAGTGCCCGGCGGTGAAGGCAAGGGTGATGCGGGCGATGCGGGCCAGGGCGCTGCGCGCACCCACCAGGCCGTTCCAGCGTCCCCCGCTCGCCGCCAGCGGGGCGGGCAGCAGCAGGATGAGCAGGAACAGCAGATGGTCGGTGCCGGTGAGGATGTGGTCGCCGCCGAGTTCGGCCATGGCGACGAAGCCCCGCCAGGCGCTGCCCGCGCCGAGGTCGACCTTCAGGGCCGGGACCCTCATCGTCCGGGTGTCGACGCGGATCGTGCCGACCTGTGTGGTGCCCTCACCGTCGACCTGGCCGGCCGACCAGTCCTGACGGACCGTCACCAGAGCGGTGTGCGTGACGACCTGGTGGACGATGACGTCGTAGCCGAACGTGAAGTGCCGTACGTCGGTGCCGGCCGGCGGCGTGAGCAGGGCCCGGACGACCAGCTCGCGGTACCGGCCGGTGTCGGTCTGGACGGCCCGGCTCAGGGCGGGGCGGCCGACGGTGACCTGCCAGGTGCTGCCGTCGGTCGCGGTGGGCCTGATGTGCTGGACCAGGTAGGCGCGGACGGCTCCGGTCCGGGCGCTCAGCGTCTTCTCGGACACCTCGATCCCGCTGGCGCGGGCGAAGTCGTCGAGGGGCAGCTCCAGTCGGGCGGAGACCGAGTGCTCGTGGACGTCGAGCTGCACCACCGAGTGCGGCATCGGATGCGCGGCGGCCGGCGACGCCCCGAGCAGGAGCGTCGCCGGTACCGCGATCGCGATCCCGGCAACCCAGCGCAGCGCTGTGGTCAGCCAGTTTCGCGGTCCGGTCATGAGAAGGAGAACTCGCTGCCGTAGTCGCGGGTGTGGTCGCGGTACACCGAGTGGTAGTGGATCTGGTTCCGGTAGACCACGCCGCTCTGGCAGACGAACTCGATCCACACGCCGGGGCCGTCGATGCGGACGTAGTCGCCCTGGGCGTCCAGGCCGGTGCCGCCGGAGTAGGCGACGTAGGTCTCGCCGAGCTCCTTCGCGTACGTCTTCATGAGCTGCCTCGCGGTGGCGTCATCCACGTCGGCGACCCAGGGGTGGATGGCCGCGAGGACCAGCTTCTGCTGTTTGGGCGACAGCTCGCCGACCTTGATGCCCTCCTTGGTCTCCGGGAACTTGCCGTCCTGGCTGGGGCCGAGGAGGACATCGCTGAAGGACTCCGACAGCTTGGCGGTGGCCAGCTGCTGGGTGGTCAGGCTGCCGGTCAGCTTGAGCAGGCCGTCGCGGAACGCCGCCATGGGGGCGTGCGTGGTGCCCTCGTCGTCCGTCCAGGTGCTGGGCTCGACGCCGGTGAAGAACGGGCTGGAGCCGGCGACCTTGCCGTCCTTGTAGGTGATGTTCACGGCGAGGTGGTGGCCGCCGAAGTGCAGTTGCCAGGTGCCCTTCGCCGAGGGGGTGCCGAGGAACGCCAGGTAGTAGATGCCGCTGCCGTAGCCGCCACCGCCCGGGCCGCCACCGGTGCCGCCGGAGGGCGGGGCGCCCGTGGGGACGTCGGTCGGGGTGCCCGTCGGGGTGTCGGTGGCCGTCGAACTCGCGGTCGCGGACGGGTCCGCCGAGGCGGTGACCGTCGGGGCGTTCGTGGGTACGGCGGAGGCGGAGCCGGTGCCCTGCGCGGAGGCGAGCACGTCGTCGGCCGCCAGCGTCTCCATGACGTGCTTGTAGCCGGTGTCCTTGCCGGACCCCAGGGCCGCCTTCAGCACGTTCTCCAGCGCGGTGAGCTGGGTGTCGCTCAGCGAGCCGGTGGCGATGCCGGGGCGGCAGGAGGAGCCGCACGGCAGGTTCGACCAGGCGGTCGCGTTGGCCTGGGTGAAGTCCAGGACCGTCTCCGCCTGCTGGTCGGAGTCGAGGGTGTTGAGGAACGCGTTGGCGGCGCTGACCACGGCGGCGGTGCCGGTGGCCTTCTTGTCCACCGGGTAGTGCACGCCGGTCTTCTTGGCCTCGCTCGTCGTCGACGCGTTGGCCGCCGCGAAACCGCCACCGACGAGGACGACACCGGCGGCCACGCCGGCGACACCCCGCCAAGTCCGCCGCTTACGCGCCTGACTGGTTCTTTCCCTACTCACGAACACTCCCTGGGGACTGGGGTCGGGATGGACGCGCGCGCTGACGGAGAGGACTATCAGCAAAATCGTTGACAACTCAATGCGCGCGCGCCCGGACCCCATCCCTTTTGGGTGGTGTGCGACGCATATTCAAGAAATAAGCATGGCCTGCTGACAGGCTCCGCTTATCGCGTCCCCAGTGGGCGAAACTTCAACGGCTTCAGGAGAAGACCGGCGTCCCGCCCTGCGTGAGCTTCCAGTTGGTGACGGCGAAGTCCTTCGGGTCCAGCGTCCCCTTGGACGTCACGTAGTCGATCATCAGCTGGCGGATCTCGTTGGTGGAGCTGTAGGCGATGTCGGCGGCCGCGATGTGCGGGTAGCCGGAGCCGCCGTTGGCCCGGTAGTTGTTGACGGCGACGACGAAGACCTGGTCGTCGGTGACCGAAGTCCCGTTGTAGGACAGGTTCTTGATGCGGGAGCCCTCGGCCGCCGCGATGTCGATGTCGTACGAGACGCCGGCCGCGGTGTCGTACATGTAGTCCCAGAAGCTGTTGGCGTTGGTGAGGGTCGCGGTGTCCACGGCCGTGCCGGCCGGCACCTGGTGGTAGTACTTCGCCGCGTACTCCAGGTAGTCCTTGAGCTGGGCGCCGGTGAGCTTCTTGCCGTACAGGGTGTTGTCGTAGATGTAGAGCCCGGCGATGTCCTTGATGGTGACGCTGCCCGCGGGGATGTCGGCGGTGCGGGAGAAGGGCGCGGCGACCGAGATCAGCGGGAGGGCCGCGTCGGAGGTGGAGAGCCCCGCCTTCACCGTGTCCATCTGGACCTGGTGGATGAAGTCCATGATCGGGACGTCCTTCCAGCAGGACTCGGCCGCGGAGAGGTCCTGGGTGCAGGTGCCGACGGCCGTGTTGACGTACTTCACGACCAGCTCGTGGTCGGCCTCCAGGAGCTTCTTGATCTCCGGGTCCTCGTCGACCGTGTTGGGGTTCAGGGTCTGCGCGGTCTTCTTGGTGACCTTCCACTGTCCGCGCACGAGTTCCAGCTCGAAGTCGAAGACGCTGAGCCGGTAGCCCCAGCAGTACGGCTCGGACAGGAGGACGTCCTCGCCGGTCTCGTCGTTCTTCACGGTGTACGACGGCACCTCGACGTGGGTGTGGCCGACCAGGATCGCGTCGATGCCGGGGACCTGCTGGGCGACGAGGTTGGAGGCGTTCTCGACGTACGGGAGCTCGTCGCCGTACGACGAACTGCCGTCCAGGCCCGAGTGGTCGGTCAGGAAGACGACGTCACAGCCGAGGGCGCGCAGCCGGGGCACGTACTTCTTCGCCTGCTCGACCAGGCCGGGGAAGACCATCTTGCCGCTGACGTTGTCCTTGTCCCACAGCGCGATACCGGGGTTGGTGAGGCCGAGGATGCCGACCTTGATGTCGGGGGCGCCCGGCACGCAGATGCGCTTCACGGTGTACGGCTGGAAGGCGGGCTTCAGCGTCTTCGCGTCCAGCGCGTTGGCGCCGAGCAGCGGGAAGTGACACTGGCTCTCGAACTTCCTGAGCACCTCGATGCCGTAGTTGAACTCGTGGTTGCCGAGGGCGGCGGCGTCGTAGCGCATGTGGTTCATGGCGACGGCCATCGGGTGCTTGGGCGCGCCCTTGTCCGTGATGGGCTGCACGCGCGCGAAGTAGTACGCCAGGGAGGTGCCCTGGATGATGTCGCCGGCGTCGACGAGCAGCACGTGCTCCTCGCCCTTGGCCGCGCGCTGCTGCTTGATGAGCGTGGCGACTCTGGCGACGCCGACGGAGTTGCCCTTGCTGTCGGAGTACGCCTTGTCGAGGTAGTAGTCCCAGTCGAAGACGTGGCTGTGCAGGTCGGTGGTGCCGAGGATGGAGAAGGACCAGGTCTTCGGGGCCTTCACGGGCTTGTGCTCGGCGGCCTGGGCGGGCCCCGCCGCGACACTGCCCGCGGCGGCGACGGCCGCACCGGTGACGGCCGACTTCTTGACGAACTGCCGGCGGTTCATGGGACTGACGGGCATGGCAGGGCTCCTGGAAGGGGAGAGGGAGGAGGAACGAACTACCCGCGTAGATAGTTGCGTCCCGCCGGTCGCACGCGAAACCAGGAGCAAGCCATGGGCCGGTCAAGGAAGTCCATGACCGGCCCAACGACAGACGAACAAAGCCCAACGACAGGCGAACAAAAGGGATTTACAGGAACGAGTTGATCTCGATCGTCTCGTCCCGGCCCGGGCCCACGCCGATCGCGGAGATCGGGGCGCCGGACATCTCCTCCAGCGCCTTCACGTAGTCCTGGGCGTTCTTCGGGAGGTCGGCGAAGGTCTTGGCCTTCGTGATGTCCTCGCTCCAGCCCGGCAGGTACTCGTAGACCGGCTTCGCGTGGTGGAAGTCGGTCTGGGAGTACGGGAGTTCCTCGACCCGCCGGCCGTCGATCTCGTACGCGACACAGACCGGGATCTGCTCCCAGCCGGTGAGCACGTCGAGCTTGGTGAGGAAGAAGTCGGTGAGGCCGTTGACGCGGGTCGCGTAGCGGGCGATCACCGCGTCGAACCAGCCGCAGCGGCGGTCACGGCCGGTGGTGACACCCCGCTCACCGCCGATGCGGCGCAGCGCGTCGCCGTCCTCGTCGAAGAGCTCCGTGGGGAAGGGGCCCGAGCCGACACGGGTCGTGTACGCCTTGAGGATGCCGATGACCCGGCTGATCTTCGTGGGGCCGACACCCGCACCCGTGCACGCGCCGCCCGCGGTGGGGTTGCTGGACGTGACGAAGGGGTACGTGCCGTGGTCGATGTCCAGGAGCGTGCCCTGGCCGCCCTCGAACAGGACGACCTTGTCCTGCTCCAGGGCCTGGTTGAGCACCAGGACCGTGTCGGCGACGTAGGGCTTGAGGCGGTCCGCGTAGCCCAGGAGTTCCTCGACGACCTGGCCCACCTCGATGGCCCGGCGGTTGAAGACCTTGGTCAGGAGCTGGTTCTTGCCGTCGAGGGCCGCCTCGACCTTCTGGGTCAGGATCGACTCGTCGTACAGGTCCTGGATGCGGATGCCCACGCGGTTGATCTTGTCGGCGTAGGTGGGGCCGATGCCGCGACCGGTGGTACCGATCTTGCGCTTTCCGAGGAAGCGTTCCGTCACCTTGTCGACGGTGACGTTGTACGGCGTGATGATGTGGGCGTTACCGCTGATCAGGAGCTTGGAGGTGTCGACGCCGCGGTCGTTCAGTCCGTTCAGCTCGGAGAACAGGACCGACGGATCGACGACGACACCGTTGCCGATGACCGGGGTGCACCCCGGAGACAGGATTCCGGAAGGGAGGAGGTGGAGGGCGTACTTCTGATCGCCCACGACTACCGTGTGGCCGGCGTTGTTGCCGCCCTGGTAGCGCACCACATAGTCCACCGAGCCACCGAGCAGGTCGGTTGCCTTTCCCTTGCCTTCGTCACCCCACTGAGCACCGAGCAGCACAAGTGCGGGCACGCGCGTACACCCCTTCCGGGCGGGGCATGTCCAAGGTCGGGGGCGTACGCGTACGGTTCCTCCGTCGCGTGCACCACGGCCGTCGTCGGCCGCTGCCCGTCGGACCCGGTTGCCCCGGAATAGACGAAGCCCCTGGCGCAATAGCGCAAGGGGCTCTTGCACCAAGATGCTACCCGAGGAAGCGAGGCATGGCCGAGGTGGCGACTTCCGCGACTTCCGATCACCTGCTGGTGGTGATCGACCCGGTCGCCCGGCAGACGGACGGCGAGTCCGTCCGGATCGTGAAAGACGTGCTCAGCGCGGGTGCGGCGACGAAGGTGTGTCTGCCGGAGGGACCCGAGGAGTTCGCCCGGGCCCTGGCCCGGCGCGGCTCGCGGCGCCCGGTGCTGGTCGGTGACGACCGTGCGCTGATGCGGGCGGTGGTGCAGTTGCACCGGCAGCGGGAGCTGGCCGAATGTGTGCTGTCGATGGTGCCGGTGGGCCCGGTCCTGGGAGTCGCCCACTCGCTGGGGCTGCCCACGGGGGCGGTGGCTGCCGCGCGGGCGGTCCTGGAGGGGGCCGAGCGGCGCCTCGACATGCTGGTGGACGACAGCGACGGGGTGGTCCTCGGAGCCCTGCGGATCCCCGCGCCGGCCCCGCGAGAGGAGCCGGCGGAGGCGGTGCGGCCCTGGCTGCGGACCTGCCAGTCCCTCGTGCGGACCCTGGTGCCGGCCCGCCCCGCCCGGGAGACCGCGCCCGCCGTCCCCGGGCCCTCGCGGCTGCGGGTGGAGGTCGACGGGGTGACCCTGGTGGACTTGGACCAGCCCCTGGAGGCGGTCTCGGTGACCCCGGGCCACGGCGGCGGCCTGGCCTCGGTGGAGGTGCGCCCCCTGTCGGTGGGGGCGGAGGCGTCCCCGCTGCTGGCGACCGGCCGCACGGTGACCGTCACGGGGGCGGACTTCCGGTACCGGGCGGACGCGGGGGTGGGAGGACCGGTACGGAGGCGGACGTGGACGGTGCGGGAGGGGGCGTTGCGGCTCACTGTGCCGCGGTGAGCCCTTCGGAGCGCTCGGGGCCGGAGCCGGCCACTGCCTCGTGATCGTGGTCGTCCTTGAGCTCCACCCCGGTCCGCCCCAGCTCCCGCGCCCTCCCCATCAGCCCCGCCAGCTTCCCCGCCGCCCCCTCGTACGACAGCCCCAGGGGCGGTCTGATGTTGGACAGGCAGTTGCGGTCGGCGTCGGTCGTCGTCCCCGGCTTCGGCGCGTACGTCAGATACGCGCCCAGCGAGTCCGCCGCCGACATCCCGGGGCGTTCGCCGATCAGCACCACCACCATGGCCACCCCCATCGCGGCCGCCACGTCGTCACCGAGGGCCACGCGGGCCTGTTCGGCGAGGACGACCGGGGCGATCCGCCGGTCGCCGAGCCGTGCCGTCGTCGCGCGCACCACGGCCGCCGCGTGCTCGTGCACCGCCCGGCTGGAGAGCCCGTCGGCGACGACGAACACCACGTCCCAGTCCCCGGTGGGCAGATGCGCCCGGTCGGTGGGGTCGAGGCGGCGGCCCAGGTCGGGGCGCTGGAGGTAGGTGAGCCGGTCGGGGGCCGCGCTGCGGACCCGTACCGTCGGCGTCCCGGGCAGCCCCGCCGCGATCACGTCCGGCTCGAACGGCGAGTGCACCGCGTCCCGCGCGGCCGCGTGCGCCGCCTGGAGTTCGAGGCGGTGCCGGGTGGGGAGGGCTGAGCCGGCCCGGCCGAGGCCGATGCGGGCCTGGGTGCGCTGCCGCAACGCCGACCACAACTCGCCTGTCTGTACCGTCACTTCACTCATGCCGCGAGCTCCTTCCCGATGGCCGTCAGCGGATGCGAGGCCACCTCACGGATCCCGCCCCGCTCGTCCAGCAGCCCCATCGCGTCGAGCCATGCCTCGAACTCCGGTGCCGGGCGCAGGCCCAGGACCTCCCGGAGGTACAAGGCGTCGTGGTACGAGGCCGACTGGTAGTTGAGCATGATGTCGTCGCCGCCCGGAGTGCAGATCACGAAGGACGCGCCGGCCACGCCGAGCATGGTCAGCATGGTGGCGATGTCGTCGTCGTCGGCGTCCGCGTGGTTGGTGTAGCAGATGTCCAGCCCCATGGGCAGGCCGAGGAGTTTGCCGCAGAAGTGGTCCTCCAGCGCGGCCCGCAGGATCTGCCGGCCGTCGTAGAGGTACTCCGGGCCGATGAAGCCGACGACCGTGTTCACCAGCAGCGGGTCGTAGCGCCGGGCCACCGCGTACGCCCGCGCCTCGACCGTCTGCTGGTCGACCCCGTGGTGCGCGGCCGCCGACAGGGCGCTGCCCTGCCCGGTCTCGAAGTACATGACGTTGCGGCCGACGGTTCCCCGCTCCAGCTTCAGCGCCGCCTCGTACGCCTCGTCCAGCAGGCCCAGCGTCACCCCGAAGGAGGCGTTGGCCGCCTGCGTGCCGGCGATCGACTGGAAGACCAGGTCGACGGGGGCACCCTTCGCCATCAGGTCCACGCTCGTGGTGACATGGCTCAGCACGCAGGACTGGGTGGGGATGGCGTACCGCTGGATCACCCCGTCGAGGAGTTCGAGCAGGTCCCGTACGGCCTTCGGGCTGTCCGTCGCCGGGTTGATGCCGATCACCGCGTCGCCGGAGCCCAGCAGCAGTCCGTCGAGCAGGGCCGCGGCCACGCCCGCCGGGTCGTCGGTGGGGTGGTTGGGCTGGAGCCGGGTCGCGAGGCGTCCCGGGAGGCCGATGGTGGAGCGGAAGGCCGTCACCACCCGCACCTTGCGGGCCACGGCGACCAGATCCGCGTTGCCCATGAGCTTGGAGACCGCCGCGACCATCTCGGGCGTGAGCCCGGGCGACACCGCGGCCAGCGCCCCCGCATCGGTACCGGAGGACAGCAGCCACTCCCGGAACCCGCCCACCGTCATCGAGGCCACCGGCGCGAACGCGACGGGGTCGTGCGTGTCGAGGATCAGCCGGGTCACGTCGTCGCTCTCGTACGGGATCAGCGGCTCGGTGAGGAAGTCCGTGAGCGGCACGTCCGCCAGCGCCCAGCGCGCGGCGACCCGCTCCTGTTCGGAGTCGGCCGCGAGTCCCGCCAGCCGGTCCCCCGAGCGCTCGGGGCTCGCGGCGGCGAGCAGTCGGGCAAGGGTGTCGAAGCGGTAGCGGTGACCGCCGAGAACGGACGTGTAGCTCATGCCGGTGACGCTACGAGCCGCATATTGCCGCCAGATTTCTAAAGGTCTGGTTGACAAACATTTAACGCCCCGAGACCCTTGCTCGACTCATTCGGGCTACAGAGTTCCGGTTCGGCACACAGTGAACGGGCAAGAGAGGGGCCACCCGATGGCAGTGGACGAGTCAGTCGCCCCGGCGGCGAAGACGGACGGCGACGGTACGGTCCATCGATTGAAACCCAATGCCATCGGCCTGCTCGGCGTGGTTTTCATGGCCGTGGCGACCGCCGCCCCGATCACCGCGATGACCGGCAACGTGCCCTTCATGGTGTCGGCGGGCAACGGCATCGGCGCCCCCGCGAGCTATCTGGTCGCAATGGTCGTCCTGGCAATCTTTTCCGTCGGCTTCACCTCGATGGCCAAGCACATCACCTCGACGGGCGCCTTCTACGGCTTCATCTCCTACGGCCTCGGCCGCACCGCCGGTCTCGCCTCGGGCCTGCTCGCCACCTTCGCGTACGTCGTCTTCGAGCCGGCCCTCATCGGCATCTTCTCGACGTTCGCGACGGGGACGCTGAAGGACCAGACCGGGTTGCACATCCCCTGGTGGGCGTTCGCGGTCCTGATGCTCGCGGTCAACGCGACGGGCACCTGGTTCGGTGTCTCGGTCGCCGAGAAGCTGCTCGTCGTGCTGCTCGCCACCGAGGTGACGATCCTCGCCGCGATGGCGGTCTCGGTCGCCTTCCACGGCGGCGGTCCGGACGGCTTCAGCCTGGACCCGGTCAACCCGGTCAACGCCTTCAAGGGCACGTCCGCCGGTCTCGGCCTCTTCTTCGCGTTCTGGTCGTGGGTCGGCTTCGAGTCGACGGCGATGTACGGCGAGGAGTCCCGCAACCCGAAGAAGATCATCCCCAAGGCGACGATGATCTCCGTCCTCGGCGTCGGCGTCTTCTACGTCTTCGTCTCCTGGATGGCCATCTCGGGCACCGGCGAGTCGAAGGCCGTCGAGGTCGCCACCGCCAACCCGCTTCAGCTCTTCTTCGGCCCCACCGAGCAGTACGTCGGCCACTGGGCCGTCGACGTCATGCAGTGGCTCATGATCACCGGCTCGCTGGCCTGCGGCATGGCCTTCCACAACTGCGCCGCCCGCTACATGTACGCGCTGGGCCGTGAGGGCGTCCTGCCCTCGCTGAAGAACACGATCGGCCGCACCCACCCCCGGCACGGCTCTCCGCACATCGCGGGCCTGGTGCAGACGCTGGTGACGGCCGTACTCCTGCTGGCGTTCTGGGCGGCCGGCAAGGACCCGTACGACGGCACGTACGTGCTGCTCGCGATCCTCGGCACCATGGCGATCCTGGTCGTGCAGGCCGTGTGCTCCTTCGCGGTGCTGGCGTACTTCCGCACGCACCACCCGGAGAGCCGGCACTGGTTCCGGACCCTCACGGCCCCGCTGGTCGGCGGGCTCGCGATGCTCGCCGTGGTCGTGCTGCTGGTGTCCAACATGAGCGCGGCGGCCGGCAAGGAGTCCGGTTCGCTGGTACTGAAGGCCACGCCGTGGCTGGTGGCGGCGGTCGCGGCGCTGGGCGTCGGGTACGCGCAGTACCTGAAGCGGCGCTCGCCCGAGCGGTATCAGCTGCTGGGCCGGACGGTGCTGGAGGAGACGAAGGAACGCTAAGGGGCGCCGAACAGCCTCTCACGGTGCACCCGCCAGCGCTCCATCATGGCCGCGACCTCGCCCTCGACGAACTCGAAGAAGGCGAGCGTCTCGGCCATGCGGCGTCCGGCGGGAGTGTCGGCACCCAGACTGGCGACACCCTCCCGCAGGGCCCCTTCCCACCGCTTGATGACCGCCTCGCGGTTGGTGAGGGCCTCGTACCACTGGTCGCCGTGCACCCGGTAGCGCTCCCGGCGCGACCCGGGCTCCCGCTCCCGCGAGACCATGTGCGTCTGGGCGAGATAGCGCACCGCCCCGGAGACCGCGGCCGGACTGATCCGGAGCTGCTCCCCCAGCTCGGCGGAGGTCATCGTGCCCGCGTCGGAGGACAGGAGCGCGGCGAAGACCCGGGCCGGCATGCGCTGCATCCCGGCCTCGACGAGCTGGGCCGCGAAGCCCTCCACGAACTTCGAGACCGCGTCCGGGTCCCGCTCCACCGCATCCGTCATGGTCACCACCCTAACGGGGCTTCACACGCTTCCTTAACTTCACAAATTTCTGAAGGAAGCGTAATTTCTGAAGCATGACGAAGGCAATCACGGTCTCCGGGCTCCACAAGTCGTTCGGCAGGACCCACGCCCTCGACGGCCTCGACCTGGACGTCGAGACCGGTGAGGTGCACGGCTTCCTCGGCCCCAACGGCGCCGGCAAGTCCACCGCCATCCGCGTCCTGCTCGGCCTGCTGCGCGCCGACTCCGGCACCGCGCGGATCCTGGGCCGCGACCCGTGGGCCGACGCGGTCGAGGTGCACCGCAGGATCGCCTACGTCCCGGGTGACGTGACACTGTGGCGCAACCTCTCCGGCGGCGAGGTCATCGACCTCTACGGCCGTCTGCGCGGCGGCCTCGATCCCGCCAGGCGCGCCGAACTGATCGAGCGCTTCGAGCTGGACCCCACCAAGAAGGGCCGCACCTACTCCAAGGGCAACCGGCAGAAGGTCGCCCTGGTCGCCGCGTTCGCCTCGGACGTGGACCTGCTGATCCTGGACGAGCCGACCTCGGGCCTGGACCCGCTGATGGAGGAGGTCTTCCAGCGCTGCGTCGAGGAGGAGCGCGAACGCGGCCGTACGGTCCTGCTGTCGTCCCACATCCTCAGCGAGGTCGAGGAGTTGTGCGACCGGGTGAGCATCATCCGGCGCGGCCGCACGGTCGAGACGGGCTCGCTCGCCGACCTGCGCCACCTCACCCGCACCAGCGTCACGGCCGAACTCGCGGGCACGCCCAACGGGTTGGCGCACCTGCCGGGCGTCCACGACCTCGACGTCCAGGGCCACCGGGTCCGGCTCCAGGTGGACACGGACAAACTCGACGCGGTGCTGCGGCAGTTGAGCGCGTCGGGGGTGCGCTCGCTGACGTCGACACCGCCGACGCTGGAGGAACTGTTCCTGCGCCACTACCAGGACGAGGAGGCGACGTCATGACCTCGCTCGTCGGCACCGGCGTACTGCTGCGCTTCAACCTGCGCCGCGACCGGCTGATGATCCCGGTGTGGGTGGCGGTGAACGTCCTGATGGTCCTGTCCATGCCGAACACCCTCAAGGGCCTGTACGGCACCGAGGCCGAACGCACCGACCTGCTGCGCCAGGTGGCCACCAACTCCTCCTTCCGCGCGCTGATCGGCCCGGTCTTCGACGACTCCCTCGGCGCCCTCACCGCCTGGCGCGTCGGCGTCTACGCGGGGGCGCTCGCCGCCGTCACCGGCCTCCTGGTCGTCGTACGCCACACCCGGGACGAGGAGGAGAGCGGACGGCAGGAACTGCTCGCCTCGGGCGTGGTGGGACGACGGGCCTCCCTGACGGCAGCGCTGCTGGCGGCTGCCGTGGCGAGCGGGGTGCCGGCCCTGCTGGTGACGGCGGGTCTGGCGGGCCAGGGAGTGGTGGGCGCGCTGGCCTTCGGGCTCGGGCTCGCCGCCGTGGGCATGCTCTTCGCCACGATGGCCGCGATCGTCGCCCAGCTGACGGAGAGCGCGCGGCTGGCGCGGGGTCTGACGGCGGGGGTGCTGGGCGTGGCCTTCGCGCTGCGGGCGGCGGGCGACTCGGTGTCGACCGACGGGGCGTCTGTCCTGACCTGGCTGTCTCCGCTGGGCTGGCTGTCCCAGCTGCGTCCCTTCGCCGGTGAACGCTGGTGGGTGCTGCTGCTGTTCGCGGCGGCGGTGGCGGGCCAGGGCGCGCTGGCCTACGTGCTCGCGGGCCGCAGGGACGTCGGCATGAGCTTCGTGCCGACGCGCCCCGGACCTGCCGTCGGCCGCCTGGGCACGGCGGGCGCGCTGGCCTGGCGGCTGCAGCGGGGCGGTGTGCTCGGCTGGTCGATCGGCTTCTTCCTGGCCGGGGTGGTCTACGGCGGTCTCACCGACGGCGCGGCCGACCTGGTCGGCGACAACGAGAAGGCCCGGGAGATCTTCGAGCGGATGGGCGGACAGTCCGGGATCACGGACGCCTTCCTCGCCTCGATGACCGGGATGCTGGGACTGGTGGCCGCGCTGTACGTGGTCGCGTCGGTGCTGCGGCTGCACGGCGAGGAGACATCGATGCGGGCGGAACCGCTGCTGGCGAACGCGGTGGGCCGACTGCGCTGGGCCTCGGGCCATCTGGTGATCGCCTTCGGTGGCTCGGCGCTCATCATGCTGCTCGCGGGTCTCGGCTTCGCCGTGGGTTACGGCAAGCAGGTCGGCCCGGTCCTGGGCGCGTGCCTGGTGCAGGTGGCGGGGGTGTGGGTGATCGGCGGTCTCACGGTCCTGCTGTACGGCCTGGCCCCGCGCCTCGCTCCCCTGGCCTGGGGAGTCGCCGGGGCGGTCCTGCTGATCGGCTGGGTCGGCCCGGCCCTCGACGTCCCGCGGAGCGTCCTGGACCTCTCCCCCTTCGGCCACCTGCCGAAGCTGCCGGGCGGGGAGATGGAGTGGGCGCCGGTACTGCTCCTGCTCGCGCTCGCGGGGGTGCTGGTGGCGGGGGGCCTGGCGGGACTGCGGCGCCGGGACCTGACGACCTGAACCGGGGGGCCGGTCACGCGCGTCCCCGTCTCCATGAAACGGAGGTCTCCATGAGGCGGAGAGCAGACGGAGTGACGTGCGGGGGCTGTGCGCTCTCCGTGGCGGGTGCGATCGGGGCGCCCTCGCTGTGGCTGTCCCTGCCCCGCACCCGGCGCCACCTGGGCGGAGGTTTCGAGAACGAGGGCATGGACTGGACGGTCCTGCTCACGGAGCTGCCGTTCGTGGTGCTGGGAGGAGCTTTGCTGCCCCTCCTGGCCCTCACTCTGCTGGTGCGGCTGACGGGCCGGCGACGGTCCCAGCAGGACTGACCCGGCCGGGCCGACCGGGCCGACCGACCGTGGGGGTCAGGCCACCGTGAAGTCGGCCGCCTTGGTGTCGAGGGTCGTGTCGCCGTCCTCGGCGGTGACCAGGACAGCCACGTGCCACAGGCCCCGCGGGGAGCCCTCGGCGTCGGCGCGGGTGACGGCGACCTTGTAGGTGCACCGCTCGCTGTCCCCGCCCGAGGGCTTGCAGGTGGCCGACTCGACGGCGGCCATCTCCTTGGCCGTCAGCCCCTTCTTGGCGAAGGACGAGTTCGCCGGCCAGGCCAGCACCTTCACGCTCTTGACGTCGGAGGACGCCGTGACGTCGGTCGTGAAGGTCAGCGAGCCGTCACGGTCGGCGGTGGGAGCGGTGTAGCGGGCCGTGCTGTGCGCCAGAGCCGGGGACTGGTCCCCGGCGTAGGCGAGGGCGAAGGCACCGGCGCCTCCGAGGACGACGACACCGGCGGCAACGGAGACAGCAATACGACGCGACATGAGAAATTCTCCCCGACAGGCTCAGTTGGATCTCATCGGCACTCTTGGTGGCGCCGTGCGTCCCATACTGGTCGCGCGACGAGCGCCGGGTATGAGCACGCGTACTCAACTGGAGCCTGAGTAACGGCCGTTGCGTCCTCGCACCTACCTACGGGAGGGCGTTGACCCGCAGCCCCTCCAGCCCCCGGATCACGAAGTTCGGCTTGCGCTCCGGCTCGGCCGCCAGGGCGAGCGTCGGGGCCTTCTCCAGCAGGGCCGTCATGGAGGCGGCCAGTTCGATACGGGCCAGGGGGGCGCCGATGCAGTAGTGGATGCCGGCGCTGAAGGAGATGTGCGGGTTGTCGGCGCGGGTGAGGTCGAGGCGCTCGGGGTCGCGGAACACGGCGGGATCGTGGTTGGCGGAACCGAAGAGCATGGCGATCTCGGCGCCGCGCGGGATGGTCGTGCCGTCGATCTCGATGTCGTCCAGGACCCAGCGTTCGAAGAGCTGGAGCGGGGTGTCGTAGCGCATCAGCTCTTCGACGGCCCGGGGCACCAGGGAGTGGTCCGCGCGCAGTGCGGCGAGCTGCTCCGGGTTGCGGAAGAGGGCGTACCAGCCGTTGACCGTGGAGTTCACGGTGGCTTCGTGACCGGCGTTGAGCAGCAGGACGGCCGTGGAGATCATCTCCTGCTCGGTGAGCCGGTCGCCCTCGTCGTGGGCGGCGATGAGCCCGGAGATGAGGTCGTCGCCGGGCTGCTCGCGCCGCTCGGCGATGAGCCCCCGCAGATAGTCGGAGAACTCGACGGAGGCCCGCACGGCCCTGTCGGCCACGTCCTGCGACGGGTTCAGCTCGTACATCCCGCAGATGTCGGCCGACCAGGGCCGCAGCGGCGCCCGGTCCTTCTCGGGGATCCCGAGCATCTCGGCGATCACCGCGACGGGGAGCGGCTCGGCGACGTCGGTGAGCAGATCACCGCCGCCCTCGGCGACGAGCCGGTCCACCAGCTCACCGGCCAGCTTGGTCACGTACGGCCTGAGCTGCTCGACCGTGCGCGGGGTGAACGCCTTCGACACCAGACGCCGGATCCGGGTGTGGTCCGGCGGCTCCAGGTCGAGCATGCCGTGGTCGTTGAGCGTGTGGAACGGCTCGTGCGCGGCGGGCGGCGCGGTCCGCCCGAAGTCCTCGTGCGAGAACCGGTGCTGATAGGTCCGCCCGAGCCTGCGGTCCCTGAGCAGCGCGGAGACGTCCGCGTGGTGCGGGACGAGCCACTGGTCCGTCGGCTCGAAGTACTGCACACGGCCTTGCGCGCGGAGCTCGGCGTAGGCGGGGTAGGGGTCGGCGAGGAAGGCCGGGTCCCAGGGATCGAAGGCGGTCATACGGGGACGCTAGCCCGGCAGGCGGCCTTCTGAACAGGGGTGTTCCTTCAGGTGGTCGATGAGCGCGGTGAAGGCGGGGGTGGGGAAGGAGAGGGTGGCTCGGGCGGGGGCCTTGGAGTCTTGGACGGCTATGCGGGGGGTACGTCCGCGATCTCGACGCAGGTGTCACCGTCGCCGCCGCCGGAGTACGGGGACTTGCGCCAGTGCATCACAGCTCGTTTTTCAGGCGGTGGATGAAGTCCCGCGACGCCACGGGTTCCAGTGACGCTGCCTGCATCTTAAGGAAGAGTGTTCGAAGCTGTTTCAGCTGAGCCTCCGCGTCGATGAACCGCTCCGCCTCGGCGCATGGGACGCGGCGCCGAGGACGGCCGCGGCCTCGCCCTGGTCAGCGCCTGTGCCGATGTCTGTTGACCCTCGACCTTGTGCAGGGCCCAGAGTTCGGGGCGTGGAGAACGACATGTTCAGCATCGGTGAGACGGCCCGCGACAGCGGACTGGGGGTGAGTGCCCTGCGGTTCTACGACCGTGCCGGTGTGCTCGTGCCCGCCTGGGTGGATCCGGTGAGCGGTTATCGCTGGTACGAACCCGGGCAGCTCGAAGAGGCCCGGCTGCTGGCCCGCCTGCGCCGGGCCGGGATGCCCCTGGCGGACATCCGGCTGGTGCTGGCCAGTTGGTCCGGCGCGGACACCGACCTGCTTCGGAAACTGCTCGAAGCACACCTGCGCCGCCTGGAACAGGGGCTGTCCGAGGCCCGCAGTGAGTTCTCCACACTCCGAGCGCTACTCGATCAACGGGAGAACGGCATGACTTCGCTCCGTACCGCCACCGTCCAGCTGACCACCGCCGCGCCCGAACTTGCGGCCGCCCTCGACACGGTTCGCTTCGCGGCGAGCACCGATCCGGAGCTGCCGATGCTCGGCGGGGTCCTGTTCGACACCGAGGGCGGGAGCCTCCATGTCGTGGCCACCGACCGCTACCGCATGGCTGTCGCGCGGGCCGGTGTCGCCGGGCACGACGGGAACCGGGTCCAGGCCATCGTGCCCGCACCCCTCACCGACGCGATGCGGGCGCTGTTGCACGGCGAGGAACCCGTCCGGCTCTCCCTCGACAATGACCGCGTGACGCTGGAGGCCGGGGACGGGCAGGCGGCCGGCCGCTGCCTCGACCACGACTTTCCCGACTACCGCCGTCTCCTCCCCCGGGCCGGCGAGCGCCGCGCCCTCGTCGATGTCGCGGACTTCCGTGAGGCCCTGGAGACGGGCCCCGTCCGGCCCGACGAGACCGGAGCGCACGACCTCAGCGTGCTCAGCGTGGAGGATGACGGCACGGTGACCCTCTGCGCCGACGGTGACGGCGGCGATCCGAACCGCGTCGCCGTGAACCGCCGGTTCCTGCTGGACGCGCTGGCCGCCGGAGCCCGGGACCGACTGCTTCTGGAGTTCACCGCCCCCACGGCGCCGATCGCGATCCGCCGACCCGACGACGAGAGCGGCTTCTCGATCCTGATGCCGGTCCGCCTGGAGGACTGACGCCACGGCACCACGCCGATCAGGCGCCGCGCGCACCCCTACCCCGGCGTCACCAGCCGCGCCTCGTACGCGAACACCGCCGCCTGGGTGCGGTCCCTGAGGCCCAGTTTCACCAGGACTCGGCTGACGTGGGTCTTGATCGTGGACTCGGCCACCACCAGGCGTTCGGCGATCTCGGAGTTCGACAGGCCCTGGGCGATGAGGACCAGGACCTCCGTCTCGCGGTCGGTGAGGTCGCCGTAGGCGGTGTGGGCGGAGGCCATGAGGCGCGGGGACTCGGAGAGTTTGGAGAACTCCGTGATCAGGCGTCTGGTGACCGAGGGGGCCAGGAGCGCCTCGCCGGAGGCCACGACCCTCACCCCGTCGGCGAGTTGGCGGGCCGAGGCGTCCTTGAGGAGGAAGCCGGAGGCTCCCGCGCGCAGGGCCTGGTACACGTACTCGTCGAGGTCGAAGGTCGTCAGGACCAGCACCTTCGCCGTGCCGTCCGTCGCGACGATCTCCCTGGTCGCCTCGATGCCGTTCAGCTCCGGCATGCGGATGTCCATCAGGACCACGTCGGGGGCGAGTTCGCGGACCCGGTCCACCGCCTCGCGTCCGTTGACGGCCTCGCCGACCACCTCGATGTCCGGCATCGCGTTCAGCAGCACCGAGAAGCCCTCGCGGACCATCATCTGGTCGTCCGCCACCAGCACCCGGATCGTCATGCGTCGTCCTCGTCCTTCAGCGGCACCGGCAGGAACACCGTCACCTCGTACCCTCCCTCGTCCGTGGCCCCCGCCGTCATCTCGCCGTTCAGCATGGAGACCCGCTCCCGCATACCGGTGATGCCGTGCCCCGCTCCCGGCGAGGGCTTCAGCAGCGACAGCTCGGGCCGCGGGCCGTTGACTATGCGCAGGCCCAGGCCGCCCAGGACGTATCCGATCTCGACCCGTGCGCTCGCCCCCGGGGCGTGGCGCAGGGTGTTGCTCAGGGCCTCCTGGACGATCCGGTACGCCGACAGCTCGACGCCCTGCGGGAGTTGGCGCACCGCCCCGGTGACCGTCTTGTCGACGCTCAGGCCGGCTCCGCGCACATTGTCGAGGAGGGCGTCGAGCTCGGCGAGGGTGGGCTGCGGGGCGTCCGGTGCCTCGTAGTCCTCGGCGCGGACCACGCCCAGGACCCGGCGCAGCTCGGTGAGGGCCGCCACCGCGTTCTCCCGGATGGTGGCGAACGCCTTCTCCAGCTCGGGGGGCGGGTTCTCCACCCGGTAGGGGGCGGCCTCCGCCTGGATGGCGACGACCGACATGTGGTGGGCCACCACGTCGTGCAGCTCGCGGGCGATGGTCGTGCGCTCCTCGAGGAGCGTGCGGCGGGAGCGTTCGTGCTCGGTCACCGTCTGCTGGGCGGTCACCGTCTGCTCGGCGCTCCGGCGTATGTGCCAGACGCTCACGACGAGCAGGGACAGCGCGGAGACGAACAGCATCTCCACGGTGTTGGAGCGGTAGTAGTGGCCGCTGCCGAGAGCCGCCTGCCATATCAGGCCGTAGGCCCCGGTCAGCAGCCACATCCACGCGGCGGTGCGCGGCCTGGTGCGCAGGGCCACCACGGTGAGCACGACGAGGTGGCAGGCGAAGCCGCCCGGTAGCCACGGCCAGTCCTGCTGCCAGGAGTTGACGAACCCCATCGGATAGGCGACCGCGGTCGCGGCCAACGACAGCCAGAAGGCCATGACCGGCCGCACCATGGTCAGCAGGATCGGGACCAGGGCGAGCAGGCCGACGACGAGGTTGGTGGTCGCGCCGCGGCCGCTGTTGTCCGAGCCGATGAGCATCGCGATCAGGCCGGCCGCGGTGATCAGCGTGTGGGGTGCCCAGACCGCGTACTCCCGCAGCCGCCCGGTCAGCAAGCGGGAGAGCCCCTTGCCGGCACTCCGGGGAGGCAGCGGGCGGTAGGCGAAGGCGTCACTGATCAGGTCGTGCCGCAGGCCGCGCAGGGCGTCCACGGCGGCCCTGAACTCCGGGCTGCGGGGCTGGTACGCGTCGTATCCGCCGCTGCCGGCCTGCGGAGGTGTCGTGTGCGTCTCGGTCATCTGGGTCACGTTCAAAACGGTAGGCGGGGGCGGGGGTCACCGTCGTCACCAGTGAGACGGGTCCTTCGGGGTCCCTCTCAGGTACTACGGGTCCGGGTCCGGGTCCGGGAAGGGCCGCTCACCGGTACCCCGAGGGCCGCACCAGCCCCGACTCGTACGCGAACACCGCCGCCTGCGTACGGTCCCTCAGCCCCAGCTTGACCAGGATGCGGCCCACATGCGTCTTCACGGTCTGCTCGGCCACCACGAGCCGCTCGGCGATCTCCGCGTTCAAGCCGGCGGCCCGTGAGCCCCGCGCCGTCGTCACCGCCTGCCTGGCGGCCCGTGAGCCTCCCGCGGTCGTGCCCCTCTGTCTGGCGCCGCCCCCTCCATCCGCTCCCCACAGCCACGGCTGTCGTCCGCGTCACGCCAGGGAGCTCACTGGCGTCGTAGCTCTCAGGTATTACGGGTATCACCGGGAGCGCCGGAACACTCGCCGGGACCCACGTCACCACGCCAGCTGCGCGATCTCCTCCGCCACCACCGCGCACGCGTCCGCCGCCGGGTCGATCAGGGGGAAGTGGCCGACGTCCTCCAGCAGGGTCAGCCCAACCACCTCGCCCGCCTTGGCCGCGGCGTCCGCGTACGCCTCGGCGACCGCCTGCGGGACGACCGTGTCGGTGCGGCCCTGGACCAGGGTGGTCGCGATGCCGGTGGGGAGCAGCAGGGCGGGGTCGGCGTACGGCAGCCGCGCGGCGAACCCCTCTTCCCCGCCCAGGAGTTGATGGCACGCCCCGCCGCACACGTCCAGCTTGTCGGCGACCGTGAAGTCGGCGATCGGGGCGAGGGCGACGACCCCGCGCAGGGGTGCCGGACGGTCGGTGCGCCACGCGGCGTCGGCCGGCAGGAGATGCCGGGCCGCGGCCCACAGCGCGAGGTGGCCGCCCGCGGAGTGACCGGTGACCACCATGCGGCGCGGATCGGCCTGCGGCAGGAACTCCCGTACCAGCCCGGGGAGGGCGTCCATCGCGGCGGCCACGTCGTCGAAGGTCTCGGGCCAGCGCCCGGCGACCGGGCCGATGCCGCCCCCGGCACCCTGCCCCGGTACGGACACCCCACCCCGCCGGTACTCCACATTGGCCACCGCGAAGCCCCGCCGGGTCAGGAAGTCGGCGAACGGGGTCACATGACGCCGGTCGTAGGGTGCCCGCCACGCCCCGCCGTGCAGGACGACGACCAGCGGCGCGAGGACGCCTCCGGGGACCGCCTCCTCGCGCGGGGCGTAGAAGTCGATCACCTGGTCGGGGTCGTCGCCGTACGAGGCCGTGGCGTCGGGGTCGACCTCGGCGTGCGAGAAGGCCGACTCCTCCTCGGCCGCGGCGCGGGCTTCTGCGGCGGCACGGGCAGCGGCGGCGTCGTCCGGCATGCTCCAACCTCTCAGCGATGAAACGGATTTGACGGACCGTGAAGCATCCTGGAAGGGGATTCGGCCGTTGGCCGGGACGGTATCAGGCCGATGACGTGCGCGGACACGAGGATGTCACGCTCGGTGAGACTCAAACGGTTCTGCTGTTCCGTCACGCCGACGCCGGGTCCGCCCCGGCCGATCCGCAGCGCCCCGAGGAGCCGCCACCGGGCGGTCGCGGCCCCCTGCTACGGACACGGTCAGGCGAGCGTCTCCGCCAGCACCCGCGCCGCCCGCTCCACGTCCGCGAACCCGACGTACAGCGGCGTGAAGCCGAACCGCAGCACGTCCGGGTGCCGGAAGTCGCCCACCACACCCCGCTCGATGAGCCGCTTCATCACCTCACCGGCGTCGTCACAGCGCAGCGCGACCTGGCTGCCCCGCTCGGCGTGGGCCAGGGGGGTCACGCACTCGACGCGCCCCTCACCGACGTACGACGTGACGCACTCCAGGAAGAAGTCCGTCAGGGCGAGAGACTTGGCGCGCACCGCCTCGACCGTCACGCCGTCCCACACCTCCAGGGCCGCCTCCAGGGCGAGCATGGAGAGGATGTCGGGGGTGCCGACCCGGCCCCGCAGCGCGCCCGGCGCCGGTTCGTACGAGGGCCGCATCCCGAAGGGCTCCGCGTGGGAGTTCCAGCCGGGCAGCGGGGAGTCGAAGCGGTCCTGGTGCTCGCGGCGGACGTACAGGTACGCCGGTGAACCCGGGCCGCCGTTAAGGTACTTGTAGGTGCAGCCGACCGCGAGGTCGACGCCGTGCGCGTCGAGACCGACCGGAAGGGCGCCCGCGCTGTGGCACAGGTCCCAGACGGCGATCGCGCCCGCCGCGTGCACGGCGGCGGTGAGTGCGGGCAGGTCGTGCAGGCGCCCGGTGCGGTAGTCGACGTGGTTGAGCAGGACGGCCGCCGTACGGTCGCCCAGCACGCCCGGCACCTCCGCCGGGGTCACCGCCCGCAGGGTGCAGCCGGTCATGCGGGCCGCGGACTCGGCGATGTACCCGTCCGTGGGGAAGGTGGTCGCGTCGACGACCACCTCGTCCCGGCCGGCCGCCGGACCGCCCGCGAGCCGCACCGCCCCCACAAGTGCCTTGAAGACGTTGACACTTGTCGAGTCGCCGACCACGATCTGCCCGGCCGCGGAACCCACCAGCGGGGCGATCCGGTCGCCGATCCGCTCCGGCGCGGTCCACCAGCCGCTCTCGTCCCAGGACCGGATCCGCAAGGACCCCCACTGACGGCGTACGACGTCCTCGACGCGCCCCGGGACGGCGGCCGGGAGCGCGCCCAGTGAGTTGCCGTCCAGGTACACCACGTCGCCGAGCACGAACCGGGAGCGCACGCCCGCCAGCTCATCCGCCGAGTCCGACTTCTCCGCGCGCAAGGTCAGTTCAGACATGGGACCGCGCCGTCCACAGCTCCGGGAACACGTTGTTGCGCGCGCGCTTCTCCAGCCAGGCCACCCCGGCGGAGCCGCCCGTGCCGGCCTTGGAGCCCATCGCGCGCCGGGTGGCGACGAGATGGTCGTTGCGCCAGCGCCACACCAGCTCGGCGACATCGGTCAACGCCTCACCGAGGCGGGCGAGTTCGTCGTTCTCGGGGCCGGAGTAGAGGGCCGTCCAGGCGGCCTCGACCTCCTCCGACGGCTCGTACCGGCGCGAGACGTCCCGGTCCAGGACCGAGGAGGGGATCGCGTGCCCGCGCCGCGCGAGCAGCCGCAGCACCTCGTCGTACAGGCTCGGCTCGTGCAGTGCCTTCTCCAGCTCGGCGTGGACGCGGGGCGCGCCCCGGTGCGGGACGAGCATGGACGCGGACTTGTCGCCGAGCAGGAACTCCATGCGGCGGTACATCGCCGACTGGAAGCCGGAGCCCTCGCCGAGAGCGCTGCGGTACGAGTTGAACTGCGCCGGGGTCAGCTGGCCGAGCGGCTTCCAGGAGGCGTTCAGCGCCTCCAGTTCCCGTACGGAACGCTTCAGCGCGGCGACCGCGGTGGGCACGTCGTCGGAGCGCAGCGCGGCCGCCGCGGTCTCCCACTCGTGCACGATGACGGTGAACCACAGCTCCATGACCTGGGTCGTGACCAGGAAGACCATCTCTCCGGGATCGTCGGAGAGGGTGTGCTGGAGGTGGGTGAGCACGTCCGCCTTGACGTAGTCCTCGTACGGCGTCGTGCCTTGGAAGTCGAGATGCGGGGTCTCCGGCTCCTGCGTTTCCTGAGCCTCATGGGACGACATCGCTGTCTCCTGTTGTGTACTCCGGGTAGCGGTCCGCCCTGCCGTTACCGACACGGGGCCCCGGTCCCCGCCGGGCATCCTCTTCCATGCTCCCCGCAAAAGGCAAGGCCCGCCTGATCACCCAGGCGGGCCCGGAGAACGTACGGCGGATCAGCCCAGCGTCTGGGCCGCCGTCGGCGAGGAGTCCTTCAGGAACTGCGAGCAGCGCTCGTACTCCTCCTGCTCGCCGATGGATCCGGCGGCACGGGCGAGGGCGTGCAGGGCGCGCAGGAAGCCGCGGTTCGGCTCGTGCTCCCACGGGACCGGCCCGTGGCCCTTCCAGCCGTTGCGGCGCAGCGAGTCCAGGCCGCGGTGGTAGCCGGTACGGGCATAGGCGTACGACTCCACGACGCTGCCCCGCTCGAACGCCTCGTCGGCGAGCTGGGCCCAGGCGAGGGAGGAGGTGGGGTACTTCGCGGCGACATCCGCGGGGGCGGTGCCGTTGGCCAGGAGCTCACGGGGCTCCGGGTCGTCGGGGAGGTGGGTCGGGGGCGGGCCCCCGAGAAGGTTCTCGTGAATGGACATGGGTCCAGTCTCCCTCGCGGAAGGTCTGGTTTCGTCTGCGGGTGCGTGGGGGCCGGTCGCGCAGTTCCCCGCGCCCCCGAACAGGTGGGTACAGCTGAACAGGCTTTCGATGCAGCCGCCCGCACCCGCAGCCGATCCACCCGCAGCCGATCTACGACAGCCTTCCCCGAGCCCGCTCCCCCTCCAGCGGCGGCGCCAGCACCGCTCCGTGCGTCCGGCATTCCGGCCGACGGCACCCCGCCGGCAGCGACCGCACCGTCACGAACGCGATCACCGCTCCCACCACCAACACCCCCGCGCACACCGTCATCGCCCGCCCGAACGCGTCATCGAAAGCCGAAGCCGACCGGTACGCCTCCTCCCCCATCCCCGCGACCAGCGGCAACGCGGCCACCGCGATCAGGCCCGCCGCCCGGGCCGCCGCGTTGTTGATGCCGCTGGCCAGGCCGGCCCGCGCGACATCCACCGAACCGAGCACGGTCGCCGTCAGCGGGGCGACCAGCGCGACCATGCCGGTGCCGAGGACGAGCAGCGCGGGCAGGACGTCCACCACGTACGACGCCCCCGGCCCGACCCGCAGCATCAGCAGCATCCCCGCCGCGCACAGCAGCGGCCCCACGGTGAGCGGGATGCGCGGCCCGATGCGGTCGGCGAGGGCGCCCGAGCGGGCGGAGAACAGCAGCATGAGGGCGGTCGTCGGCAGCAGGGCCGTACCGGCCTGGAGGGCCGACCAGCCGACCACCACCTGGAGCTGGAGCGCGGCCAGGAAGAAGAAGCCGCCGAAGGCCGCGTACACGCACAGCGTCACCAGATTCACCGCGGTGAACTGCCGGGACGCGAAGATCCCGAGCGGCATCATCGGATCGGGCCGCCGCTTCTCCACCACCACGAAGGCGACCCCGGCGGCCACCCCGGCGACCGCCGTCACGGCGACCACCAGGGAGCCGGAACGGGCCTCGATCAGCGCGTACGTCACCAGCGCGAGCGCCAGCGCGCCGAGGACCGCACCGAGCACGTCGAAGCGCCCGTGATCAGCGCGCCCGTCCGCGGACTCGGGGACATGCCGTACGGCGATCGGCGCGCACACCAGTGCCAGCGGGACGTTGAGCAGGAACACCCAGCGCCAGCCAGGACCGTCCACCAGCCAGCCGCCCACGAAGGGCCCGACGGCCGCCCCGATGCCGCCGAACCCGGACCACAGGCCCACGGCCCGGCCCCGGTCGTCGGGATGGAAGGAGGCCTGGATCAGGGCCAGGGACCCGGGCGTGAGCAGGGCGCCACCGACCCCCTGGAGGGCCCGGGCGGCGACGAGGACACCGGCGTTCGGGGCGAGCCCGCACAGCAGGGAGGCGGCCGCGAACCACACCACCCCGACCACGAAGACCTTGCGGCGGCCGAACCGGTCCCCGAGGGAGCCGCCGAGCAGGATCAGCCCGGCCAGCGTCACCATGTACGCGTTGACCGTCCACTGCAGGGCGCCGAGGTCCGCGTCCAGGTCGCGGCCGATGCGCGGCAGGGCGACGTTGACGACGGTCGAGTCCAGCAGCGCCATGCTGGAGCCGAGGACGGTGGTGAGCAGGATCCACTTGCCTTGCGGCGAGGCCAGCCGGACGTCGGACATGCCCCAGGTATACAGCGAGCCCGGTGCCGTAGCACCGGGCTCGCGCAAAACGCGGGTGTTACTTGATCTTCGTGCCCGCCGAGCGCAGGTTCTGCGTGGCCTCGACGACACGGGCGGCCATCGACGCCTCGGCCAGCTTGCCCCAGGTGCGCGGGTCGTAGGTCTTCTTGGAGCCGACCTCGCCGTCGACCTTCAGGACGCCGTCGTAGTTGCGGAACATGTGGTCGGCGACCGGACGCGTGAAGGCGTACTGGGTGTCGGTGTCGATGTTCATCTTGACGACGCCGTTCTCCAGCGCGGTGCGGATCTCCTCCTCCGTGGAGCCGGAGCCGCCGTGGAAGACGAAGTCGAACGGCTGGGACCCGGCCGGCTTGCCGAACTTGGCGGCGACGCCGTCGTTCAGCTCCTTCAGCAGGTCGGGACGGAGGACGACGTTGCCCGGCTTGTACACACCGTGGACGTTGCCGAAGGAGGCGGCCAGCAGGTAGCGGCCCTTCTCACCGAGGCCGAGCGCCTCCGCCGTACGAATGGCGTCGTCGACGGTGGTGTACAGGGAGTCGTTGATCTCGTGCGAGACACCGTCCTCCTCGCCGCCGGTCGGGGTGATCTCGACCTCAAGGATGATCTTGGCGGCGCGGGCGCGCTCCAGGAGTTCCTGGGCGATGGAGAGGTTGTCGGCGAGGGTCTCCGCCGAGCCGTCCCACATGTGCGACTGGAACAGCGGGTTGCCGCCGGCCTTCACACGCTCCTCGGACACGGCCAGCAGCGGGCGTACGTACCCGTCGAGCTTGTCCTTGGGGCAGTGGTCGGTGTGCAGGGCGACCGTGACCGGGTACTTCTCGGCGACGATGTGCGCGAACTCGGCGAGGGCCACGGAACCCGTGACCATCTCCTTGCTGTACTGACCGCCCAGGAACTCGGCACCGCCGGTCGAGATCTGGATGATGCCGTCGCTCTCGGCCTCAGCGAAGCCGCGCAGCGCAGCGTGCAGGGTCTGGGTCGAGGTCACGTTGATGGCCGGGTAGGCGAACTTGCCCGCCTTCGCCCGGTCCAGCATCTCGTTGTAGACCTCGGGGGTTGCGATCGGCATGTGTCCGCTCCTTGTATCTGCGGGTTGGCGTACTGCGTGCTTACGGCCCTGACCTAGACCTTGTGTGGGGGTTCGACGTCATCGTCGGCCTCATCTTTCCAGACTTGGCCGGATGGTCCATCCCGTGGTCACTCCCTGGTCAGTCCAGGCCCAGCTCGTCCTTCGAGTACGCGAAGAGATACGGCACACCCGCACCCTGCTCGATCTTCTCCGCGGCGCCGGTCGCCCGGTCCACGATGGTCGCCACGGCGACGACCTCGGCGCCGGCCTCGCGCACGGCCGCGACCGCTTCGAGGGGGGAGCCGCCGGTGGTGGAGGTGTCTTCGACGACCACGACCCGGCGGCCCGCGATGTCAGGGCCCTCCACCCGCTTCTGCATGCCGTGCGCCTTCGCCGCCTTGCGTACGACGAAGGCGTCGAGCCTGCGCCCGCGCGCGGCGGCGGCGTGCAGCATGGCCGTGCCGACCGGGTCCGCGCCCATGGTCAGACCGCCGACCGCGTCGAACTCCAGGTCGGCGGTCAGGTCAAGGAGCACCTGTCCGACCAGGGGGGCGGCCTCGCCGTCGAGGGTCACCAGGCGGAGGTCGACGTAGTAGTCGGCCTCCAGGCCCGACGACAGGGTCACCTTGCCGTGCACCACGGCCTTGTCGAGGATCTGCTGCTTCAGGGCGGCGCGTGCGTCAGTCATGCCTGTCAGCTTAGAGGCGGCGCCAGCTCCAGGTCGTCGAGGCCTCCAGCGGCTCCAGGGGCGTGACCAGGCGCGGCAGCGTGTTCAGGCCGTTGGGCGGCCCGGTCTGCGGCTCCACGCAGACGGCGGCCTCCTGCTCGTCGTACACCACGACCCACTCCTCGCGGCTGGCCACCTTCAGCTCCAGCTGCCCCGGCCAGGTGAGGGTGACGTCGACGCCGTCGGGCATGCCGAAGCAGTCGTCCCAGGGGCCGGGCTTCGGGTCGAGGCGGTTGCCGGTGGGCAGGTGGTCGTCGCCGCGCTCCTCCTGCCAGGCGGCGGTGAAGTCGAGCCGCACCGGCTCGCCGCCGTCGAGGGTGCGGTTGAACCAGGGGTGCCAGCCGATCTGGGCCGGGAAGGAGGAGTCGTACGTCTCCACGGACATGGTGAGCGTCAGCGCGTCCTCGGTGAGGGCGACGACCTGGGTGACCCGGCCGGGGTAGGGCCAGGGGTCGACGAGGTCGTAGGTGATGACCGCCTCGCCGGTGCCGCTGCGGGCGACCGTCCAGGCGCCGTCTCGCGCGGTGCCGTGGATGGCGTGCGGCGGGGAGTTCAGCGGCATCTGACGGACCGTCGCCCCGTCACGGAAGCGGCCGTCGCGGATGCGGCCGCACCAGGGGACCATCGGGAAGCAGCCGAACCGGTCGCCCTGGCGCAGGAGTTCGGTGCCGGCGACGCGCAGACCGCCGATGCGCCCGCCGTTGGCCGGTTGTACGGTCACCTCCGCGGTGCCCGCGGTCAGCGTGATGTCTTCATGGCTCACGGGACGACATTACTCAACGGCGTTTTCTCAGTACCCGGGTCACCACGATCGCCGATGCCAGCACCACGGCCGCCGCGGGTGCCGCCCAGCGCAGGGTCGCGCTCGAGGCGACCGTCTGGGGGGCCGGGACGGGGGCGTAGCGGCCCCTCGGGGGCGCGTGGTCGACCTCCTCCGCGCTGCGGCCGATCATGGTGCGGCGGGCGTGGGCCGCCTCGGCGGGTGGATCGGCAGGCGGCTCGGCGGGCGGATCCGCAGGCGGCTCGACGGGCGGTTCGACGGGTTCCGGGAAGGCGTCGGCGGGGGGTGCCGCCGGGGGTTCCTCGGGGGTCTCTGTGGCCTCCGCCGTCTCCCCCGCCTCGGGAGTCTCCTCCCCCTCCCCTTCCTCCTGCACCTCGCCCAGCGCCTCCGCGAAACGGTTCAGCAGACGTACGACCGCGGAGCCCACCGCGTCCTGGGGGAGTTCCGTGACGCGGCCGTCCGCCGTGGCCGTGCCGTCGAAGGTCAGGGTCGTGCCGCCGTCCGTGTCGGCGAGGCGGACGGTGAGGGCGAGCTTGACCGAGCCGGCGCCGCGGGCCTCGGTGGCGTCGCCCTCGACGGCGTAGGACCCGTCCTCCCGGGCCGAGACCTGGACCGCGCCCCGGTAGGTGATGGAGTGACTGCCGACCCGCACCTTCAGGCGCCCGGCGACGGGGTCCGCGCCGGCGTCCTGCTGGAGCCCGGGAACCGCCCGGGCGACCCTGACGGGATCCGCGAGGGCCTCCCTCAGCCGCTCGACCGGAACCGGAACGAACACCTCATGCTCCATGGTTGCCGAGCCTACCCAGGGGCGGCGGTCATGCACCCCCGTTGAGGGAAAGTGACCGCGCCCGCCGGTCTCAGTAGCGCGGATGCACCAACGTGGAGGGCGCGAGCCCCCTGACCCGCGTCGGCTGCGCCGCCCGCTCCGCCGCCTCCAGCCACTCCCGGGTGAAGGGCCCCCGCGGGTCCGGGGCCGGCACCGGGCGCGCTTCGCGCGCGGCCAGCACGAAGCCCCAGTCGCGGGGGGCCCGGTACAGGCCGTCCGTGCGGTCGGGGCCCGCGTCGGGGCCGGAGTGGCGGCCGCCGACGCGGTAGGGCGTGGTGCGCAGGCCCGCCGCGCGCAGGGTCGCGTCCACCGTCCAGAAGACCCGGGGGCGGGAGGAGACCGGGCCCGCGTGCACGACGAGACGGCCGTCGGGGGCCAGGACGCGGCGGACGAGGCCGTAGAACTCCTGCGAGTACAGCTTGGTGCTCGCGGTGACACCGGGGTCGGGCAGATCGGCGATCACCACGTCGTACGACGTCCCGGGCGCCGCGGTCCGCAGCAGACGGAAGGCGTCCGCCGTGGTCACGTGGGCGCGCGGGTCGCCGTAGACATGGCCGTTGAGCCGGGACAGCGCGGGGTCGCGGCGGGCCAGGCCGACCACGGCGGGGTCGAGGGCCACGATGTCGACCCGCCGTACACCGGGGTACCTGAGCACCTCGCGGGCGGCGAGGCCGTCGCCGCCGCCGAGGACGAGCACGCGCGCGTGGGGGCCGCTCATCGCGGGGTGGACGAGTGCCCCGTGATAGCGGTGCTCGTCGCGGCCGCTGACCCGGAGGCGGCCGTCGAGGTACAGGTCGAGGGGGTGGCCGCCGGTGCCGCCGGTGAGCACGACCTCCTGGACACCGGTCTGCAGGGCGACGCGTACGTCGTCGCCGTAGACCGCCTCCCGCGCGGCCCGCTCGAAGTCGTCGACGAGTACGGCGGCGGTGGCGAGGACGCCGAGCACGGCGAGGTTGGCGGCCAGCAGCAGCCAGCGGGCCCGGCGGGTCAGGTAGCGGCGGAACAGACCGAGGACCAGGGCGGCGCCCGCGACCGCGTTGACCGCGCCGGTGAGCATCGCGCCGGTCAACTGGCCCAGCAGCGGCAGCAGGAGGAAGGGGAAGGCGAGGCCGCCGACCAGCGCGCCGACGTAGTCCGCCGCGAACAGGTCGGCCACCGCGCCGCCCGCGTCCTGGCGGCGGATGCGCTGGGTCAGCTCCATCAGCAGGGGGACTTCGGCGCCGATGAGCAGACCGATGGCGAGGGAGAAGGCGACCAGGAGCCAGCGCGGACCGCTCGCCCACAGTCCGCCCCAGTCGCCGGTCCACGCGAACACGGCGTACAGCGTCATCGCGCTGCACCCGCCGACCAGCGCGAGCAGCGCCTCCAGGGCGCCGAAGGCGGCCGCCGCGTGCCGGCGCAGCCCCTTCGCGGCGAGCGAGCCGATGCCCATCGCGAAGACCATGACGGACAGCACCACGGAGGTCTGGGTGACCGGGTCGCCGGTCAAGTACGAGGCGAGGGAGACCAGTTCGAGCTCGTACACCAGTCCGCAGGCCGCGCAGACGAAGACACAGGCGAGGACGAGGAACCGGCCCGTGCCGGGGCGGACCGGCAGCCTCGCGGGCCCGGCCCAGGGCGGCGGAGCACTGGGCGGGGCGGGGGCGTGCGACTCGATCACGGTGCGACGTTACGTCACGGCTACGGCACGCTTCGTCACCCACACGTGTGGAACCGGGGGGTAGTTCGGGAGACAGGGGTTTGCGTGGCTCAGCCCGGCGTCCCCACCGGAACCCGGGCCCCGACGCGCGTCCGCGTGGCCACCAACTGCCCGTCCTGCGGGTACGCGTGCCAGGTCCGCCAGTGCACCTGGCCGTCGTACCGCTGGGCCAGCATCGCCGTGAACGCGTGCGGGCTGCCGGGAAAGACCCCGGCGAGTCCGTTCGGATGGTCGGACACCAGTGCCAGCAACTCCTGTGCCCGGCCCGCGAACTGACCCGGCGACAGCGCCTCGACGCGCGCGGCGAACTCGTACTCCCAGTCATCCACCCGCTTGGCCACACCGAGCGGCAGCGGCGTACTGCTTCCGGCGATGCACGCCACCGTCTCCGAGCACGTGCCGCGGTCCTCCTCCAGGAGCACTTGGTGGGACGCGCCGAGGAGTCTCAACTGAAGCTTCGCCCCGGCGATTTCGAGGTCGAGCGTGGCGAGGGCGGGCAACGGCTCCCGCCCCAGGGCCCAGGCGAGGTCGGCCGCGCGCGTGTCGGTGTACGAGGTGTTCAGGGTCGTGAGCATGGGTCGGCTCCGCTGGCACGCAAAGAAAGGGTGGTGTGGGGTTCCGGCACACCCGGGCGACTGTGGGGGGATCGGCCCGGTCAGCCCAGTCGGGAGGTCAGGAGGTGTCCGTAGGACGTCCGAGGGGCTGCGTGGTGTTTTAGAGGGAATCATGAACGGTGGCGCCACCACAGCGTTTTTACCCAACTTCGTGGGGTTTCCATCCCTCCGTGGGCTCCCCAGCTCAACTGTTCAACCACGGCGTGCGCCATGGCGGCCGGAGCGTGCGCCGGAGCACCGGAGTGAAAAAGCGACAAGCGGGGGCGTGCGGCCCGACCCAGGTCCGGCCGCACGCCCCCGCTTTCCCCCGCTCCCCCGTTTTCGGATGCGGTTCCCCCTGCCGGAGCTCAGCTGCCCCGTGTCAGCTGCCTCCCCCGCATCCGCCCCCGCCGCCGCAGGACGACCCGCCACCACAGGACGACCCGCCGCCGCAGGAGTGCCCGCCACCGCACGAGTGACCGCCGGAGTGTCCCCCGTCGTGACCACCGTGGTGACCGCCGTGGTGGCCGCCGTGGTGGCCGCTGCTCCCGGAGTCCGACCCGCCTCCGCCGCCGCCGACCCACCAGCTGTCGCTGCCCGCGGCGCCGCCGCCACCGGCGGCCCGTACCCGGCGGCGCGTCTGGCCGTTCCTGGACACGACAGCGGCCACGCCCACCAGGAACACGACCACGAAGACCAACAGGATGATGCCGATGACCATGGCGCCACCCTCCTTCCCTTACCCCCCGAAGCGACCCCCCGTGGGCGCCTCACCGGTTGCGTGAGCTGGAGATGCCCCTCCGTCTCACGGGCCAAAGCAGAGTTGAGGAACTCCAGAGCTTGGGCGCAGGATGACCGGCATGACCTCCACCGCGCGCCCCCTGCTCAACCGCCGTCTCGCCGAGTTCGGGACGACGATCTTCGCCGAGATGTCCGCCCTAGCCCTGCGGACCGGCTCGATCAACCTGGGCCAGGGCTTCCCCGACACGGACGGCCCCGAGGAGGTCAGGGAGGCGGCCGTGCGGGCGCTGCGCGACGGACGCGGCAACCAGTACCCGCCGGGTCCCGGCGTCCCGGAGCTGCGTACCGCGGTCGCCGCGCACCAGGAGCGCCGCTACGGCCTGTCCTACGACCCCGACACCGAGGTCCTGGTCACGGCCGGCGCCACGGAGGCCATCGCGGCGGCCCTGCTCGCCCTGGTCGAGCCGGGTGACGAGGTCGTCGCGTTCGAGCCGTACTACGACTCCTACGCGGCCTGCATCGCGATGGCGGGCGGGACGAGGGTCCCGGTCACCCTGCGCCCCCAGTTCGAGGGGGGTGCGAGCTTCCGCCTGGACCTCGACGAACTGCGCGCCGCGGTCACCGACCGGACCCGCCTCCTGCTCATCAACACCCCGCACAACCCCACCGGCACGGTCCTCACCCGCGAGGAGCTCACCGCGATCGCCGAGCTGGCCGTGGAGCGGGACCTGCTGGTGGTCACGGACGAGGTGTACGAGCACCTGGTGTTCGACGAGGCCGAGCACCTGCCTTTGGCGAGCTTCCCGGGGATGCGGGAGCGCACGGTCTCGATCGGCTCGGCCGGCAAGACCTTCTCCTTCACCGGCTGGAAGGTCGGCTGGATCACGTCCACGCCCGCCCTGGTCTCGGCGGTCCGCTCGGCGAAGCAGTTCCTCACGTACGTGTCCTCCGGCCCGTTCCAGTACGCGGTCGCCGAGGCGCTGAGCCTGCCGGACTCGTATTTCGACGCCTTCCGCAAGGACATGCTGGCCAAGCGCGACCTGCTGGCCGCCGGTCTGGCCGACGCGGGCTTCGAGGTCTTCAAGCCCGCCGGCACCTACTTCATCACCACCGACATCCGTCCCCTCGGCGAGAGCGACGGCTTCGCCTTCTGCCGCGCCCTGCCCGAGCGCGCGGGCGTCGTCGCCATCCCGAACGCGGTCTTCTACGACCACCGGGAGGCGGGGGCGCCGTTCGTGCGGTTCGCGTTCTGCAAGAAGGACGACGTCCTCCGCGAGGCCGCCGACCGGCTGCGACGGCTGGCGCCCTGAACTCACGCCCCTTCAGCGGTGGCCCGGTCCATGACCTGCCGGTGCCAGGCCACCGCGACGCTCTGCGGGACCTCGGCCGTCAGTCCCTCTTCCATGGTGAAGGCGAGTGACCCGTTGTAGACACCGCCGCCGCAACCGTCGGACTGGTGGGTGAGCCTCTTCTCGGCCGAGACGTCGATGAGAGGTCTGTCAGCGCCCTGGCGGGTGATCCGCAGGCGCACGGAGCCGATGTCGGGGCCCACGTCGTCCGGCAGCGGCAGGTCGACGCTCGTGATGTCCTCGTCGGGCAGCCGGTCCTTGACGCACTCGCCCTTCGCGCACAGTTCCGCCCAGGCCCCGGCGAGATCTCCGTGCCCCTCGTGCACGACGTACACGCCGACACCGGCGACGACGCCCACGCCGCCACACGCCGGGGACGAGCCACAAGCGGACATCGCCATGAGCAGCGTGGAGACGCCGACAAGTACGCGCGGCCTCGTCACTCGCGTCACCATCACCATTTCTCGGCCCCTCCCGGGAGTGCGTTGTGGGACGGCACATACTTCATCACCACCGACCCCGGCGCCCTTCGGCGAGAAGGACTTCTTCCACCCCTTGGGACAAACGGCGAGTTTCTTGACACGCGGTTCTGAGCCGCTTCACGATCTTCACGCTGCTGCCACTCCTGCCGCCCACTCCTCACCCGTACCCGGTGACCTGGGGGCGGTCCGCGCTCCGCCTTCCGCCGAGCCAGGGGCAGGCCGAGGAGGAGAGAAGTGGGTATATCCCGATCTGTCAGATCGCTCACCGTTGCTGCGAGTACCGCTGTGCTGTGCGCCGTCGCACTCGCGCCGACCGCTGTCGCGGACGACACAGGTGCCGTGGTCACGTTCGACGGCATCTCCTCGGACGCCGGAGGGGACGGCACGGTCAGCGCCGGACAGACCGTCACCGGCACGACGGATGTCACCTTCACGGTGCACGCGGACCCGGACGACGAGCCGACCGACGCCGTGGTCAGCATCACCGGCGGCAACCAATACCAGGGCACCGGCACGGTCAAGCAGACCTTCACCCTGAGCCCGGGACAGTGCCTGCCCTCCTGCACCCTGCACGCGACCCTGGACACCGCCGCCACCCAGCAGTTCGGGGGTGCCGCGAACGGGGTGGCCGCGCCGCTGGTGAACGACGGCGCGAACTCCGTCCACGTGGAGGTGGACAGCCCTCGCCCGCGGACCGTCATGGCCGACGCCGCCGTCACCGTCGACAACAACCGGCCGGTCGTCACCCTGCCCGACCTTCCCGGCGACGACGCCTGGACCACCTACAAGCCCGTGGGCCTGTCCGCGGACGGCGAGTTGTCGCTGCGAGCCACCGCGACCGGCGACAACGGCGTTGCGCGCGTACGGTACTTCAGCCCCAGAACGGCCTGGCCCGCTCCCGTCGACCTGACCGCCCCGGACAGCGGCGCGACGTGGACCACCACGCTGGACACGAGCGCGGTCCCGGCCGGCCTGTACGCCGGAGACCTCTACGTCGTGGCCTACGACAAGGACGGCCACGCGGGCTCCCCGGTCCCGGCCGTCACCGTGGTCGACCACGGTTTCACCATCACGCCGAAGCTCGGCACCGTCATCCGCCCGGACAAGACGCCGGTGATCGTCGACTACGCCTACCCGCCGGCGCTCAACAAGACGTTCCCGTCCAACCTGAACTACGCCTACCCGGTCAGCACCACCGTGTCGCTCGACGGCAAGGCGCTGACGACGACGCCGGTCGGCGCCTACACCTACCAGGGAAACACGGACGGCTTCATCGCCGACGTCGATCAACTCCCCTACGGCACCCACACGTTGACGTTCGACTCGGTGGACAACCGCGGCGCCCACGGCCGGGTGGACCTGCCGGTGCGGGTGGTGTCCGAGACCACGCCGACCTGGACGAGCGGCTTCCAGGACTTCCCGGTGACGGGCAGCAGCTGGAAGTTGGCCGCCACGACATCCGCCGCCGACGGCGTCAGCCGGGCCGAGCACTGGACCATCGACGTCGACGGCACGGCGGTCGCCACCGGCGGCTACCCCGCGCAGCCCTCCGGCACCTGGAAGGCCGCGGCCCCCGGGGTGCACGAGGTCACGCTGACCATCGTCTCCCAGTTCGGCGACACCACCGTCAGCAGCATGCCGCTCCGCGTCCTGGCCGCCACGACGACCAAGCTGACCGGCCCGGCCACCAGCACCTACGGCCGCACGGCGACCTTCACCGCCACCGTGACCCGGACCGGCGCCAAGCCCGCGGCCGGCGCCAAGGTCAGTTTCCAGTACAGGCAGGCGGGGACCACCGTCTGGAAGACCCGGGCGACCGTCGCCGCGGACAGCACCGGCAAGGCCTCCTACGCCACGACCGCCCGGTACAACGGCACCTGGCGCGCCGTCACCGCGGCCAAGAACCTGGCGTGGGCGTCCTCGACCAGCACGACGCTGACCTCGCACGTCAAGGCCGTGCTCACGGTCAGCAGACCGGCCACCACCGCGGTCCACAACAAGCCCGTGTCCTACACCGCGCTCAGCTCCCCCTACGTCAAGGGGACCGCACTGCGCTTCCAGGCCCGCAAGAAGGACGGCACATGGGTGACCCTCACCAGCGCCACCCTCTCCACCACGGGCAAGGCCACGGCGAGGATCACCTTCTCGCACACGGGGACGTGGACGCTCCGGGTCTACCGCCCGGGCACGACCGATCTGACGAACTCGTACTCCTCGTCCTGGACGGTCAGGGTCAGCTGATCCGAGACGCCGGGACGGCCCCGACCAGCCTGCGGACAACCGTGAGCTGAAACGGAGCACATGGAAAGCGGGCGCCCGCCCACAGGCTGTGGACGGGCGCCGGGCGCCCGCCACGCCCTCCCGTCACGGCCAGGTGCGCTCAACGCGGTCGTGCCGTACGGCGTAGGCCGCCGGGCCGCCCTTCTCGACGGCCCGATGGACCGTAAGTGATCCACTCTCGTCCGGAACATCCTGCCCGTCGTCAGGAAAGATGCCCCGATGCGGTGAACCGTCCACCCGCAGGCTCTCAGCGCTTCCGCGACACGGCGACCGAGGTTCCGGTCGAGGAAGAACTCAGGCGGCAAGGTGCACCACGGCCCGGCAGAGCGCGTCCACCTGCTCAGCGGGGGTCGATCCGGCGCAGGGCTGTGAGTACCGCGACGGCTCGGGGGTCGGCGTCGGCGAGCGGGTCCGCTGCCCCCGCCTGGGCCGATACGGGCGCGGCCGCCGTTTCCTCAGCGGGCGCGGATGCGGGTGTGACCGCAGCAGCGCCCTGCTTTCGGGGTCTACGCGGCTTCGGTGGCTCGGGGGGACCGTCCGGGTCCGGGGCCGGGTCCGGACCGCCGCCGGGGACGTCGTAGAAGTACGTGCGGGTACGGACGTGCCCGGTGCGCGTTCGCTCGCGGCGGCGCTCCAGGTACCCGGCCGCTTCCAGCTCCCTGAGCGCCCGCGAGATCAGGATCTCGCCCTCACTGAAGTGCTGGCACAGGGCCGGGATGGTCACGGGGGTGCCGTCGGGCAGCGAGGAGATGTACGCCGCGACGCCGACCGTGACCGCGCTGCCGCGCCGCTGGGCGAGGGCGTTGGAGAGCACCGTGAAGTCGGCCGTGAGGCGGGTGCGGACGTGGATCACGCCGGAGGTCGGAGCTCCGGCGTCGGCGCGCGAGGGCGCGTTAGACTGCGGGTCAGCCATCGGGAAGCTGTTCTCTTCCTGATCGGTCAGGCCCTCGTTCGGGATTGCAGTCCCGGCGGGGGCCGAAGTCTGTGTGCGGTTGTCGCGGCGAACGTAACCGCCCGAATCCCGCGCTGCAAGCCGGTCACTCGGACGGGTGACGGGAGCCGTGCGGCCGGCCTCGCGGGCCCTGCACGGACTGGCCTCGCGGGCGCTCTGAAACAGGGTTACCCACAGCCTGTGGACGGCCGCCACGCCCGCCGAAAGGCACCGGTGCCGCCGGGCGACCGACCGGCGCGGACGACGAGAGCCCGGCCCGGACGCGCGGCCGTGGTGGCCGGTGCCCGGGCCGGGCTCTCGTTCGGTTACGGCGCGTATCGGGTCGTCACAGCCGATGCGCCCGCGCGAGCGGGAGGACGCCTACTCGTCGTCCTCGGGCTTCTCCGCGTCGTTGACGTCCTCCTCGAGGCCGAGCTGTTCGACGAGCCACTTGTCGAACTCGATGGCGGCGCGCACCCAGCTCACGGTCGAGGAGACGAAGTGCTCCAGGGCGACGCCGGTGCCGATGAGCATCTGCGCCTCGCCGATCAGACGGACGGTGCCGTCGTCATGGGTGTGGCTGTAGACCTTGGGCCACAGGGTGCGGCGGTTCCAGTCGTCGATCGACTCGAGCAGCTGCGGCTTCTCGTCGATCTGGTGGGGGCGGTCGTAGAACGTCCGTACCGAGAAGACCTGCTGGTCGGCCTCGCCGCGGAACATGAAATACGTACGGAACTGCTCCCACGGCGCCGCGAGGTCACCCTCGTCGTCGACGACATACTTCAGCTCCATCTGGTCGAGGAGCTGCTTCACAAGATCCTGATCCGGGACGACGGGGCCCGCCGGTCCTTGCTGCGGCTCGGGCTGGCCCCCGAAGTTCGGAATCGAGGACGGGTCGATGGTCACCGTGAATTTCCCTTCGTACGGATTCCGCCATCCTCCCCCATCCAGGGAGGGGGGTGGCAAGCCCCGACGGACCCTGTCCTCCCAGGGCTGACATGATCCGGTCAGCCACGGAAAACGAGGGCCGAGGAAACGGGGAGGACATGACCGCGACGCAGACCGGAACACCGGTGGAACAGAGGGTGCCCGGCAGGACCAGATGGGGGGTCTTCCTGGCGATCCTGGCCGTGCCGACGCTGGTGGTGGCGGCCCTGGTCGCGTTGGTGGTCGCCTGGTTCTTCACGGACGACTCGGTCGCGCCGGACGTGAAGGAGACCTCGTGCGCCGAGGCCCTGGCCTTCGGCGGGGCGAAGCTGCCGGCGGGGACGCGCGACACCTGGTGCGGGCTCCAGGCCGGGCCGGAACCCCGCTACGAGGCGCGTTTCCTGATGCCGCGCGGCGAGATCGACGCCTGGGTGGCGGCCGGCTTCCCGCAGGGGCCGAAACTGCGGACCACGCAGTGCGGCGACGCCCAGGTCGACGCGTGCCTGAACGCGGATCCGGTCGCCGGAGAGCGGGCCTTTGTACAGATCGAGATCACCCACGACAGCCGCAACTGGTCCGAGGTGCGGTTCGAGGCGTTCAGGCGGTGAGGAGGGGGCGCCGCCCCCTCCTCACCCTCGTCCTCAGAGCGTCTTGCCGGTCGCCGGGCCCACGATCAGCCCGTCGCCGAAGGCGTCCACCCGGACCGTGTCGCCGTCCTTGACCTCGCCGGACAGGATCTCCTTGGCGAGCCGGTCGCCGATCGCGGTCTGCACGAGGCGGCGCAGCGGGCGGGCGCCGTAGGCCGGGTCCATGCCCTCGACGGCGAGCCAGTCCAGGGCCGCGTCGGTGATCTCCAGGGTGAGCCGGCGCTCGGCGAGGCGCTGGGCGAGCCGGTCGATCTGGAGCCGCGCGATCCGGCCGAGCTCGTCCTTGGTGAGGGCGGAGAAGACGACCAGGTCGTCGAGCCGGTTGAGGAACTCCGGCTTGAAGGAGGCCCGGACCACCTCCAGGACCTGTTCCTTCTTCTCCGTCTCGCTGGTGATCGGGTCGACCAGGAACTGGCTGCCCAGGTTGGACGTCAGCACCAGGATCGCGTTGCGGAAGTCGACCGTACGTCCCTGACCGTCCGTCAGACGCCCGTCGTCCAGCACCTGGAGCAGGATGTCGAAGACCTCCGGGTGGGCCTTCTCCACCTCGTCGAGCAGCACCACGCTGTACGGCCGCCTGCGGACGGCTTCCGTCAACTGGCCGCCCTCCTCGTAGCCGACGTAGCCGGGAGGCGCGCCGACGAGCCGGGAGACGGTGTGCTTCTCGCCGTACTCGCTCATGTCGATGCGGACCATCGCCCGCTCGTCGTCGAAGAGGAAGTCGGCGAGCGCCTTGGCGAGTTCGGTCTTGCCGACGCCGGTGGGGCCGAGGAAGAGGAAGGAGCCGGTGGGCCGGTCGGGGTCGGCGATCCCGGCCCGGGTGCGGCGGACGGCGTCGGAGACGGCCTGCACGGCCTCGCTCTGGCCGATCAGCCGCTTGCCCAACTCCTCCTCCATGCGCAGGAGTTTCTGCGTCTCGCCCTCCAGGAGGCGGCCGGCCGGGATGCCGGTCCAGGCGGCGACGGTGTCGGCGATGTCGTCGGCGCCGACCTCCTCCTTGACCATGGTGTCCTTGGCGGCCTCCTCCTCGGCCTCGGAGGCGGCCTCCAGGTCCCGCTCAAGGGTGGGGATCTCGCCGTAGAGCAGCTTGCTGGCGGTGTCGAAGTCGCCGTCGCGCTGGGCGCGTTCGGCCTGGCCGCGCAGCTCGTCCAGCTTCTCCTTCAGTTCACCGACGCGGTTGAGGGACTGCTTCTCCTTCTCCCAGCGGGCGGTCAGGCCCCGCAGCTCCTCCTCCTTGTCGGCGAGGTCGCGGCGCAGCCGCTCCAGGCGCTCACGGGAGGCCGGGTCGGTCTCCTTGACCAGCGCGAGCTCCTCCATCTTCAACCGGTCGACCCCGCGCTGGAGTTCGTCGATCTCGACGGGCGAGGAGTCGATCTCCATGCGGAGCCGGGAGGCCGCCTCGTCGACGAGGTCGATGGCCTTGTCGGGCAGGAAGCGGGAGGTGATGTACCGGTCGGAGAGGGTCGCGGCGGCCACCAGCGCGCTGTCGGCGATCTGGACCTTGTGGTGGGCCTCGTAACGCCCCTTGAGGCCGCGCAGGATGGCGATGGTGTCCTCGACGGTGGGCTCGGCGACCAGCACCTGCTGGAAGCGGCGCTCCAGGGCGGGGTCCTTCTCGATCCGCTCCCGGTACTCGTCGAGGGTCGTGGCACCGACCATCCGCAGCTCACCGCGCGCCAGCATCGGCTTCAGCATGTTGCCGGCGTCCATGGAGGAGTCCCCGCCGGCGCCCGCGCCCACGACGGTGTGCAGCTCGTCGATGAAGGTGATGATCTGCCCGTCGGAGTCCTTGATCTCGGCCAGGACCGTCTTCAGGCGCTCCTCGAACTCACCGCGGTACTTCGCCCCGGCGACCATCGCCCCGAGGTCGAGCGCGACGAGCCGCTTGTCCTTGAGCGACTCGGGCACGTCCCCCTTGACGATCCGCTGGGCGAGCCCCTCGACGACGGCGGTCTTGCCGACGCCGGGCTCGCCGATGAGGACGGGGTTGTTCTTCGTACGGCGGGAAAGGACCTGGACGACCCGGCGGATCTCCTGGTCGCGGCCGATGACGGGGTCGAGCTTGCCGTCCCGCGCGGCGGCGGTGAAGTCGGTCCCGAACTTCTCCAGGGCCTTGTACTGCCCCTCGGGGTCGGCGGTGGTCACCCTGCGCCCTCCTCTGGCCTTCTGGAAGGCGTCGATCAGCTTCTTCGGGGTGGCACCCTGCCCGGTCAGCACCTCGGCGGCCGGTCCGCCCTTGGCGGCGATGCCGATGAGCAGGTGCTCGGTGGACAGGTACTCGTCACCGAGGTCCTTGGCGCGGGCCTGCGCGTCGGCGATGACGGTGAGCAGGTCGCGGTTGGGCTGCGGGGGCGCGACGGTGGACCCGGCCACGCTGGGCAGCGAGCCGAGCACCTTCTCGGCCCCGGCCCGCACGGCGGCCTGGTCGGCGTCGGCGGCCGCGAGCAGATCGACGATGTTCTCGTTGTCCTGCCCCTGGAGCAGAGCGAGGAGCAGGTGGGCGGGGGTGAGGTCCGGGTGTCCCTCGGTCACGGCCCGGTTGCTGGCCGCGTTGATCGCGTCCCGGCTCCGGTTGGTCAGCTCGGCATCCACGTGTCCGTACTCCTCCTGCTGTCGCTCCTGTACCGACTCCTGTACTGACTCAGTCAGCGTACATAAAGTTGAGTCTATTCCACTCAAGGCGGTCCACGGGAGGAATGGGGGGCTAGCTTTCCCGGCATGACCTCCTACGCCCAGGATCCGGGTGCCCCGGACCCGTCGTTCCTCAGCTTCTGGCGCGAACGGCATCTGTGCACACTGACGACACCCCGCCCGGACGGCACCCCGCACGTGGTGCCCGTCGGGGTGACGTACGACCCGGAGGCCCGTCTCGCCCGGGTGATCACCAACCGGACCAGCGCGAAGGTACGGCACGTGCTGGCGGCCGGCGAGGACGGGGCGGCGGTGGCGGTGTGCCAGGTGGCGGGGCGGCACTGGGCCACGCTCGAAGGGCGGGCGCGCGTCCGCACCGAGCCGGACCGGGTGGCGGAGGCGGTACGGCGGTACGCCGAGCGCTATGAGCGCACTCCGGCGCCGAACCCGCAGCGGGTGGTCATCGAGATCTCACTCACGGGAGCGATGGGGCATTTCTGAGCCAGAGCGGAACCGCCCGATAAGCCGAAATGTCGCCCAAAACTGCAGCGGCGTCACCGTGTTCAGGTCACGGTGACGCCGCTGCGGGGGGAAGCACCTGAGCGATCTGTTACGACGGGGGAATCGCGTCAGGCACTGCGGGGGGTGGCTGTGATGGTCCGCGGAGTGGGGGTTTCCGGTTCCACCAGCCGATGGTCTCGTTGGTCCAGGTTCACAAAGATCATTCCGTACCGGATGGCACACCGAACGGGCTGCGGCGCCCCCCGAGGCCGCCGCAGACACCGGTACGCCCGTACGTCCTCGTCCTCGTCGCGCGTGACGACCACCGGTTCGCCGAAGACAGTCACCATCAACGAGTCACCGGGGTGGGGGATCGCGGTGACGAGATCGATGAAGTGCCAGCCGGAGCGGTAGGCGGTGGCCATTTCTCTGCGGAAGGAGCGGTCGTCGGGTGGGGTAGTCATGTCAGTCCCAGACCGTGTCCGCCGGGAACGCCTGCACCTCGTCACCGGCGACCACGGTTTGCGCGGTCCCGGTGGCACCCACTCCATGAACGTCGCTCTTCGCACCGGAGAGGCCGGCGAACGCGCCGAGCGCCACAACGGCGGAGAAGGCGGCGACAAGCACCGAGCGAAGCATTCTGTTACGCATAGTCGGCTTCGTCCTCACTTGAAAGTCCCCTTTTCCCCCGTCGAGTAAGACGATGGCTCATTCGGGCACGTCATGGCCACACGAACGGTGCATCATGTTCCTGCATGTTCAGGACCCTGGGGGGTGGAAATTTGGTAGCGAATGGGACTAAGGCGACACATCCCCATGCGGTGACCGAGTTGTGTGAGGAAGGTGGCCGTCTTTACGCCAACGCTCTGCGGACAGGACGCGTCTCGCGTGCGGACGCGGAGTCGGTTCCCTGTCTGCTGGAGTTCGCCCTCCTGCACCCCGATCCGGACGACGCGAACTGGATGCTCCCGGTTCCGCCGTCGGTCGCGCTCGCCCAGCGACTGAACCCGCTGGAACACGAGATCACCGAGCGCAGGCGGATGTCGATCGAGCTGGCCGACGCCTTCGAGCCGTTCATGTCCCTGAGCGCCCAGCAGGTGGCACCGGCGCACTCGATCACGGTCCTGGAGGGGCTCGACCGGATCAACACGGCGCTCGACCTGGCGACGTCCCAGTGCCAGTCCGAGGTGCTCACGGTCCAGCCGAGCCGGGGCCAGCGTCCCGAGAACCGGCTGATCGAAGGGCTGGAGCGGGACAGGACCCTCATCGAGCGCGGCGTCCGCATCCGGACCCTGTACCAGCACGTCGCCCGGTACAGCCCCGAGCGGCTGGCCTACATGGAGCAGTTCGCCGACGGCAAGGTGGAGTACCGCACCATCGACGAACTGGTGGAGCGGCTCATCATCTGCGACGAGACCGTGGCCTTCATCCCCGTCCGGGACGACCGGCAGGTCGCCCTGGAGCTGCGGCACCCGGGTCTCGTGGGCTATCTGGTCAAGGTCTTCGAGTTCATGTGGAGCCGGGCGGTCCCGCTCAGTGCCGGCGCCCCCTACGAGACCGCGCCGGACGGCATCACGGACATCCAGCACTCCATCGCCAAGCTCCTGGTCGAAGGGCATGTGGACGAGGCGATCGCCCGGCGCCTGGGCATGAACGTACGCACCTGCCGCGCCCACATCGCCAAGCTCGCGACCGCCCTCGGCAGCGGCAGCCGCGCCCAGCTCGGCTTCCTCATCGCGCAGTCGGGCATCCTCGACCAGGGTCACTCGGCATCGCAGGGGGACGGCCGCCCGTGACCGGGGCTCACACGCACGGAACCGAGGAATTGTGCGCGGCGGGCCTGAACCTGTACACCCGTGCGCTGCGCGAAGGCCGGGTGGACGCCGGGGAGGCGGACCAGGCGCCCTGTCTCGTCGACCTCGGTCTGCTGCAACCGGACATCGGGGACCTGCGGTGGCTGCGGCCCGTCAGCCCGGCCTTCGCCCTGCACCGGCTGCTGCGCGGCGTCGAGGACCGCATCGCCGACGAACGGCGCCGTGAGGAGCGGCTGGCCGCGATGTTCGAGCCGCTGGTGGGGGTCGGCGCCCGGTCCACGGCACCCGCGGAGACGCCGACGATCAGTGTCCTCAGCGGTCTGGACCGTATCGGCGAGGCCATTGAGCGGACCGTGGCGGGCACCTCGGGCGAGATGCTCACCATCCAGCCCCACACCCATCACACCCCGCCTGCCGAGATCTACGCCGAGGCGCTGGCCCGCGATCAGGAACTGCTCGACCGCGGCGGCCGTATCCGCACCCTCTACCAGCACACCCAGCGGCACGCCCCCAGCATCCTGGCCCGCTACGAACGCCTCCGCGGCGACGTCGAGGCCCGCACCCTCGACGAGGTCACCCAGCGGCTGATCGTCGTCGAGCGCGAGGTCGCCTTCATCCCCGCCAACCAGGACCGCACCCTCGCCCTGGAGATCCGCCACCCCGCCATCGTCGGCTTCCTCGCCACCGCCTTCGACCGCCTGTGGCGGCTGGCCACCCCCATGCACCCCCAGGCCGTGCAGCAGCCGACCCTCAACGGCATCACCCCCCGCCAGCGAGCCATCGCCGCCCTCCTCGTCGAGGGCCACACCGACGCCGTCATCGCCGACCGCCTCGGCATGAACATCCGCACCGCCCGCGTCCACATCGCCAAGCTCGCCGCGACGCTGGGCAGCGAGAGCCGCGCCCAGCTCGGCTACCTCATCGCGGAGTCAGGAATCCTCAAGCAGGAGGGAGAGACCGAGTGACCCCGGTGCCCCACCCCGAGCACGGCGTGGAGAACCTGTGCGCGGCAGGGACGGAGCTGTACGCACGGGCCCTGCGCGAGGGGTACGTGCCCGGCGCCGACGCCGCAAAAGCGCCCTGTCTGCTCGACTTCGGGCTCCTGCATCCCGCCGTCACGGACCCGGAGCGGCTGGAGCCGGTCGCGCCGGCCGTCGCCCTGCACCGCATGCTGCGGATCGCGGAGGAGCGCGTCGCGGACGAGAGACGGCGCGAGGCCCGGCTGACCGAGACGTTCGAGCCCCTGATGCGGATCGACGGCCGCCGTACGGGCGCCGGTGACTCCTCGATGATCAGTGTCCTCAGCGGCGTCGACCTCATCGGCCGGGTCATCGGACAGGCCATGGCCGACAGCTCGGAGCTGCTGTCCATCCAGCCGAACACCAGCGACCGGCACACCGAGCCGCCGCCCTTCGTGCATGTCGAGGCCTTCGACCGCGACCAGGCGCTGCTCGACCGCGGCGGCCGTATCCGCACCCTGTACCAGCACACCCTGCGCCACGCGCCGAGCGTCGTGGCCCGCTACGAGCGGCTGAACGGCGACGTGGAGGCCCGCAGCCTGGACGAGGTGACGGAGCGTCTGATCATCGTCGACCGGACCGTGGCCTTCATCCCCGCCAACAAGGACCGCACCCTCGCCCTGGAGATCCGCCACCCGGCCCTGATCGCCTTCTTCGTCACCGCGTTCGACCGGCTGTGGCGGCTGGCCACCCCGATGTACCCCGAAGCGGTCCAGCAGCCCACGCGCAACGGCATCACCCCCCGCCAGCGGGCCATCGCCGCCCTGCTCATCGAGGGCCACACCGACGCCGTCATCGCCGACCGGCTCGGCATGAACATCCGCACCGCCCGCGTCCACATCGCCAAGCTCGCCGCGACGCTGGGCAGCGAGAGCCGCGCCCAGCTCGGCTACCTCATCGGGCAGTCCGGCATCCTCGGGCCGGAGGAGGCGGGCGCGTGACGACGGTGGCGGCACACCCGGAGCACGGCCCGGACGACCCGTGCCCGGAAGGCATCGAGGTCTACGAACGTGCCCTGCGGGAGGGCGGGATCGACAGCCGGGACGCCTCGTCCGTCCCCTGTCTCGTCGGCACCGGGCTGCTGCGGCCCGACGCCCGGGACACCGGCCGGCTGGAGCCCGTACCGCCCGCCCTGGTCCTGCACCGCAGGCTCCGCGCCACCACCGACCGTGCGGCGGACGAGCGGCGACGCCAGGAGCGGCTCGCCGAGGCGTTCGCGCCGCTGCTGCGGATCGGCGGGCGCAGTACGGCAGCGGAGAACCCGGCGATCCGGGCCATCAGCGGCACCGGGCCCATCAACGAGGCCATCACCAAGGCCATGACCGGCGTCGAGGGCGAACTGCTGTGTGTGCAGCCCAACGTCCACTACAACGACAGCCGGGGCGCCGCCGCCCAGGTCGTGGCGATGGACCGGGACCAGGCGCTGCTCGACCGCGGCGCCCGTATCCGCACCCTGTACCAGCACACCCAGCGCCACATGCCGCTCGTCCTCGCCCGCTACGAGCAGCTGCGCGGCGACGCCGAGGCCCGTTCCCTGGACGAGGTCACCGACCGGCTCATCGTCGCCGACCGGGACGTCGCGTTCATCCCCGCCGGCAAGGACGGCACGGTCGCGCTGGAGGTCCGGCACCCGGCCCTGGTGGAGTTCCTGGCCGCCACCTTCTACCGGCTGTGGTGGCAGGCCACGCCCATGTATCCGCAGACCGTGCACCGGCCGAGCCTCAACGGCATCACCCCGCGCCAACGGGCCATCGCCGGACTGCTCGTGGAGGGCCACACCGACGCCGTCATCGCCGACCGGCTCGGCATGAACATCCGCACCGCCCGCGTCCACATCGCCAAGCTCGCCGCCACCCTCGGCAGCGAGAGCCGCGCCCAGCTCGGCCACCTCATCTGGCGGTCCGGGATTCTTGACCGGGGAGCGTGACGGGGGCGACCCCGGCCGTCGGCCCGTCCAGGCCCACCTGCGCTATCCGCACGCCCAGTTGCGTACGGCTGGCCGCCCCGAGCGTCTCCGACAGCCGGGCGATGTGGGCCCGGCAGGTGCGGACGCTTATCCCGAGGCGTTCCGCGATCACCGCGTCCTGGTGCCCTTCCGCCAGCAGCGCGGCGATGGACTGCTCGCGGTGGGAGATGCCCTCGATCCCGGTGTCGGGCAGCGGGGCGGTGAGGGGGATCGCCAGGCGCCACAGCCGCTCGAAGACCGTCACCAGGTACTCCACCAGCGCGGGGTGCCGTAGCTCCAGGGCGAGGGTGCGGTCGGCGTTGGCGGGGATGAAGGCCACCGTGCGGTCGAAGAGGATCAGCCGGTCGATGACCTCGTCCAGCGTCCGCGCCTGGACCGCGCCGCCCATCAACTCCAGGTAGTTCAGGAGCCCTTGGCCGTGCCGGGCGACATGGGTGTACAGGTCCCGCATCCGCACGCCCCGGCCGCGCAGCGCCAGCGCCCGGTGCAGGCCCTCCGTCAGTTCGTGCTCGGGACGGATGCCGCCGGGCTGGACCGTGAGGACCTCCGTGGTGCACGCCTCGGTCGCCTCGTCCATCGCGGCCTGGATGCGGGACAGGCCGTCGAGGACCCGGATCGCGGTCCCCTCGCCGGCACCCGGCACGACACTGGGTCCGAGGCCCGCGTACCGCTCGACCGCCGCGACCGCCTCACCCACCCGCCGCTGGCTGGCGCTGACCTCGTCGTGGACCCCGCGCAGCAGCCGGGTCATGACCTCCTGCGGTGCCGTCGGCACCAGCCAGTCCATGTCGTCGGGGTCCGGGTGCAGCAGGGCGAGTTCGAGCAGGCAGGGCACCGGTTCGGCGTCGGAGCGCGGCACGCGGCCGCGCCGTACGGCCCGGGAGTACACCCGGTCCCCGGCCTCGCACAGCCGGTCAGCGCCGTGTGGATGGTCGTCCGCCCCGAGCCCGGCCATTGCCCATCCCACCCCCGGTTCCAGCGTCTACCGCCCTCTTGTCCTGTTCCCCACCGGGGCGTCGAAGCCCCCTAGGCTCCGCAACTATGCGCGGCCCGGACCGGCTCCGCAACACGGCTCCTCGGGCCGCAGGCGGGGAAAACGGCCGGTATACCCCCTTACCTACGGGGCCTTGGCCGGTCCGTCTGCAACAAGCTGACGACGGCGCCGCCACCCTCACGAGTGCCTCGTGAACCCGCCCCTCGAGCCAGAGGCAGGAAAACCCACCGGAACACCCGCCACCCACGCCCCAGTCGCTCTCGCCCTGGCCCTCGGAGCTGTCCCACCCGGTGGCCGCCACCCGCGCCGCGACCGCGTACGACGGCCTCCGCCGGCCCGCTTCCCCCACCCGCCCCGTGCGTCAACTCCCGGAAACCACGCAGTGATCACCCCGTTACGTGCCGCACTTAACGTCAGCTCATGGCGGACATATTTGACGCGTACGCGTTGGCCGACGCGTGGGACGAGATGTTCGAGCGGCCGGGCGAGGTCAGGACCGCCTACGAGCCGGTGCTGGCGGCGCTCCAGCCGATCGAACCGAGTGAACTCAGGTTCCGGGCCGACCAGATGGCCCGGGCGTTCACCGACAGAGGCGTGACCTACGCCTTCGCGGGCGAGGAGCGGCCCTGGCCGCTGGACCTCGTGCCCCGGATCCTCGACGCCCTCGAATGGGATCTCGTACAACGCGGGGTGAGCCAGAGAGTCAGGGCCCTGGAGGCCTACCTCGCCGACGCCTACGGGCCCGCCCGCGCCTTCGAGGACGGTGTGGTGCCCTGGCGGCTGCTGCTGAACTCCCCGCACTTCCACCGCGCCGCGCACGGGCTCGAGCCCGTCAACAGGGTGAGGATCCACGTCGCCGGCATCGACCTGGTACGGGACGAGCAGGGCGACTTCCGGGTCCTGGAGGACAACGTCCGGGTGCCCAGCGGGGTGTCGTACGTCATCGAGAACCGGCGCGCCATGACCCGCGTCTTCCCCTCCCTCTTCGACGGGCAGCACGTGCTCCCCGTCGACGGTTACACGCAGAAGCTGCTCGCCGCGCTGCGGGCAGCCGCCCCCGACGGCGTCCAGGACCCCCGGGTGGTGGTCCTGACCCCCGGGCCCAGCAACGCCGCCTACTTCGAACACGCCCTGCTCGCCCGGCTGATGGGCGTGCAGCTGGTCGAGGGGCACGACCTGGTGTGCCGGGGCAACCGGGTGTGGATGCGCACGACCCGCGGCGAGGTGCCCGTCCATGTCGTATACCGGCGCCTGGACGACGACTTCCTCGACCCGCTCCACTTCCGCCCCGACTCGGTGATCGGCTGCCCGGGCATCCTCGGCGCGGCCATGGCGGGCCATGTCACCCTCGCCAACGCGGTCGGCAACGGCATCGCCGACGACAAGCTGCTCTACACGTACGTCCCGGACCTGATCCGCTACTACCTCTCCGAAGAACCGATTCTCCCCAATGTGGAGTCCTTCCGGCCCGACGAACCCGGCCAGCTGGAAGCCGTCCTCGACCAGATCGACCAGCTCGTCGTGAAGCCCGTCGACGGGGCCGGCGGACAGGGCATCGTCATCGGGCCCAAGGCCGACCGCGAGACGCTGGAGAGAACCCGCAAGGCCGTCGCCGCGGACCCCCGGGGCTTCATCGCCCAGCGTCCCGTCGCCCTGTCCACCTCCCCCACCCTCGCGGGCGACCGCATGGCGCCCCGCCACATCGACCTGCGCCCCTTCGCCGTCAACGACGGCAACGACATCTGGGTCCTGCCCGGCGGCCTGACCCGGGTGGCCCTCCAGGAGGGCAACCTGATCGTCAACTCCAGCCAGGGCGGCGGCTCCAAGGACACCTGGGTGCTCGCCGAGGGCCCCGCGGAACCGCCCCCGCCCCCGGACAGCAGTACGCACCTGGACATCGCCCCACGCCAGCACGGTCCCGACGGCACCGCCGACGTCGTACAGGAAGGGGCGCAGCAGCAGTGAACGACGTGATCCTCTCCCGGATAGCCGAGGCACTGACCTGGACCGGCCGTTATGTCGAGCGGGCGGACAACACCGGCCGGATCCTCGACGCCTACCTCCACCGGATGCTGGAGGACCCGTGGCGCGACGAGGACGTGGCCTGCCGGGCGCTGTACGCGATCCTCGGCGTCGACGCGGGCGGCACCCGGGTCGACATGCAGCAGGTCCTCGACCAGCTCGCCTTCGACGCCCGCTCGACCTGCTCCATCGAGGGCGCGCTCGGCGCGGCGAGGCTGAACGCCCGCAGCGCCCGTGAGGCCGTCTCCTCGGAGATGTGGGAGTGCCTGAACTCCACCTGGCACGCGCTGGCCGACCAGCGGCTCGCGGCCCGCCGTACCGGCCCTTACGCCTATCTGGAGCTCGTACGGCGGCGCTCGGCCCTCTTCTTCGGGCTCGCCGACTCCACCATGAGCCGTGACGACAGCTGGCGCTTCGTCGTGCTGGGCCGTTCCCTGGAGCGGGTCGACATGACCGTGCGGCTGCTGTCGGTGCGGGTCCTGGACGCGGCCCACGCGCCCGACTGGCCGACCCTGCTGAGCGCCTCGGGCGCCGACGAGGCGTACGCGCGCGTGTACGGCGGTTTCGGCGACACCCCCCGGGTGGCGGAGTTCCTGCTCCTGGACCGGGATTTCCCGCGCTCCGCGCTGCACGCGCTGACGACGGCGGAGGAGTGCCTGACCGCGCTCGGCCGCCCCCGCCAGGACCCCGCGCGCCGCCCGATCGGCCGGATGCGCACCCGCCTCGAATACCTCGACCTGCACGCCCTCCAGGAGCAGCTCCCGCTGCTGCTCAGGGACTTGCAGACCGCGTGCATGGCCTCCGCGGAGGCGGTGGCGGAGCGGTTCTTCCCGTACCAGGGGCCCGTCGAGTGGGCCCAGGAAGGAGCGTGAGGTGACTCGCAGGCTCCGCATCAAGCATGTCACCGAGGTCTCCTACGCCCAGCCGGCGGCCTCGTCCCACAACGAGGTCCGCATGACCCCGCTGACGCTGCCCGGCCAGACCACCCTGGACGCCCGGGTCACCGTCAGCCCGACGACGCCCACCTGGTCGTACTGGGACTACTGGGGCACCCAGGTCACCGGCTTCGACCTGATGGACCCGCACGGCCATCTCACCATCACGGCCTCCAGCCTGGTCGAGACGGCCCCGCCGGAACCGCTGCCGGCCGCGCCCACCTGGGCCGAGGTGGCCGAACGCGTCGCGCACTCGCGCCTGTTGGAGTTCGCGAGCCCGACGGGCCGTACGACGGTCCCGCCGAAGCTGGTCAAGAAGGCCCGGAAGGCGGCGGCCGGCCTCGACCCGCACCAGACGGCGGTCGCGGTGTCGGACCTGGTCGCCGACCGGGTGTCGTACCTCCCGGGCGCGACCAGCGTGAACACCTCCCCGGCGGAGGCCTGGGAGCAGGGCGCGGGCGTCTGCCAGGACATCACCCACCTCACCGTCGCCCTGCTCCGGGGCGTCGGCCTCCCGGCCCGCTATGTCTCCGGCTACCTCCATCCGGAGCGCGAGCCCGAACTCCACCGGCCCGTCGCCGGGGAGAGCCACGCCTGGATCGAGTACTGGGCGGGCGACTGGTGCGGCTACGACCCCACCAACCGGGTCCGCGCCGACGAGACCCACGTGGTGGTGGCCCGGGGCCGCGACTACGACGACGTGACCCCGCACAAGGGGATCTACCGGGGTGTCGCGGGCGGGTCGCCCGAGGTGACGGTGGAGTTCACACGGGTGGCGTGACAGTGCGGAGGGGCCGCAGGGGAATCCCCCTGCGGCCCCTCCGTCGCACCGGTTACCGGTTACTGCAGGCCCGCCGCCGCACAGGCGCTCTTGTACTGCGAGGTGCAGATGTCCTTGACGGTGTAGATGCCGTCCTTGACGACCGTGCTCTTGATGTTGTCCTTGGTCAGGGCGACGACCTGGACGAGCTGGGCCGGGATGTCCTTGTTCGTGGGGCTGTCGACGCTGTCCGTGGCGAGGGCGTCGAACTGGATGCCCTTGCCCTGGATCTTCGTCACGGCCATCTCGGCGGCGGCCTCGGCCTCGTCCGGGTAGGGCTTGTACACGCTCATGTACTGCTCGCCCGAGACGATCCGCTGCACCGCGGCCAGCTCCGCGTCCTGGCCCGTGATCGGCGGGATCTTGGTCATGCCCGCGTCCTCCATCGCCTGGATGGCGGCGCCGGCCATGGCGTCGTTGGCGGAGTAGACGGCCTTGATGTTGCCCTTGCCGAGCGCGCTGATCGCCTCGGTCATGTCCTTCTGCGCGATCTCCGGCTTCCAGCCGTCGACGTCGTAGCTCTTGGCGATCGTCAGCTTGCCGTTGAGCTCGGACATCGCGCCCGCCTTGAACTGCCCGGCGTTCGGGTCGGACGGCGAGCCGTTGATCATGACGATCTTGTCGGAGGTGTCGATGCCGGAGCCGAGCGCCTCGACGAGGGAGCGGCCCTGCACCTCGCCGACGAGTTCGTTGTCGAAGGAGACGTACGCGTCGATCGGGCCCTCGGCGAGCCGGTCGTAGGCGACGACCGGGATGCCCGCGTCCTTGGCCTTCTGCACCATGCCCGCGATGGCGTGCGAGTCCACCGCGTCCAGCAGGATGACGTCGACCTTCTCGTCGATCATCTGCTGCATCTGCGTGGCCTGCTTCTTGGCGTTGGCCTCGCCGTTCGCGTAGATGGTCTTGCCCTGCTTGTTCGTGAGCTCGGCGACCTTCTTCTTGATGATCGGGTAGTCGAACTCCTCGTAGCGGGTGTTCGTCTTCTCCGGCATCAGCACGCCCACGGTGATGTCGTTGCCCTTGGTCGGGCTCGCCTCGGTCCCGCTCGCGGCGCCGAGCGCCCCGCAGGCGGCCAGCGAGAGGGTCATCGTGGACGCGGCCACGGCTATGGCGATACGACGCATGGGGCTGCTCACTTCTGGTGCTTTCCGGACGCGGGCGCGGCATTGCGGCCCATGTGTCTGAAAAGCCAACGCGGGGCCGCCCACCGACGTCAAGCGGAATCACTTAACGAGTGCGCAACGCCACTCTCCGCCGACGGTGTGAAGACTTGGGGCGAACACTAGTACAACCAACTTCACACCTCGCGAGTCGTGATCACAGCAGCCCCACAACTGCTGTTCCCTGTACGACCAGAGGATCGAATGAAGTCAGCCAGACGGACGACCGCCACCGCCGTCGTCCTCGCCACCGCCGGCACCCTCGTCACCCTGACGACGTCCGCCGCCTCGGCGACCGTGTCGTGCGCCTCCCCCGTGTTCAAGCGGCAGTTCTACGCGAACACCTCCTTCTCCGGCACCCCGAAGAAGACGGACTGCGACAACGCGATCGACCAGAGCTGGAGCGGCGCCCCCGTCACCGGCCTCCCGAAGGACACCTTCGGCGTCCGCTGGAGCGTGACCCGCGACTTCGGCTCCGGCGGACCCTTCGCACTCAACGCCACCGGCCTGGACGGCATCCGCGTGTACGTCGACGGCGTCCGCAGGATCGACCTCTGGAAGAACGTCTCCACAACAGTCACCAAGACCGCCAACGTCACCATCCCCTCCGGCAAGCACACCCTGCGCATCGACTACGCCAACTGGACCGGCACCGCCAAGGTCAAGGTCACCTACACGCCCAGGACTTCGGCCGACGTCGACAAGGTCAAGCCCCTCGTCCCGACCGGCACCTCGGTGACGTACGACAAGACCACCCGCAAGGCCAGGGTCGCCTGGGCGAAGAACAAGGAGATGGACCTCGCGGAGTACCGCGTGTACCGCCGTCTCAAGGGGAGCGGCACCTGGCAGAAGGTGAGCGCCACCACCTCGACCTCCGCCGCCGACAGCCCACCCCCTGCCGGCGACACCTACTACTACGAGGTCCGCGCCCGCGACCAGGCCGGCAACGAGTCCGGCGGCACCGCCGACCAGGCCGTCACCACCGTCGACCGGACCGGACCCGCCGCGCCCTCCGGGCTCACCGCACACGCCGACCTGCACGGAATGGTGGTCGCCTGGAACGCGGTGGCGGACGCGACCGGCTACGAGCTGTACGAGAAGGACCCGGCCACAGGCTCCGACATCCTGGTCAAGGAGCTCGCGGGGACATCCCACACGTTTGGTGTTCCGGAGACAGGGACCACCCACACGTATGTGGTGCGCGCCCAGGACTCCGCGGCGAACTGGAGCCCCTACTCAGCCCCGGTCACCGCGGACGGCATCGACCGCACCGCCCCGGAGGCACCGCAGAACCTGCGGGCAGTGGTCTACGGCGGCTCGGTCGACCTCTATTGGGACGCGCCGCGGGATCGCACGAGCGACGAGCTCACCAATGGTGCGCACTTCACTGTGCTGCGTTCGAAGGGAACGGCGCTCGGCGCGGACGCGGTCAAGGTCGCCTGCGACTATCCGGACCACAGCACAGGCGGTAGCGAGGACCACTCCACGTTCGGATGCCAGGATCTCGACTGGGAACTCGACACCGCATACACCTACGGCGTCATCCTCACCGACGGCAAGGGCAACGCGTCGGCCGTCTCCACGACGGTCACCGCAACGACCGCCGACCGTACCGCGCCACTTCCCCTCACGGGTCTGACCGCCACTCCCCGGGCAGACGGGATGGTGCTGCGCTGGAACCCGCCCGTCGACGACGACATCGCCTCCTACGACGGATGGATCGGCACACGTCGGGACGACGGGACCGTGCGGTGGCTCGACAGCTGCTACAGCGCTACCGGTGACGCCCGGGGCTTGCTCTGCGTGGACATCCCGGACGGCGAGACGCTGGTCTACGCCGTGACAGCCAGGGACAAGTGGGGCAACTCGCTGTCCGTCACCGACCCGTCCGTCCCCACCGTGTCCGCAACAGAGCTGGACACGACGCCGGCCGAGCCCATTGACGCTGACCACGCGCCACTGCTGGGCGGCGGGGGCTGGACGTGGACCTCTGACATCCTCGAGTTCGACTGGCGCTGCGAGGGCGAGGTGTGCGCCGACATCACGGCCTACAAGATCAGCCGCTGGGACCCGGCCACCCGCACTTACGAACCGCTGGACACCGTGTCGGCCGTGCCCGACGCCTCCCGCTACACCTACCTCGACAAGACCCAGCCGCTCGGCCAGATCTCGTACTACCGGATCGTCGGTCTCCGCAGCGACGGCACGGAGACGGCCGCCGCGCACTCCTACCGGATCAGGCCGGACGTGGTCTGAGGGTCGCATCCCACGGCCGTCCCCTTTCATCGCTCGAAGCAAGAGGCACGAATGAACCCTGTCAGTCGTACAACGGCGGGCGCCCTGGTGCTGGCCACCGCGGGTGGGCTGATCACCACCATGGCCGCTCCCGCCTCGGCCACGACCACCTGCACTTCCCCCGTGTTCAAGCGGCAGTTCTACGCGAACACCTCCTTCTCCGGCACCCCGAAGAAGACGGACTGCGACAACGCGATCGACCAGAGCTGGAGCGGCGCCCCCGCCTCCGGCCTCCCGAAGGACACCTTCGGCGTCCGCTGGAGCGTGACCCGCGACTTCGGCTCCGGCGGCCCCTTCGCACTCAACGCCACCGGCCTGGACGGCATCCGCGTGTACGTCGACGGCGTCCGCAGGATCGACCTGTGGAAGAACACGTCCACGACGGTGAGCAAGACCGTCAACACCACGATCCCCTCCGGCAAGCACACCCTGCGCATCGACTACGCCAACTGGACCGGCACCGCCAAGGTCAAGGTCACCTACACGCCCAGGACTTCGGCCGACGTCGACAAGGTCAAGCCCCTCGTCCCGACCGGCACCTCGGTGACGTACGACAAGACCACCCGCAAGACCAAGGTCGCCTGGGCGAAGAACAAGGAGATGGACCTCGCCGGGTACAAGCTGTACCGGCGGCTCAAGGGCACGTCGTTCGGCAGCAAGCCCGTCACGACGACGACCGGCACGTCGTACACCGACAGCACGCCGCCCACCGGCGCCACCTACTACTACGAGGTCCGCGCCTACGACAAGGCGGGCAACGAGTCGTCGGGCACCGCCGACCAGCCCGTCACCACCGTGGACACGACTCCGCCCGCGGCGCCGTTCCTGGAGATGGACGCGTGCCCGGACGACCAGCCCTACGCGGCCCCGGAAATGGTCACCACCGCCGAGAACCGGGCCGACATCGCGGAGTACCAGCTCCAGCGGCTCGCCCCGGCCACGAACACCTGGTCCACCGTGTACACCGGCGCCAAGGGCGCGGTCTGCGACACCGGTCAGGCCGCCGACGGCAGCAAGGTCACCTACCGGGGACGGGCGCGGGACGCCGTCGGCAACTGGTCCGTGTACTCGGCGGCGACCACCTTCACCACCTTCGACATGACCCCGCCGGCGACCACCGCCGACGCCCGGGTGGAGTACCGGGCCGGCGTGCCGCACCTGGTGTGGTCGGCCGTCGACGGAGCGGCCTCGTACCAGGTCCTCCAGTACGACCGGGCGACCGGCGACTGGCTCGACGCGCTGCCCGGAGCCACGGGCAACACCCCGACCACCACCACGGGGACCGATGTGGTGCCGCGTCAGCTGCTCGCGGTCGCCGACAGCTACCGGTACGCGGTGCGCTCGGTGGACGCGAAGGGCAACGCGGCCGCCCCGGTGGAGGTCACGCTCACCATGGCCGACCGGCCCGAGGCGATCGCGCCGTTCAGCACCACCGCGAACCGCTTCGACGAGGGGGTGATGATCGAGTGGAGCAGCGCCGACCCATGGACCTTCGGCGAGGACAGGCCCCTGCTCACCTACCGGATCGTCCGCACCGACAAGGCGACCGGCGAGCGCAGCGCGGTGGCCGCCTGCAAGCCCAACAACTCGCAGGACCTGCCGCTGACGGACCCGGAGACGTACTGGACCTGGAACACCGGCGACGCCCCCGACTACGCCGGCCCCCGGCAGATCAACGGCGTCTGCTGGGACGTCTCCGGCGCCTCCGAGACGACGTACGACTACACGGTCACGACGATCGACCCGTACGGCCATGAGTCGCGGCCCGGCCCAGCCGCCACCGCGACCACGCCGGACACCGTGCGCCCGGCTCCGGTGGAGAACCTGGCCGCCGAGCGGATCCCGCTCGGTGTGCGCCTGACCTGGACACCGCCCGCCGACGACGACGTCACCGGCTACAAGGTGTGGCAGGGCGTCACGGACCCGGACACCGGCGAGACGGAGTGGAAGGAGAACTGCTGGACCGGCGAGTCCCTGGCCGCGACAGAGATCCTCTGCCCGACGGTCCCCGACGGCGCCACGCACACCTACAAGGTGGCCGCCACGGACGGCTCCCCCCTGATCCCCTGGTACGCCGGCCCCGAGGCCTTCCACCCCGCCGAGCTCTCCGTCACCCTGCCCGACACCCGGCCGCCCGGCTGGACGGGCACCGAGGTCCGTGAGGACAGCTACCCGGACCTGTCCGTGGACTGCTCCGAGAGCTCCGGCCTCGGCGACTGCTCCCGGTTCACGGGCTACCGCGTGGAGCGCTGGGACCCGGCGGCGAACGCCTACGCCACCCTGGCCGAGGGCGCGATGGGCGACGCCAACTCATACATGGACAAGACGGTCAACGGGGACAGGCTGAACCTGTACTACTACCGCGTGGTCCTCCTGGACTCCGCGGGCGCCGAGACCGTGGCCCGCTCGGCGGCGTACGGCATCTGGGAGTACGAGTTCTGACCCGGCACACGAGAAGGGGCCCGGAGAGATCTCCGGGCCCCTTCCCCATGTCCGCCTAGTCCTTCGCCCTCTTGGGCCGCCACACCACCAGCGCGCTGGTCTGCTGGACCTCCTGGTACGGGACCAGGTCACGGCGGTACGACGCGTGCACCGCCGCCTCGCGCTGCTGCATGGCCGCCGCGGCGCCCTCGACGGCCGCCTGGAGCTCGGCCACCCGGGACTGCAGCGCCGCGACCTGGTTCTCCAGCTCGATGATGCGCTTGATGCCGGCGAGGTTGATGCCCTCGTCCTGCGACAACTGCTGGACGGTGCGCAGCAGTTCGATGTCGCGGGCCGAGTAGCGCCGGCCCCGCCCGGCCGTGCGGTCCGGGGAGACCAGGCCGAGGCGGTCGTACTGCCGGAGGGTCTGCGGGTGCAGGCCGGAGAGCTGGGCCGCCACCGAGATGACGTAGACCGGGGTCTCCTCGGTCAGTTCATACGGGTTGCGTCGACGACCGTCCACTCGAATCATGCTCCCTTCGCGGCCTGGAACAGCTCCGCCCGTGGATCCTCACCCACGGTCGCCTCGCGATACGCCTCGAGCGCGTCACGAGCCTTCCCCGACAGCTCGGTCGGGACACTCACCTCTACGGTGACCAGCAGGTCGCCCCGGGTGCCGTCCTTGCGGACCGCGCCCTTGCCCCGCGCCCGCATGGTGCGGCCGTTGGGCGTGCCCGGAGGCAGTTTCAGCGTCACCGAGGGGCCGCCCAGCGTCGGCACCTTGACCTCGCCGCCGAGCGCCGCCTCGGAGAAGGTCACCGGGACCGTCACCGTGAGGTTGTCGCCCTTGCGGCCGAAGACGGGGTGCGTGTCGACGTGCACGGTGACGTACAGGTCGCCCGCCGGGCCGCCGCGTTCACCGGGCGCCCCCTTCCCGCGCAGCCGGATCCGCTGGCTGTCCGACACCCCGGCCGGGATGCGGACCTGCATGGTGCGCGAGGACTTGGCCCGCCCGGAGCCCTTGCAGATCTCGCAGGGGTTCTCCGCGATCAGGCCCCGGCCCTTGCAGTCCGGGCAGGGGTCCGTGAGCGAGAAGCCTCCCCCGGAGCCCCGGGCCACCTGGCCGGTGCCCACGCAGGTCGGGCACACGCGCGGGTTGCCGTTGGCGTCGCCGGTGCCCGAACAGGCCTTGCAGGGGGCCTGCGAGGACATCCTGAGCGGGACCGTCGCGCCCTCGATCGCCTCGGTGAAGCTGAGGGTGACCTCGGTGTCGATGTCCTGCCCGCGCCGGGGCTGGACGCGCGTGGTTCCGGAGCTGCCCCGGTTGAACAGGCCCCCGAAGACGTCTCCGAGTCCGCCGCCGAAGCCGCCGGCTCCCTGGCCCCCGCCCTGGGCGCCGCCTCCGAAGAGGTCGCCCAGGTCGAAGTTGAAGGAGCCGCCCGCGCCGCCCGGCCCCGGGCGGAAGCCGCCGTTGCCGAAGAGAGCGCGGGCCTCGTCGTACTCCTTGCGCTTCTTGGGGTCACCGAGGACGTCGTTCGCCTCGGAGATCTCCTTGAAGCGCTCCTCGGCCTTGGTGTTGCCCTTGTTGGCGTCCGGGTGGAACTCGCGGGCGAGCTTGCGGTACGCCTTCTTGATCTCGGCCTCGGTGGCGTCCTTGGGGACGCCGAGGACCTTGTAGTAGTCCTTCTCGATGAAGTCCTTGGTGCTCATCCTCAGCGTCCCTCCTTCCGCTCATGCCCTGCGATCTCAGCCCTCCTCAGGGCCGTTGTCCTTCTCCTCGCCGGCCTCGGACTCGTCCTTGACCGTCTGCGCGCCCGGCTGCGGCTCGGCCACGGCCACCCGCGCGGGGCGGATGGTGCGCTCGCCGATGCGATACCCAGGCTGCAGAATCGCCACGCACGTCGTCTCGGTGACGTCGGGCGCGTAACTGTGCATCAGGGCCTCGTGGATCGTCGGGTCGAAGGGCTCGCCCTCCTTGCCGAACTGCTGAAGGCCCATCTTCGCCGCGACGGTCTCCAGGGACTCCGCGACGGACTTGAACCCGCCGAGCAGTTCCCCGTGTTCCCGCGCGCGGCCGATGTCGTCGAGCGTGGGCAGGAGCTCGGTCAGGAGGTTCGCGACGGCGATCTCCTTGACCGTGATCCGGTCCCGCTCCACCCGGCGGCGGTAGTTCTGGAACTCGGCCTGGAGGCGCTGGAGGTCCGCGGTGCGCTCGTCGAGCGCCTTGCGCGACTGGTCCAGCTGGGCCGTCAGGCCGGCGATCTGCGCTGTTGCGTCCCCGGCCGGGGCCGCCCCCGCCTCCGAAGAGGGGTCGGCGGCCTTCGGCTCGGCGTCGTCGGGGGTGGCGCCGGAGGGGACGTCGGGCTTCTCGTCGAAGCCCGGGGTCTCCTCCGTCACGCGGCACCGTCCTTGCGCTCGTCGTCCACGATCTCGGCGTCCACGACGTCGTCGTCCGCCTTGGCCTGGGAGGCACCGGCGTCCTCGCCGCCGGCGGCCTGCGCGGCCTGGGCGTCGGCGTACATGGCCTGGCCGACCTTCTGGGAGACCGCGGCGACCTTCTCGGTCGCGGTGCGGATCTCCGCGGTGTCCTCGCCCTTGAGCGCGGCCTTCAGCTCCTCGACGGCGGACTCGACCTCGGTCTTGACCTCGCCGGGGACCTTGTCCTCGTTGTCCTTGAGGAACTTCTCCGTCTGGTAGACGAGCTGCTCGCCCTGGTTGCGGGTCTCGGCGGCCTCGCGGCGGCGGTGGTCCTCCTCCGCGTACTGCTCGGCCTCCTGGCGCATCCGGTCGACCTCGTCCTTCGGCAGCGAGGAGCCGCCGGTGACGGTCATCTTCTGCTCCTTGCCCGTGCCCAGGTCCTTCGCGGTCACGTGCATGATGCCGTTGGCGTCGATGTCGAAGGCGACCTCGATCTGCGGGACACCGCGCGGGGCCGGCGGCAGACCGGTCAGCTCGAACATCCCGAGCTTCTTGTTGTACGCCGCGATCTCGCGCTCGCCCTGGTAGACCTGGATCTGCACGGACGGCTGGTTGTCCTCGGCCGTCGTGAAGATCTCGGACCGCTTGGTCGGGATCGTGGTGTTGCGCTCGATGAGCTTGGTCATGATGCCGCCCTTGGTCTCGATGCCGAGGGACAGCGGGGTCACGTCGAGGAGCAGGACGTCCTTGACCTCACCCTTGAGGACACCGGCCTGCAGGGCGGCGCCGATGGCGACGACCTCGTCCGGGTTGACGCCCTTGTTGGCGTCCTTGCCGCCGGTGAGCTCCTTGACGAGCTCGGCCACGGCGGGCATACGGGTGGAGCCACCGACGAGGACGACGTGGTCGATCTCGTTGATGGAGACGCCGGCGTCCTTCATGACGTTGAAGAACGGGGTCTTGCAGCGCTCCAGGAGGTCCGCGGTCAGCTGCTGGAACTGAGCCCGGGTGAGCTTCTCGTCCAGGTGCAGCGGGCCCTCGGCGGAGGCGGTGATGTAGGGCAGGTTGATCGAGGTCTCCGTCGAGGAGGACAGCTCGATCTTGGCCTTCTCGGCGGCCTCGCGGAGGCGCTGGAGGGCCATCTTGTCCTTGGCGAGGTCCACGCCGTGACCGGACTTGAACTGCTGCACCAGGTAGTCGACGACACGCTGGTCCCAGTCGTCACCACCGAGGTGGTTGTCACCGTTGGTGGCCTTCACCTCGACGACGCCGTCGCCGATCTCCAGGAGGGACACGTCGAAGGTGCCGCCACCGAGGTCGAAGACGAGGATCGTCTGGTCGTCCTTGTCGAGGCCGTAGGCGAGCGCGGCCGCGGTGGGCTCGTTGACGATGCGCAGGACGTTCAGGCCCGCGATCTCGCCGGCCTCCTTGGTCGCCTGACGCTCGGAGTCGTTGAAGTACGCCGGGACGGTGATGACCGCGTCGGTCACCTTCTCGCCCAGGTAGGACTCGGCGTCCCGCTTCAGCTTCTGGAGGATGAAGGCGGAGATCTGCTGCGGGTTGAAGGGCTTCCCGTCCAGCTCCATCTTCCAGTCGGTGCCCATGTGCCGCTTCACCGAACGGATGGTCCGGTCCACGTTGGTGACCGCCTGGCGCTTGGCCACCTCGCCGACCAGCACTTCGCCGTTCTTCGCGAAGGCGACGACGGACGGCGTGGTCCTGGCACCCTCGGCGTTGGTGATGACGGTGGGCTCGCCGCCTTCGAGAACGCTGACGACGGAGTTAGTCGTGCCCAGGTCGATGCCGACCGCACGTGCCATGGTTGATTCCTCCAGCTGACTTGAGTGGAACAGGCTCAAGTGTGCACGACACGTCCGGCTCGGTCAACAGACCTGAGTCGTATGGACTCAACTCTTATCCGTTCCTTACACGCAACTGGCCTGTGACCTGCGGCGATACCCGACGCGGGGCCCCAGGGGACTTGAGATCGGGCTTCACGTTCGGCTTGACGCGGAGCAGTGCGAGAACGACGACGAGGTCGCCCCCGGCGACCCAGAGGACTCCGGTCGCGGCGATCCACCCGAGGTGCACGAGAACCGCGACGAGTACCCCCGCGAAGGCCGCGACACCCAGGACGACGGACGCCCCCTGCACGGTGAGCCCGAGCCGCCGCAGCCGGTGGGCGAGATGGTCGGGGGCGGCCCTCAGCAGCGGCCGCCCGGACAGCCGCCGGGCCAGCACCACGAGGACGACGTCGGCGGCCACCACCGCCGTCAGCGCGAACAACACGCCCGCCCCGGAGCCGAGTTCCTGCCCCGCGCGGGTCGTCACGGCCGCGGACGCGAGCACGAACCCGGTGAACAGCGCTCCGCACGCGCCGAGCCCCATGCGCGCGGGATGCCAGTTGTGCATCAGAAACCCGGTCAGCGCGGCGGCCAGCACGCTCAGCAGGACGGCGAGCCCGTCCATCACCTCGGCCGCCGCGCAGGCCGCCGCCCCGAAGGCGGTGACGACCCCGACGGTCCCGGCGAGCCCGTCGGCGTGGTCCAGCGCCTTGAACCCGAGGGCGACGAAGACGATCCAGCCGACCGCGAGGATCCCGGCGGCCACCCCGGTCTCCTCGTACGGCACGACACACGCCGCCGCCACGGCCGTACCGCCCACGAGGAACCGCGCCTTGACCCGCCGTACGTCGGCGACGAGCCCGAGGAGGGCCACGGCGGCCCCGGCGACGAGCAGCCGTCCGGCCTCGGGGCCGAGCGGGGTGACACCCCGCCAGTCCCCGGCGAAGGCCACCCCACAGGTGGCGGCCACCACCGCCACCCCGCCGGACAACGGCATGGGCCGCCGCCATCGCCGGTCGACGATCCCGAGGCGCAGGGCGGGCAGCCGCAGCAGGGCGGCGAGCACGGCGGCGAGGAACAGGGCGGAGGTGGCGGCGAGGATCCCGTAGAGCACGAGCCTAAATTAGCGCCGTATGTACCAATTCATCACGAATAACACGATCGGGTTTTAAGGTAACCCTCAGCGATTCAGATCACCCCGTGCCCGGCTACAGTGCGGCGGAGGATGGGGGTAGTCTCAGACGGACTGCATAAGTTACCGCTTAGTAATGACGAGGTCCCTTGTCATGGATCTCTCGTAGACCCCTCGCAGGCCCGAGGAGCCCCGAAATGCAACTCGCCGCGATCATCGTGTCGCTGGTACTGACCGTGGTCGGCGTGGCACTGCTCGCACGCGCCATCGGCCAGTTCGTCCGGTACTTCAAGCTGGGCCAGCCGGTGCCCGCCGGAAGCAGGACCGACAACCCCTACGCCCGCAGCGTGACGCTGGTGAAGGAGTTCCTCGGCCACACCCGGATGAACCGGTGGGGCATCGTCGGCTTCGCCCACTGGTTCGTGGCCATCGGCTTCCTGACCCTGCCGCCGACCCTCGCGCAGGCCTTCGGCCAGCTCTTCAAGGCCGACTGGGTGCTGCCGGTCATCGGCGAGTTCCTGCCGTTCGAGCTGTACATCGAGTTCATCGGCGTGATGACGATCCTCGGCATCGCCGTCCTGATCGTCATCCGGCTGCTGAGCCTGCCCTCCCGCCCCGGCCGCAAGTCCCGCTTCGCCGGCTCCAAGGCGGGTCAGGCGTACTTCGTCGAGTACGTCATCCTCACCATCGGCCTGGCCATCTACGTGCTGCGCGGCCTCGAGGGCGCGCTGCACCACGTGGACGGCTACGAGGCCGGGTACTTCGCCTCGTACCCCCTCGTCCTGGCTTTCAAGGGCCTGAGCGTCTCCACGCTGCAGAACCTCGTCTACCTCGTCGCGATGATCAAGATCGGCACGTCCTTCGTGTGGATGATCGTCGTGTCGCTGAACACCAACATGGGTGTGGCCTGGCACCGCTTCCTGGCCTTCCCGAACATCTGGTTCAAGCGTGAGGCGACCGGCGGCACCGCCCTCGGCGGTCTCCAGCCGATGACGTCGGGCGGCAAGCCGATCGACTTCACCGACCCCGGTGACGACGACGTCTTCGGTGTCTCCCAGGTCGAGCAGTTCTCCTGGAAGGGCCTGCTGGACTTCTCCACCTGCACCGAGTGCGGCCGCTGCCAGTCGCAGTGCCCCGCCTGGAACACCGGAAAGCCGCTCTCCCCCAAGCTCCTGATCATGTCGCTGCGCGACCACGCGCACGCCAAGGCCCCGTACCTGCTGGCCGGCGGCGGCAAGACGATGGAGGGCGAGGAGAAGGCGTCCGAGGAGCAGCTGGCCGGTGTGCCCGCGTCCGCTCTCGCCGAGGCCGAGCGCCCGCTGATCGGGACCGTCGAGGAGAACGGCGTCATCGACCCGGACGTCCTGTGGTCCTGCACCACCTGCGGTGCCTGCGTCGAGCAGTGCCCGGTGGACATCGAGCACGTGGACCACATCGTCGACATGCGCCGCTACCAGGTGATGATCGAGAGCGCGTTCCCGTCCGAGGCGGGCACGATGCTCAAGAACCTGGAGAAGAAGGGCAACCCCTGGGGCCTGGCCAAGAAGCAGCGCCTGGAGTGGCTCAAGGAGGTCGAGTTCGAGGTCCCGGTCGTCGGCCAGGACATCGAGGACCTCACCGAGGTCGAGTACCTGTACTGGGTCGGCTGCGCGGGCGCCCTTGAGGACCGCGCGAAGAAGACCACGAAGGCGTTCGCCGAGCTGCTGCACATCGCGGGCGTCAAGTTCGCGATCATGGGCGGCGACGAGAAGTGCACCGGTGACTCCGCCCGGCGTCTCGGCAACGAGCCCCTGTTCCAGGAGCTCGGCATGGAGAACGTCATGGCGCTGAACATGGCGTTCGGCGAGGAGCTGGACGACGACGGCAAGGTGGTCGCCGAGTCCGCCAAGCCGAAGTCCGCGAAGAAGATCGTCGCGACCTGCCCGCACTGCCTCAACACCATCGGCAACGAGTACCCGCAGCTCGGCGGCGACTACGAGGTCATCCACCACACCCAGCTGCTCCAGCACCTCGTCGACGAGGGCAAGCTCGTCCCGGTCACCCCGGTCGAGGGCATCATCACCTACCACGACCCGTGCTACCTGGGCCGCCACAACAAGATCTACACGCCCCCGCGCGAGATCATCGCGGGCGTCCCGGGCCTCCGGAACGAGGAGATGCACCGCCACAAGGAGCGCGGCTTCTGCTGTGGCGCCGGTGGCGCGCGGATGTGGATGGAGGAGCGGATCGGCAAGCGCATCAACAACGAGCGCGTGGACGAAGCCCTTTCGCTCAACCCGGACATCGTCTCCACCGCCTGCCCGTTCTGCCTCGTCATGCTCACGGACTCCGTGAACGGCAAGAAGAACGACGGCAAGGCCAAGGAGTCGATCCAGGTCGTCGACGTCGCCCAGCTGCTGCTCCAGTCCGTGAAGACGCCGGTCGACCCGCAGGACACGGCGGAGTCGGAGAGCGAGCCGGAGCCGGAGCCGGTGAAGTGACGCGGTGAAGTGACGCCGGTGAAGTAGCGCTCACGACGGTGCTGTTCGGCGCCCTCGGGTCCCACCGGACCCGGGGGCGCCGCGTTGTGCGGTCCCCGCGCGGAAGTGGTCTCCGCTCAGAAGTGGGTGGCGATCCCGAAGACCCGCCGGAGCTGAGCCATGTCGTGCCGGTCACGCTCCGAGGGCTCGTACCCCTGGTGGAAGTAGACCTGCTGATCGGCGGACAGACACGGAACGGCCGTCCCGCCGATGCTCCCGGTCACGAAGCCGGCGGCCGGGTACGTGAAGGGCCGCTCCGGCTCCCCCGACGCCTGCACGGCGGAACCGTCCCCGGCGAAGACCAGCGGATGCAGATCGACCTCCCGTCCGCCGGGAGCGGTGACCACGAACCGCACCGGCCGCAGGTCGAGGCTCTCCACGAAGCCCGCGCCGGCCAGGGCCGCCACCACGGCGGGCTCCTGCTCCCGCCGGTGCATCAGGTCCAGGTCGCGATGGTGGCGGGTCTGCTCGCCGACCAGCGCGTCGATCCCCCACCCACCCCCGACCCAGACCTCCGCCCCGGCCCGCCGCAACAGGTCCAGGATGTACAACACCGCGTCCGCGTCCACCACTTGACTCCAGGGTCGTACGGGGCTGTCGCCACCAGTCGAACACGTGCATCATTGCCGGGGTCGTTGTCAATGATGCTGACGAGGTGAACGGTGCGCGCGCGTAGAGGTGTTGTGGGTACGGCGGCCCTGTGTGGCACCCTCCTCCTGGCCGCCTGCGGTTCCACCCCGCACACCGGATCCGCGGACCGCACCCCCGTACAGATCGCCGACGCCCCCGCCAGGCTCCCCGTCCCGAAGGGCAAGGGCAGCAGGACGGCGGACGACTTCAACGGCGACGGCCACCGCGACCTCGTCCTGGGCGACCTGGTCAAGGAGCAGGCCCACGCCGACGACCCCGGCATCGGCGTCGTCTACGGCAGCGAGCGCGGACTCGTCCCGGGCACACGGCAGTTGATCACCCCGAGCGGGCAGGGCGCGGCCACCGACGGCCAACTCCCCGCCCTGTTCGACGCGGAGGCCACCTGCGACCTGGACAAGGACGGCTTCACGGACCTCGTCGTCTCCACCGACCCGCCCTACGACGGCCAGGGCCGGCCCCCGGTCCCGCTCCAGATCCTCTTCGGCTCCCCGACCGGCCTGACCGGCAAGGCCGTACACCTCACCGTCCCGCCCGCCGCCCGCGTCGGCAACGACTGGCCCGACCAGCCGGTCTGCGGCGACTTCGACGGCGACGGCGCGAAGGACCTCGTCCTGCACGCCAGCGGCGGCCGTCTCACCTACCTGCGCGGCCCGTTCACCCGTAAGGGCGCCCCGAGCGAGGCCGGCGCCCCGATCCAGTCGCCCGGCGAGGTCCCCACGGGCCCGGCCGCCGACGTCGACCGCGACGGCTACGACGACCTGGTCGTCCGTACGGCTCAGGGCCCCGGCCCCTCCGCCGTGGTCCTCGGCGGCCCGGCGGGGCCCACCCGCACCGGAGCCGTCCTGCCGTCCGGTATCGACGTGGCCCTCGGCTCCTTCGGCCGGGGCGAGGCTCTGGACGCGGCGGTCGGTGCCATGGGCGGAACGTCACTGCGCTACGACCTCCCCGGGGCCGTACGCGGAAGCCTGGCCGCGGCAGGCTCGGTGCTCGACGCCGCCGACTTCGACGGCGACGGCCGGTCCGACCTGGTCTCCAGCGGCTCACGACTCCGGGTCTTCCAAGGCCGTACGGCCGGTCTGTCCGCGCAGGCGACGGTGACCGTGGAACCCCCCGCCACCGGCACCACCCGGGTCCTCGCGGTCGGCGACTTCGACGGCGACGGCCGGGCGGACCTGGCGGTGCGGACGTATCAGAGCGAGACGAAGGACATCGTCGCGGTCTACGCGGGCGAGGAGAAGGGCCTCGTGAGCCCGAGGCCGGCCGTCACGTTCTCCACGTCCGCGTTCCTCACCGGCCCCGTAAGGGAAGACTGAGGGCCCCCTTAGGGGATGTCACAGCTCGGCAGCAAAGCCGTCCCCGAAACGCCCGGCCGCGTACACCACTCTCCAGGACCAGGTACGTTCGAAGACGTGGCTGGATTCAGGATCGGACGCGGCCGGGACAACGGCGCTCCTCATACGCGACCGCAGCAACCTCCGTACGGGCAGCAGGCGCCCCAGGGACAGCCGTACGGCTATCCCCCCGCGCCGCAGCCCCACCCGGGTCAGTGGACCCAGGGCGGCGGCGGGGCCTACGACGAGCCGGAGTACTTCGGCGACGGCGGCGGCGCCCCGCAGCCGCAGGGCGGCCATGACCCGTACGCCGCGAACAACCCGGGCCACACCCAGGCGTTCTCGATCGACGAGGACCCCTACAACCAGGGCGGCACCTACCGCGCGGGCTCGGCCCCGGCGGCGCCCGTGGGCCCCCGCCTGCACTGGAAGGAACTCCTGAAGGGCATCCTGCTCTCGCCCAAGCAGACGTTCCTGCAGATGCGGGACTACACGATGTGGGGCCCGGCCCTCATCGTGACCTTCCTCTACGGCCTGCTCGCGGTCTTCGGCTTCGAGGGCGCCCGAGAGGACGCGATCAACGCGACTCTGTCGAACGCGATCCCGATCGTCCTGACGACAGCCGTCGCCATGGTCCTGTCCGCCTTCGTCCTGGGCGTCGTCACCCACGCCCTGGCCCGCCAGCTCGGCGGCGACGGCGCGTGGCAGCCCACGGTCGGCCTCTCCATGCTGATCATGTCCCTGACCGACGCCCCCCGTCTGATCGTGGCCATGTTCTTCGGCGGCGACGCGTCCTTCGTCCAGCTCCTCGGCTGGGCGACCTGGGTGGCGGCCGGCGCCCTCCTCACCCTGATGGTGTCCAGGTCCCACGACCTCCCCTGGCCGAAGGCCCTCGGCGCCTCGGCGATCCAGCTGATCGCCCTGCTGTCGATCGTGAAGCTGGGCACCTTCTAGCCTTCCCGGCACGCGGAAGGGCTCCCGGTGTTCTGTCACCGGGAGCCCTTCGCCGTGCGTGAGACGGGGGATGCGCGGTCGGAGCCATGTCTCGGATACTCGGGACGCCGCAGAGGCCGCCGCCAGCGGGGCGGCACACGGATCAGGGGGACAATGTGCTGGCGAATCTGCTGCCGGGCCTTCGCGACGTCCGAGCACCACTCTCGACAGGCTGCATCTGGCTCCTGACGCTGTGGCTGATCCTGGAGGACCGCGTTCCGACACCCCAGCAGGCTCACGGCGTCTGGGCCTCCCTGTATCGCCTCGGAGGCCTGATAGGCCCTGCCGGAGTGCTCGCGTCCGGCGCCTTCCTCGCCTACCTCATCGGCGCCATGCTCGCCGTCCGAGTGGTCACCGTGAACGCGCGGGAAGCACCGAAGGCGGCCAGATTCCGCAGCGGCGGCACGGCCCTCACACCACGCGTGTCACGTCTCGCGTACGACGACCTGGTCAGCTTTCTCCAGGACCAGGGCCGGTTGCCCCGCCCGGTACCCGAGGGCAACGCGGCCGTGAACCCGGAGCGCGAGCGCGGCGAACGCCTCGTGGTCGGCCTGGCGGTACGGGACATCCTCGGGGAGACGCGGCAACTGCGCACCAAGCTGCTGATCGCCAGCTACGACCTGTTCAACGAGTACGACCGAGCGGTGGGTGAAGCCGAGTTCCGCAAGAACGTCGCCTACGCCCTCCTGGGCCTGACAGCCACCCTCAGTTGGCTGCAATCACCGTGGTGGGCACTCCTTTTGATCGTCTCCGCCCGGCTCTACGTCGCGGGAGTGGGCAGCGAACGCGCGGCCAACGACGTCATCGTCCAGGCCGTGGTGGCAGGCCTCATCACTCCCCTCTCCATCACCGGGGCGGCAGGAGTGCCGGCCGTACCCACGGGACGAAGCCAGTAGAGGATCGGTCACCGGATGAGAGGAGCCGCCGTGGAGCTGGCGCCGTCGAGGTGGGGCCGCCTGGCCAACAGCGGCTTGGGCGTGGTCCCCGCTGCCGGAAGCCTCGTCTGCACGGCCCAGGCCCCCGGTGCGTACCCGCGCTTGGCGGGCTGCACGGTGCTGCTCGTCTGCGTGGTCATCGCCGTGCGGGGATACCGGCTCGGCGTCTTGTGCAGGGACGCCGAGCTGACGGTTCGCGGATACCTGTGGACGCGGACCATCCTCCGCGGCAGCATCACGGAGATCACCGGGTTCCCCGCGGTCCGCTGGACCGATTCCCGTGGGCGCGGGCGCTGGTCACCCCTGTGGGTCTTCCACACGAGCTCTCGCGAGCCCGCCCGGACCACGGCCGCCAAGGAGCGGAACACAGAGGCACTTCGCCGCTGGCTACGGCCCCACGAGAGAAGGCCGACCCGCCGGTAGGCGCCTCCTCGGGCATCCGCGAAGACCCGCGGCTCAGACCGCTTCCCGGTTCTCCTTGGGCGCCTCGCCCGACCTGCTCACCGGAGGCAGAACGCTCCACGGAAAGTTGATCCAGTCGTCCGTGCGCTTCCAGACGTACTCGCACTTCACCAGGGACTGCGACTTCTCGTAGATGACCGCGGAGCGGACCTCGGCAACGGCGTCGAGGCAGAAGTCGCGCACCAGTTTGAGTGTCTTGCCGGTGTCGGCGACGTCGTCGGTGATGAGGACCTTCTTGTCGGAGAAGTCGATGGCGTTGGGGACGGGGGCCAGCATGACCGGCATCTCCAAAGTGGTCCCCACGCCGGTGTAGAACTCGACGTTCACCAGGTGGATGTTCTTGCAGTCGAGGGCGTACGCCAGGCCGCCGGCGACGAAGACTCCGCCGCGGGCGATCGAGAGCACGACATCGGGCTCGTAGCCGTCGTCCGCGATGGTCTGCGCGAGCTCGCGGACGGCGGTGCCGAACGCCTCGTAGGTGAGGTTCTCCCGTGCGGCGCTCATACCTGGGTCCGGTGGAAGTTGAGGAAGGAGCGGGAGGCGGTGGGACCGCGCTGGCCCTGGTAGCGGGAGCCGTAGCGCTCACTGCCGTAGGGGAACTCGGCCGGCGAGGAGAGCCGGAACATGCACAGCTGGCCGATCTTCATCCCCGGCCACAGCTTGATGGGGAGGGTGGCGAGATTCGACAGCTCAAGGGTCACGTGCCCGGAGAAACCCGGGTCGATGAACCCCGCGGTGGAGTGGGTCACGAGCCCGAGCCGCCCCAGCGAGGACTTGCCCTCCAGGCGCGAGGCCAGGTCGTCGGGGAGGGTGATGACCTCGTAGGTCGAGGCGAGGACGAACTCGCCGGGGTGCAGGATGAACGGCTCGTCGCCCTCCGGCTCCACGAGCCGCGTCAGGTCGGCCTGCTCGACGGAGGGGTCGATGTGCGGGTAGCGGTGGTTCTCGAACACCCGGAAGAAGCGATCGAGGCGCACGTCGATGCTGGACGGCTGCACCATGGATTCGTCGTAGGGATCGATCCGTACCCGCCCGGCGTCGATCTCGGCCCGGATGTCCTTGTCTGAGAGAAGCACGTCCCGAGGATACGCAAGGCGCGCGGACCGGCCACCATCGGACGGACCCGCGCGCCTGCTACTGCTCTCTATGGCTTGCCTTCAGTGCTTCTCCAAGGTCACCTGGACGACGCTGCGAAGCCGCGCACAGCGAGGACACCGGACGAGCCGTCCGGGACCGAGGCGCTCGGCCTGCTGCATCGGGAACGAAGCGGTGCTGAACACGTGCCCATCGGCACAACGGACGACGGTGCGCTCCATCAAGTCCTGCTCCATCAAGTCCTGAGTCCCTTCCCCAAGAGCCGCGTCGGGCTGCTGCTCACCTGACGACAAAAGCCACATTACGGGATGGGTGGGACGCCCCTCCAGGCGGCACTCCGATCCCACCCGGACCCTCTCCCACGCCTCCACCGTACGCCCCAACTCCCGCGCCCCGCAGCCCCGTCCCACCCCGCAAACGCACCCAGGCCCCACGGCTTCAGCGCCGGGGGCCTGGCATGAGGTAAGGTAACGTTGCGTTCGACACCGGTTCCGTCCGGTGTCTCGCGCGGGTGTAGTTTAATGGTAGAACATCAGCTTCCCAAGCTGAGAGCGCGAGTTCGATTCTCGTCACCCGCTCCATGACAAGGCCCAGGTCGTCGACCTGGGCCTTCCTTGTGGTCCGGTCAGTGGGCTCGCACCATTCGTGCTTGCTTCTTTCCAACGGCTGGCGGCCGCGCACAGGCCGGTCGGCTCGTTCAGAGTTGGCCGACCGCGGACAGGACAAGCAAGCAGAGGCCCATCGTCGTGGCAAAAGCAGTGCCGCCGTAAAGGACTGCCTCGGCGAATCCGGCTCCGGTGCTGGCCTTGAGGATCCCAGCAACGAGGGCCACTACGAGAGAGAACAGCGCTGCCACGAGGAGCCACAGATACCTCGTTCCGGATCGCGGCTCGCACGATGGAGCATTCACAGAAGTCTTCCTTCACGAAGGGGCTGAAACGGGAGGAGAGCATCATTCCGGGACCAAGACGCCAGTCAGGAAATGGGCGGCCAGTGTGCTGCGATGGTGCATCGCGGCCTGAATGAGTTCGCGATGCGCGGTGATCTGTGCGCCTACCGCATCCAGCGCGTTGCTGATTCGCCGCTGGTGAGCAAGGGGCGGCAACGGTACGGGCAGAAGTGCCAGTGTGGCGGCGCTGAGGGAGGGGACGGCGGTGCCGCGGGCGTACTCCTTGAGCCAATGCACCGTCTGCGGCAGAGACAAGTAGGCGAGCAGGTAGCCGGGGAGGACAAGGACCTCCCCGTCCGATTCCAGGGCACGCAGCCGCAGCAGGTTGGTGCTGAACAGCCAGCCTTCCTGCGCCTTCTCTACCAAGGCAGGGGGCATCTGGGCGCCGGAACGCACGCACAGGATGTCTCCGGGGCGGAGACGGAACCTTGCCAGTGCGCGAGCGACATCCTCACCCACTTTCTCCATGTCGCGATCGTCGATACGTCCCTCACGCAGATGCTTCGGCATCACGACACGCAGATCGCCTGCCACGGAGCGAACCTCGGCCGGCAGCCGTGAGTAGGACGGGCCGGCCGTGATCTCGACCAGATCGCCCAGCGGAACCCGACGCCAGTCATGAGGTAGCCCGTCATACGAGAGCACGAAGGCTGACGGCAAAGGGCTGTACGAGAGCGCATCGACCGCACCGTCTACGGCTTTCGTTCGACGCCCGGCCGTATAAAGCGCCCGCTTCGTCGCTGCTGCCTCAGTCGCCGCATCAGCCGGTGAGGCCGCGGACATCCATCTGTCCACATAGTCGGCGGGGCTGAGCGAGTAACCCGCAGCCCGCACGGCCTCCAGCGGAGCAGCGACCGCAAGATGGCCGGCGCTCTGCCGCCCGAGGCGGAATCCAGTTCCTCGCCGCCACGCCTGAACGGTTTCCGTCACCGCCCCGACGTGTTCGTCGGACAGGACCCGCGGTCCGCGACTCGCCTTGTCGCCCAACTCTCGGGCGTCCACGAACAGGATCTCCTCGCAAACCGCTGTGGAGCGCCTCAAGAACCACAAGCAGACGGACACCTGAGCCCCCGAGAAGAGCTGGGGCGGCAGCGCGACGATGCATTCGACAGCCCCGTCCTCCACCAGCCTGCCCCGAATCTCCCGCTCCCGGAGGTCTGTGGAGGCGCCCGCGCTGACCGGCATCACGACGCCTGCATGGCCCTCGTCCTTGAGGGACACCAGGACATGCTGGAGCCAGGCGAATGCAGGGTTGCCGGGGGGAGGCGGTCCGTACGGCCAGTCGATGCCCTCACGCGGCCTCGCCCCAACCCCGCGAGCGTTGAACGGCGGATTGGTCAGGATCAGGTCGGCCTGGCGGGCCTTCGGCCAGACACGCTCGTTCCATGGGGCCGTGGTTACGGCCTCCAGTTCGACCGGCACTCCGTGCAGCGCAAGGTTCATTCCGGCGAGCTGAAGTGTGCCGCGCTGCGGGCTCTCACCACGCAGGGTCAGAGGCACGACGCCACCGAGGCGTTCAGCGACCCCGTCAAGCATCTCGCCTGCGCGCACATACGGATCGTAGACGCGTTGCGCGGAGTCCTCGTCGTCTATGACGGCGTCCCGCATCAGCCGCACGACAGCACGGGGGGTGAAGAACTCTCCGCTGGGAAGCCCGGCTCGGGAGCCGAATTGATCCACCAGTTGCCGGAACTCATCGATCCCCAAGCCGTCGGTCAGGCGAATCACCTCGACGACATCCGCGTACTCCCGAGGCTCCAACCTGACGATGGCTGCCCGCATGCCCGGCAGCACACCACGCAGGCGAAGTGCCTCGTCGGCCGCCTCCCCGATCTCCTGCAACAAAGCCGCTGTGGCCGCCCTGGATCGAGCCCGCGCCGTACGTGGGAGCGACACCGAGTGCGGGTCTCCGCTCACCTGAAGAAAGACCAGGGAGAGGAGCAAGGCAAGATAGTCCGTCATCGATCCGCCACCGCGCACGGCGTCCGCGATCGGTCCCAGCAGTTGCGCGAGTTGCCGTGCACGCTGTTCTTCGTCGCGCGACAGACCGCTGTCGGCTGCCTCATCGCTCGGCGTGGTCGCTTTCTGGCGGGCGTCGTCCGATGCCGTGAGGTTCCGCCGCATACGGTCGGCATAGGTGATCCCGGGCGGCTCGTCGGACGCACGCGCGCGCGACGGGATCGGACGGGAATCAAGCCATCCGAGAACCGCCCGCAGACTGAATAGTTCCGTCTCCCCCGTCCTGACCGGCTCTGGATAATCCTCGTACCGACGCTGCCAGTTGGTGACCGCTGGCCGCATCACCCCAGCCAGCTGTGCGAGTTCGGCCCTCGACAACAGGCGATCTTCGCTGAGCCCCGTACCGTCCATGAAACCCCCGTACACCGCCCTGGTTGCTCTCGATGAGGGAACGGTAGAGAGGCGACAGCGAGAGCGTCAATGTGCGCACCGTCGGTGCGCACATTGACGGGTGGACACGACACACGGGATGTGAGGCCGAGCTCCAGGGGCCATCGAAGCTCTCAACAGCTGTTTTCTTTTCCATAGCTCATCTCTTCCACCCGGCCGACAGGAGGTGAGGGACATTCTTTGTTAACGGGGTACCTGAGATGCCCCTACGCCAGTCTGCGGATCACTGAGCCCACCGCAGGCTCTTCCTGGATAATCAACGTATGGCAACACAGCCCGGTCTCTCTGATCTTCGCCGCGCCAAGTTTGCTCGCCGTGCGCCTGGCGCACTTTCCGAGCTCGTCGGCCCCCAGCACGGCACGGTGACCCTGCCTCTGCATCTGGCGTGGTCGGGGCTCACCACGTTCGATCTCGACCAGCCGCGGCTGCGGATGAGCTACTACCGGATAGTCCTGGCCGAGGGTCTGCGCGACGATCTCATCCGGTTCCTCAATCGTGACCTTCTGGTCAGCCTGTGGCCCACATTGCGCACACTGGTCAGCCGTGATGTCCGGGAAGTGTGGGAGAGCTCCTTCGACGAGCTGGCTCACGGAGCCCAGGCTGCTGCGTGAACCTCACGGATCTGCACCGTCGGCTGCTTGCGGACGTCCTTGACGTGGGTGGTGTCTACCCTCTGGCGCTCACCGGTGGCTACGCGGTTCAAGCACATGGGCTGGTCAACCGGCTCAGCCAGGATCTCGATGTCGCGACCGAGAACCCGGAACGCATGGAGGACATCGCCACCTCCGTGCGCAGCGGACTGGAAGAACGCGGATGGCGCGTGAGGGCTCTGGAGACAGATCCACTGTCAGCGCGGCTCATCGTCACCGATCCCGCCAGCCTTGAGGAGTGCGAGGTCGACGTCCTCAAGGAGACACTTTGGCGGCCCCCCGTGCGCACCGAGCACGGACTGGTGCTGTCCCTCGAAGATGTCGTCGGCACGAAGGTTCGCGCACTGGCCGACCGGGGACTCGCCAGAGATCTGGTCGACGTGCAGGCCGCAGCGGACCGCTGGAGCCACATCGATCTGGAACAACTTGGCCGTCGCCACGCCCGTGACTCATTCGATCTACGCGAGCTTCAAGCACGTCTGGGCGGGGCCGACTGGATCGACGACACCGAGTTCGCCGCCTACGGGCTGGACGAGCCGGCAATCACCGAGCTGCGTCGGTGGGCGCAATCGTGGGCCGACGACATCGGCGAACGACTCCAGGAGCTGGAAATTCCACACGAGGACTGAAGACCGCAAGGGCGCCGTCGGCCATGAAGACACGTTTCAGAGCCGACCGCTCACAGCCCGGTCGCACCTCGACCACACCCACGGCGGCCCACCTGGCATCCGGTGCGTGCGTAGTGGCTCTGCCGACCCGGAAGAGGCGGTAACAATCTGCTGGCCGATTCCGTGCCCATAGCGTGCCCTTCAGAGCGGACAACAACGGTCAGCAGCGGGTGCAACAGACGGCACCAGACGGCCGTGTCCCGGCGAGGCTTCCCGGGCTGGGCATGCGAACCCCGGGCCGAGTACTGAGCCCGTGCACGTAGCACTCTGGCCGCCGTTCCCCAGGCCGGATGTCAGAGGCGTGCGGCAGGATGTCGAAGGACGGTGCCGTCCCGGAGCTGCCGGGGGTCCGGCGAGGGAGCTCCGGGGGAGGACGATATGCCGAAGATCTCGAAAGGGCGGCGCGTGGGGCAGGCCGCCGTGAACGCGCTGCGCTCCCTGTTCGAAGAGCACGACCACATCGTGCAGGAAATTTCCGGGCAGAACGATTTCGGCGAGGACCTCTACGTCACCTTCACCGACAACGGGCGTCTCACGAGCGACACGATCAAGGTTCAGGTCAAGGGTGGGAACAGCCGACGCCGTGGCAACGGTTACGCGGTGCGTGTCGACCAGCACGGCGACACCTGGGCGAACGGGAACATCCCCGTCTACTGCGTGGTGTACGACCCTGACACCAGACAACTGCACTGGGCGAACGGAACCCAACAGCTCCGTCGGTCCGGTCAGCTGAGTCCGCCGCGCTTCATCGGGGTCAGCCCCAACGCGGTGCTGGACGACACCACCATGGAGTCCTTCGTCGCCCAAGCCCGCCGCTACGTCGGACGTTATCGAGATCGGCAGGCCGTCCTCACCCACCTCGGCGAGATGTCCGGCGTCGAATTCGACCCAGCGGACCACGTTCTGCACTTCGTCAACGGCTACGACGAAGACCTCATCTTCTGGAAGCGCCCGGGGGACCGTGTGGCGACGCTGCTGCTCAGCGCCCAGGACTGGGAACCGGTTCTCGTCACCCTCGAGTCCTTGATGCGCGGCCGGATCGACATACCCGAGGAGATAAGAGGCGGTGAATCCCCGGACCCCGATCTGTGGACCGCCGAGGACCTGGAGCTGAGCCCGTCCGAGATCATGTGGGCGACCTCGTGCTTCATGTCCACCCGAGAGGCTGACGAGGGACCGGGAGACGACTCCGTCGGCCCCGTCGAGTGCGCGGGGTGCCCTGACTGCACGGACGAGGAGCCTGTAGAGCACGGCCGGATCGAGGCCGACCTGCTCCACGACTACCTCCTCGCCCGTATCCTCGATCGGATCGACGCCGAACCTGACCTGATGCGGCGCTCGATCCTGGCCATGCGCGAGGACGGCGCACTCGGACCGGAGATCGTCGCCGAGCTCGGGCCTCTCGAAACAGAGCCCCGTCTCGTCCGTCAGGTGAACAGGCTGAGCCGGGCGACAGTGTCGACGGTGGACGACATGGAGCCGGGGGCCTTCCAGCTGGCCGTCCTCTACCTCATACACCGCGTCTACATCGGCGACCCCTCGCTCCCCCTCGACGAGCAGGTCCGCATCGTCTGGCGCATACCCGAACCCACAGCATCCGAGAAGGCCGTCGAGAATGATCAGGCTCCGGTCACCCGGACGTGACCAACCCGCTGAGTTGCCGGAGAGCCGCACTCCACGCTTGCGAGATCTCACCGTCCGGCGCCCAGCCGTACCGCCACATGCGCTGTCCGTCCTTCGTACAGCTGGCCGACTGGAGCAGATCCGCGGACTGACGCCAGGCGTACGGGTCACCGGTTTGCGATGCGCGGCGGAGCAAGTCGAGCGCCTCGTTCGTGCGTCCCGCTGTGACGCAGTTCGGCCACGGTGGATATCTCGTCCGGACAGCCCTCCTCGGCGTGATGGGCCGCGCACGACATCAGCCAGGCAAAGGTCTCGTCCGGCCCACGGCCGCCGTCATCAGACGAGCGGTCTGCCGCAGGGCGTACACATTTCTCTCGTCCGCGTCCGCCGGCCGCTGGTACGCCGCCACATTTCGTCGGCCGAAGCATCGCCGCGGCGCTCAGTACTTGGCGACCTCCTCCACAGAGCCAACACGTTGGCCCACTCGCGCCGCACGGCATCGTCCTGATCTTCCTCATCGACAAGACTCCAGAGGCGGCGCCGGAGTGCCGTGTCCCCGATCAGACGCCTGAGCAATGCGCTCGCCCTGAAGCGGGGCATGAGGGCAGGCGGGAACAACCAGCACGATCAATTTCAGGACGATCTACGCACGGCGAGCACCGTCTCTGCAAAGCGCCTCGGCTCAGACCTTCTCGGCACTCACGCGCGGGTGCTCGGCAGTGAGCAGGGCGATGTCTTCTACATCGGAAGTCAGGATCGTCACCTGGCCGGGATGCTGCAGGGCGGTGGCGCACAGCATGGCGTCGATTGCGTACTTGTGGCCGTGCAGTCCCGCTGCACACAGCAAGGTGGCAGCGGATTGCGCGACGGCCTGGGTCACCGGCTCGACACCAAGGCGGGACAGGGTCCACTTCAGTGCAGCTTCGTTGATCTTTGGGTGGATCACCTCGACCAGTACCGCTGCCGAGGTGATCACGGGGAGGTCGGCGTCGCGAGCCGCCGTCAGCCACTCGTGGATCTCCCGATCACGCTGAACAGCCTTCGCCAGGCCCTCGCTGTCCAGGACCAGGGCCCCGCTCACGCGGCCGCCCCGGAATTTGAGGCGCCGCCGGTGAGCCGGGCACGCTTGGCCGCCACGGCCTCGGGGTCCGCCGGACCGTGCACCCTGTCGAAGTCCGCGATCAGCTCGTCCAGGTTGTCCCGCTCGATCTGCCGCTGGGCCGCTTTCTCCAGGTACGCCGATACGCCCCGCTTGCCGACCCGCTCCCGGATCGCCTGCAGAGTTCCGGCGGTCAGTGTGACGGAGATGCCGCTGGTGGGGCCGTCGCCGGGCAGGAAGTCAACATCGTCATCAGCCACACCGCCAGTATGCCATTAAAAATGGCATACTGGCGGTCAAGCGCACCACGAGGTTCTCCCAGCAGAGGACGGAGCAACCCGGTGCTTGCAACCGCAACGTCTCCTCGGCGACCGGCCACGAACCGAGCGGACAAAGAGCGGAAAACCACGGGCAACAGCGGTGCAATCCGACGCACTCGACCACTCCAAGACCCAGAAACCCCAGGTCGGCAGCCTGGGGTTTGTTTGCTGTCTGGATCAATTCGAGGGGGACAAGGCGACTTACGAGTCGGCGCACGCCACACCGGCGCGACTGGATGTGTGTACTCCCGACGCGCTCGAACCGCCGGCAGGGCGGCATACGCCGACGTCGTGTCGGAGTGTGCCGCCCCGGAGCGGGACGCGTCGTGACCGCTATTTCGGGTCGCGGTCGAAGAGCGACTTGGACCAGGCGTAGCCGAGCGCGGCCAGGCCGAGGCACCAGGCGACGGCGAGCCAGCCGTTGTGGCCGATCTCGGTGCCGAGGAGCAGGCCGCGCAGGGTCTCGATGGCCGGGGTGAAGGGCTGGTACTCGGCGATCGGCTGGAACCAGCCCGGCATCGCGTCGACCGGCACGAAGGCGCTGGAGAGGAGCGGCAGGATCATCAGGGGCATGGCGTTGTTGCTGGCGGCCTCGGCGTTCGGGCTGGACAGGCCCATCCCCACCGCGATCCAGGTGAGCGCCAGGGACATGAGGACGACCAGGGCGAAGGCCAGGATCCACTCCAGCACGGTGGCGTCCGTGGAGCGGAAGCCGATGGCCACGGCGACGGCGCCGACGAGGGCCACGCTCATCGCGCACTGGATCACGCTGCCGACGACGTGGCCGACGAGCACCGAACCGCGGTGGATCGCCATGGTGCGGAAGCGGGCGATGATGCCCTCGGTCATGTCCATGGAGACGGAGACCGCGCTGCCGATCGTCGTGCCGCCGATGGTCAGCATCAGGATCCCTGGGAAGAGGTACGCGAGGTACGCGGAGCGGTCGCCGCCGCCGTCCCCGAGTCCGGCGCTCATGGTGTCGCCGAAGATGTAGACGAAGAGCAGCAACAGCATGATCGGGGTGAGCAGC